>CAVJRU010000083.1:0-8682 GCA_963652025.1 bacterium
AATGCCGGCCTGTCACGCCGGAGGTCGAGGGTTCGAGTCCCTTCCGCACCGCAAACGAGCGCTTCAGATTTTGAAGCGCTCGTTTTGTTTTTTGTTGCACCGTACCATCCGAAGCGTGGTCGTCCACCAGGGACCATTTTTGCCCACAATCATCAGATTATTCTATCTCCAGGCTGACGGGACAGTGGTCGGAGCCGGCGACGGTGGAGAGGATGCAGGCGGAGCGGAGCCTTGGGGAGAGGTCTTCGGTGGCGAGGAAGTAGTCTATGCGCCACCCTATGTTCTTCTCGCGGGCGCGCATCCGGTAGGACCACCAGGAATAGGCATCCTTTTCGTCGGGGTGAAAATGGCGGAAGGTGTCGATGAAACCGCTTTCAAGAAGCCGCGTCATTTTCTCCCTTTCCTCCGGGGTGAATCCGGCGGATTTCGTGTTGGTCTTTGGGTTCTTGAGGTCTATTTCCTTGTGGGCGACATTAAGGTCGCCGCAGATTACAACTGGTTTGGCCCCGCCTGAGCTTTCACTTGAAGAAGGTTCATCGAAGAGCCCCGTTTCAGGAAGTCCCTTGGAGCCTAGACTATTGAAACCGCCCCTATGGAGCGCGGTGACATACTCCCGGAAGGCGTCCTCCCACTCCATTCTGTAGCCGAGCCTCTTGGGAAGTTCGCCCGGCGTGTCGGGGTTTTGGGAGTTGGGGGTGTAGCAGCAGACAAGGTAGAACTCCGGGAATTCGAGAGTCAGGACCCTGCCTTCGTGGTCGTGAGGCTCAACTCCGATGCCGTAGCGGACCGAAAGGGGTTCCACCCGAGTGTAAACTGCCACTCCGGAGTAGCCCTTTTTCTCAGCGTAGTTCCAGTAGCTCCTATAGCCCGGGAATTCAAGGTCAATCTGGCCCGCCTGCAGCTTGGTTTCCTGAAGGCAGACCACATCAGCGTCAAAGCCGAGAAACAGGTCCGCAAAACCCTTCCCGCACACCGCCCGAAGGCCGTTAACATTCCAAGAAATCAGTTTCATTAGCTAAGGCTCCACTCGGTGCCGTCTTTCGTATCTTTAATCGCAACACCCAGCGCATTCAGCTCATTGCGGATGCGGTCGCTGGTCGCCCAGTCCTTCGCCGCCTTAGCCGCCTTTCTCTCTTCGAGCACCATTCCCATAAGGCCGTCAATCACTTCCATAGCCTTGGAGCCGCCGTCGGAAGTCTCCTCGTCACGAAGACCGAGAACGCCGAACACGATGTCGTCGAAAAGTCTCAAAAGCGCGGTGAGGTCCTCTCTGCTGAGGCTTCCTTCAGCACCGGCCTTTGCTGTTTTCGCAGAATTTATCATCTTCACGGCCTCAAAAATGCCTGAAAGGGCAACTGAAGTATTGAGGTCGTCGCAAAGAGCGTTGTAAACTCCATCAATCAGCTTGCGGACCGCCTCGGATGCCCCTTCGGCAAGAGCGTCAGGAGCAACGTCTGAGATGAACTCGCCATATTTGAGAGCCGCTGCGTCGCTTCCATTCTCGCCCTTCACGCTGCTCTCCACGCCTGCAGCCTTGCAGAGCGAAAGAAGGTCGCGATAGGCCTGCATAACCCTCTTGAGTCCCTTTTCAGCGCCCTGGAGAGCCTCATTGCTGAAGTCAAGGGTGCTGCGGTAGTGGGCCTGAAGAATGAAAAAGCGCACCGTCATCGGGCTGTACGCCTGAGCGAGAAGAGGATGGGTGCCGGCAAACAGCTCGCTGAGAGTGATGAAGTTGCCAAGCGATTTACCCATTTTCTTGCCGTTGATGGTAATCATATTGTTGTGCATCCAGTACTTCACCCCGACGCAGCCTCTTGAAGCCACGTTCTGGGCAATCTCGCACTCGTGGTGAGGGAACATAAGGTCCATTCCGCCGCCGTGGATGTCAAATTCCTTTCCGAGATATTTCTCGCTCATAACCGAGCACTCCAGGTGCCAGCCCGGGAAGCCCTCGCTCCACGGTGAAGGCCACTTCATAATGTGCTCCGGAGAGGCTTTCTTCCAGAGAGCGAAGTCGTATGCAGCCCTCTTGTCGTCCTGGCCGTCAAGGTTGCGTGTGCCCTCGAGAGTGTCGTCAAGCGTGCGCCCTGAAAGGATGCCGTAGCGGTGGTCCTTATTGTATTTCACAACGTCGAAGTAGATGGAACCGTTGCTTTCATAGGCATAGCCAGAGTCAAGGATTTTCTTCACAAGCGCCTCCTGCTCAATGATATGCGCCGAAGCACGCGGCTCGATTGAAGGCGGAGCGACATTGAGCGAACGCATAGACTCGTGGTAGGCAAGGGTGTATTTCTGCACCACCTCCATCGGCTCCAGGAGTTCGAGTTTCGCTTTCTTTGCGATTTTGTCCTCACCCTCATCGGCATCTCCCACAAGGTGTCCCACGTCGGTTATGTTCCTGACATAGCGCACTTTATATCCAAGGTGACGAAGAAGCCTCACAAGGACGTCGTAGGTAATTCCCGGGCGCGCGTGTCCAAGGTGGGCTTCGCCATAGACCGTAGGGCCGCAGACATAGAGTCCTACCCTACCCGGGTTTATCGGTTCAAACAGTTCCTTTTTTCTCGAAAGGGTGTCGGTGATATAGAGATTTCTCATAATTGAATGTTTATTTTCTTTGGTTTCGAGCCCATAAGTGCCCGAACTTGCGAAGTTAGTGATTTTTATGCGTTGGTCCACAAATTATTTTGTACTTTTGCGATGCTTTGAAAATTGGAAAAGACAAAAGAGCGCGAGATGGAGGAGGGAGAGGAATATATCTGCACATTATGGAAACACAAGAAAATCGCTTTGCCCTTGTAACCGGGGCTTCTTCGGGAATGGGGCTCGAGTATGCACGTCAGCTGGCCGCAAAAGGTCATAACATATTGATAGTCAGCAATAGAGACGAAGACAACAAGGCCGTAGCGGCACAGATTGAAAAGGATTTCGGGGTGAAGGCCGTGCCTTACTATGCGGACCTTTCCAAGAGCGAGGCCTGCGAGGAGCTCTACAATTGGACAAAAGCGGAGGGGTACACGGTGGACGTTCTCATCAGCAATGCCGGACTTCTGATCTGGAACCACTTGGAGAACACTCCGGCGTACAAGGTGGACCTCATCGTCGGGGTGCACTGTCTTGCGACTACCCACCTCTGCCGGCTTTTCGGGGCGGATATGAAGCGAAGGGCTCTGGAGCTATCCCGAGAGCGCACGGAAAAGGCGGTTGCCGAAGGTGCTAAACCTGGCAGCAGGAAGGCTCGCAGGGCGGGAAAAATCCACCGGGGCGAGGCGGGGAAAATCCTCATTATGTCCTCCCTCGCAGCCTATATGCCCTATCCGACAATCTCCACCTACTCAGCCACCAAGGCCTATTCCAAGAGCCTGGGCACTTCCCTCTGGCACGAGCTGAGGGACTACGGTGTGAATGTGACGACAGTCTGCCCTTCGGCAGTGGACACTCCTCTGATTAAGCTCAAGCCAAGCCTCAGGAAACTTGCGCACCGTCTCGGGGTGATGATTTACCCGCAGGGGCTTGTCCGCAACGCTCTGAAGGCCCTCTGGCGGGGCAAGAGGATTTACATCCCGTCCTTCATAGCGAAGCTGGCCCTGGTTTTCTGTTCCCTCCTTCCGCAGCACTGCGTCGCCCACATCTGCCACTGGCCCGTCCTCAAAAGACTTTTCGCCGAAGTGTAAAATTCATCAAGGTTTTACGAGAAATCCCAAACTTATGAGGTAAAAAATCCCAGACTTATGAGTTTTGCCGCCCCTATCCGATATACTCTTTGAGGTTTCCCTTGACATATTCCCTTATGTCACTCTTCAGTTTCTCTGAATCTTCGGTCGGGAGGATTTCAATTTTGTCAGCGAGACCGAGGAAGAACCTGCGCATCGCGCCCAGGCCTTGAAGTCTGGTGTCGAGTATCCATTTTCCGTCCTCATCCTCATACAGCTCCTGCTCGGGCAGATTTTTGGCGTTGGAGTATTCCTCAAGAAGGTAGTTGCGCGCACCGACCTCCATCCGCACCTTGACGTGGTAGCTCTCATTCTCGTTAATCCAGCGGAAGACGTCGGCCTCCCTCGGCTCATACGCGTGAGTGTACACCGGGTCGTCGATATCCGTTTCAACCTCACCTATCCTCGAGAGGCGGAACTGCTTGAAATCATTCTCTTCGAGGTCCCAGCAATAGACATTCTCGTCGTTGTAGAAGAGGTTAATCGGGACTACGAAACGGTCACGTATGGTTCCGCTGTTGCCGCTCGCATAGTCCTTCAGGATGACCTTATGCTTCCGGTCTATCGCCTTCCGAAGCTTGACAATGAATCCCATCTCCTTCCGGATGCTCTTAAGGGACATAAGTCTCTGCTCCATATCGCGGTCGGACATAGGAACCGTGCTGTTTCCGTCACGCATATATGCGATGCCGCCTTCCCTGTCCAGACCGCTCTTGTAAAGAAATGCGATTTCATACAGCGATTGGCTCACCGTTATCCTTATGGCGTCCTGATCCTCCGTAGCCTCGATGGTGATGTTCTTCTGCAGAGACGGACTGAAATAACTCTCCTTTTCGGCATTGAGAAAAAGGATGAAGTGGTCGAGGCTGTCGGCCTTAGGGACAGGGTGGCCAAGCAGTTTGATTCCCCTTTCATTGACTTTGGCATAGTTCTCTGTCAGCCACCTGATATCTCCCTTTATGCCGTAATCTTCAGAGATGATGGGGTCGCCGGTTTTGTCGTCCACACCGATGTAAACCGTCCCGCCGTCGCTGTTCAGGAACCCGCATACAGCCTCGAAGACCTGGCCGCGGCCCTGGTAATCCAGATCCGGCCCCTTGCCGTCGTTCCTATTGACGTATGAAGCCTTAAACTCCAGTTTCTGGTTCTCACCCTTTCCATATTTACCCCACACGATGGCCTCTGAGGCACGGAACCTGTCGCTTACGCCGAGGATTTTGCAGATTGCCTTCCTTACCTTGTCCGGAGTGGCGGAAATCTCGTCCCTGTATTTGCGGGAAGTACTGAGAGAAATGAGCAGAGAAAGTATGCTGTTGGTGACGTCGGAGAGGCCGCCCGGCGTGAACATAGAAGCAAAGAGCGAAACATTCTCCGGATTTCCCGCATTTGAAAGGATGTCAAGAACGCGGTTTTGTTCTTCGGAGAGGCCATCCGGTTTAGAACTTTTCGACAATGCCCCGGTCTGAGCGTATTCTATGCATTTTCCGAGATATGATGCCTGCGCGCCATAAATTTTCTCGCCCTCAGCGTCTCCCGACAGACGAGAGAGGAATTCACTGCACAGAAGTCTTCTGTAGGTTTCCATAGAATCCCTCTCAGATGTCTTTCGGGACATTATCCGTGACAGACTCATAATCCAGGCCTGTTCATCCGGTTGAGAGTCTTTTGTCCCGATGTCCTTTTTACGGATATTCTCCAGAGCCGTTTTCACATTCACTATGAAGTCGGAAAGTACAGATTCTTCATCGAATTTGACGACAGGACTGTCGGAGTCATATTTCGGAGGACATACGTTGATGAACAGGTCACCGGTTCTACTCTGAATGCTGCTTATACTCAGCGGCTTTATGTCACCTTCATCGACTCCGTCGATAAGCAGGGATATGCCCCCATATCCTCCCGCAGTCATCCAGTTGATTCTTTTGATGTCGTCCACTATCTGAACTGCCTTTGCCTCAAAAACAGTATTTTTTTTCACATCCGCTTCAGCCTTCCCTCGGGAAAATTTAGCGTAGGCATCCTTTATGGAAAAGACCGGATTCTCCCCTGCTTCAACGACGATGGCATTTTCTATGCAGTCGTCATCATAGAAGTAGTCAATAAGATCTTCCGTATATGTTCCCTTAATCAGCTCTTCATCCAAAATGCGGCCTTCGGCCATATCCGGGCTGTCCAGAGCTGCACACTTTATGATAGGACGGTCTTCCTCATCAGTGCCCCTATACAAACACTTTATGGTCACCTTGTCCCCCACATTGAGTTTATAGCCCTGAGGGTGAAGGGCGGACTTGAGAGTCTCGGTCTGCGTCTGGGCAAAGGTTCTTGCAAAAGCCTCAATTTCGGCCGCATCCTCAACATCCGAAGTCTTGAGTTTTTCGTCCCTGGTGTTTCTTGTGAAGACCTGAACTCTGTCCTGATCCGCCCCGAACGCCTTGGTCGATGCCGTTTCTCCGGCTGAGGATTTTATTTGCAATACTCCATCCAGGATGCAGGCCTGCCCCGCCCCATTGAACACGAAATTATTCCGCGCTGTGCCCATAACAGACTCCGAACAAACCTTGTATGCAAGCACATCCAGCGAGGAAGCTGTCTCAACGGCATTCCAGTCATACCCGAGTTCCTTGAAATTAAACTCGAGCGCATCTATAGCCTTCCCGATGAAATCATAATTGGATTTTACGACAAAAGAGGAGACCTCAAGAAACTTAAGCATATTTTTCCGCAGCCCCTTGGACGAGTTTGTCGCGAGCTGAAGAATCATCGCCGCCGCAAGCAACTGCCCATAAAGGGTTATTCGCCATTTGTCGGCCTGTTCCAAGTGTTCGTAGCCCCTCCCGGCAATCTGCTCCCCCGGCAGCAGTTCATTCGCATAGGATTCCAATTTGCCGACAAGTTGCTGTGAGATAATACTTTTCTTTTGAGCGGCCGACCTTACAGCTTTAATGAATTCTCCGCCCGTTTTCTTCTCGAGGGCGTCCGTCCACATATCTTCCAGTTGCTTCAGTGTCATAGTGTTTTTGCAGTTATTCCGTGTATAGGCATTCTTGCAGGAGACAAATGTCGCCATAAATTATCCTGCAGAATGACATTAGTTCAAAAAAAATCCCATTTCGCAGAGGTTCACAACCGCGCCAGACGAACATCAATCAAGGTCTTATATTTTTCCTGAAGAGATGGGGACAGGAAAGACTTTTCTATCAAAGTGAACCATTTGTCACGGCAGGAGATCTGGCGGTCTATCAGTTTGCCGCCGACCTTCGTGCTGATGCCGCAGAGGGACATCGCCTTAAGAAATTCCGCCCGGTCATAGCCCGACAGAGGATGGCGGTCATCCCTTTGATAGCCGCTCAGAGGCATCGCAAGTTCATCTGGGTCGGCGATTCCCGTGAGTTGAACCGCGAGGAGGTCGTAGGCGGGAGAAAGAACATAGCCGATTCCTTCCCTTTCAATCAGCGAAAAATTTTTGCAGTGCATATCCGAATTCCCGCTTATCCACGAGAAAATGACCATTTCCCAGAACCTCTGAACATCAAGCATTGATGCGGCAGAGTATTTCCTGATGACCTCGGAGAGTTGGGCATATGACCCGAGATATTTATGTTCTGTCAGACGATTGGTCAGTTGACACATATCCAGCATAGAGAGTTTCCCGCCACCGTCCGTACGGTCCATTCTGCGGGTTATATAGGCGAGTTCTCCATCAGCCATCCGAATGAGACTGTGTGGGGCGGTTTCAATCCCGGAAACTGAAGCCATTTTCATTGTAAGGTCTTCAAGTTCTGGGAGTGAAGTGTATGTCGGGCTCTGAGGCTTTAGAATATAGTTTCCCCACAAACCCACTATCGTAAGCCGGTCCTGTTCATTCCGGCCTCCACGATTGATTTCCAAAGATATTTTCATCTGCACTCCAGGAACGGAGGCGCTGGTGCGAAGGACTTCGAGAGCCAGAGAATCTATATTGTCACGGGTATAGGGAAAGGATGGAGCGGCCTTTCGGCCGAAAATTCTCTCGGCGCAGCAAGGGTGAAAGTCACTCTCCCCAGCACTCAGTTCTTCATAACAATACAGACATTTCTTTTGGGATTCCATAGTCCAGCCATTATTTATTTGTGGATTCGATTGCTCTTACACTGATATTCCCGATACAGTCCTTGCAGCAGGCAATAAGAAGGGACATCCGGTCTCTCGGGTCTATTTTCCAGGTTTTATGGACAATGTTCAGCAGCCAGCCCTCCGGAATCAGTCCATCAAATACAGGAAACATCATTTCTTTTACATATTCCTCACTTTGCAGAGGCATCGTCGGGCTGAGAGCCTTCGCAAGTGGAGACTGCAGATAATCCGTGTCATAGCGGAAGTGGTACCCCTCGCTATCTTCCGTCAAAATGCCGCAAAGGGACTCATCTATATATATTGCTGCCCGTTTCATCGTTCTGAGATTTTTTGAGGAGCGAGTTCTTCTCCGAAAAGAGCCAAAACTTGATTTACCTTGTCTAACTGGACTGTGGGTTTGCCGGATTCGAGTTCGCGAACAAAGCGGATTCCCACTCCGGAACGCTCGGCAAGCTGCACCTGCGTCAAGTGGAAAATGTGCCGTTTGTTTTTTATGTGTTCACCAAGTGTCATCGCTGCACATTAAAAGTGTATTTCAATCGCTAGATAATCCCTATCGGGTATAATATTTTTATCATTAAAGGCATATCATCCCTTTCGGGTACAAAAATACTAAATTTTTAAATATATCAACCCCTTCGGGTATAAAATTCTAAAAAAACCAGAAATTTACAGATATTGACTCCGACATCTTTTCCACCACATAAAGAAGAGGGATGCCCAAAAGCCAAAGCTTGACTTTTGGGCATCCCTCTTCTTTCATTATATCTCTTATTCCATAACAGCGAAGTCGGCGCTCAGATCGGCTTTTGAGCTGTGGCCTACGAAGACCTTGTAGTCGCCCGGTTCTTCGCCC
>CAVJRU010000084.1:0-8394 GCA_963652025.1 bacterium
CGACTCGCGTCGATTGAGCTTACAGGTTTCTTCCTCTCAGTCTTTTCAATGAACTTTCTGGGCCTTTCCAGAGGGCTTTTTCGACCGCCTTGCGGCGCTTGTCGTACCCCCGTTTCCGAAAGGGATTGCAAAGGTACGCCTTTTTTCTTTACCTCCAAATTTTTTCGCAACTTTTTTTCATTTTTTTTGCAACTTTTTTTCGCCCTCATCCCACCCAAACTCGTAATTCCCTGTAAATGGCAACGTTACGAAAATCGCCCTCAAAACACAAAAAACGCCCCTCGGGAGGGGTGTTATATATAAAGGGAGGGCAATTTAATTTGCGACCGAGAATGAAACGGAGAGACTGTTTCCGTCGGCATCCACTACTGTCATCGTGTGACGGCCCCGGGAAGGACGAAGGGAAAGCGTATGGAAATAGGAAGTTGTTCCTATATATTCCGAATCCAGATGCCAGAAGACTTCGGTCTCAGGGTTTATGTGCGAGAGGCGAAAAATCATCTCACCCTCTTTCCCATCCGCCAGGTCCGGGATGGCGACTTTGGCGTAAGGCTCAGGATAGATGAACTCCATCGGGGTGGACGAATCAAGAGCAGTGCCCTTCCTTAGAGGAGGAAGCGGCTCGTATTCGGGATGTTGCTTGCGATAATACCACTCCATCGCCGGAGGAAGTACGAAAAAGTTGCGTACATAGGACCCGCTCTCCGGGGCCGAGAGACGATTTTTGCCGTCTGAGGAAAGAAGAACAGGACGGTGATAGGGGCAGCTGCGGCTTCGCGAGGCAGCGAGAGGAACCATCAGAGAGTCACACTCGGTGCAAAATTGCCCGCGAAGATGTCCGGATTTGCTGCAGACTTCAGCCCACGCATATTCTCCGTAAGCGGGAGCATCAAACCAAGCAGATGAGGGCAGAAGATTGAATATGTCAAAAAGCACCGGACCGGCTGTTCTTGCTCCGATTAAGGAAGGCGCCGACTCCCCGTTTGCGTTGCCACTCCAGACTCCCACGGCATAACGCGTGGTGACTCCCACTGCCCAGGCGTCCCTGAAGCCGAAACTTGTGCCGGTTTTCCACGCCACTTTGCGCAGGGACTGCACCATCCTCCAATCCATCTCGTCCGGACGGTTGAGTTCCTTCAGAGAATCGAAAACCCAGTAGAGAGCGCACTTGTCCGTGAGCGGCCAATCCTTTGGAAGCCAAGAAGTTATACCTTGATAGGACGCAGACATTCCGGCGTACATTCGTGTCATATCAAGTAGTTTGCCTTCCGCTCCGCCAAGTATGAGGGAGAGACCGTAGTCGTCCGGGGTACGGAAAAGAGTGGTCATCCCCGAGCGCTTCAACAGGTCGTAGAAATTCTGCACTCCGTACATTTTCAACAGATTGACATACGGGATGTTAAGGGAGCGGTAGAGGGCCTCCGAGGCGGGGACTGCGCCGCTATACTGCAGGTCAAAATTGTGCGGAGTGAATCCGGAAAGGCTGATTGGAAGGTCTGCCACCAGTGTGTGCGGAAGGATGTCGCCACGCTGCAGAAGCGCTGCATAGAGGAAGGGCTTCAGGAGGCTTCCCGTGCTGCGCGGGGAAGATGCGATGTCCACAAGGGCGCCTTCCCGAGGGCCTGAGGATTGGGAAGAAGCGTTTGCGGAGGCATCTGCATTGAATGCGAGAGAGTTTTGTGAGGCCGTCCTGTTCCGAGCGCCGAGAGCATTGCCGCAATATGCGATGACCTCTCCGCTTGAGACATCGATAATGACCGCAGAAAGATCCCTTATGCCCTCCACAGAGAGTTCCACGTTCCACCTGTTCACCACACCCTCAAGCCTTCTCTGAAGATAGACATCCACTCCTGTGCGGACCCTCTGCCCGGGATATTCTGCCTTGCAGCGTTCTACGAGATGGAATGCTGTCTGAGGAAGGGGGTATGGAGCATCGGGAAGCGGCTCTTCGAGCGAAAGCGAAAGAGTCTCGGAGTCAATCATCCCTATATTATATAGGCGTTCCAGAAGGCGGTCACGTTTTGCTTTGAGAGTGGCGCGGTTGCGACCCGGGTGAATGAGCGCCGGAGAATTGGGCAGAACCGCGAGCGTTGCTGCCTCGGCCCAGGAAAGTTCCGCTGCGCTACGCCCGAAATAGCGCCAGGAGGCTGCCTCAAGGCCCACCACATTGCCTCCGAAGGGGGCGTGGGCTGCATAAAGGTCCAGAATTTCATCTTTGGATAGACGAAGTTCAAGCCTTAGGGCGAGGACTGCCTCAAGAAGTTTCTCCCGGAGATTTCGCGGAGAGGCGGGGCGACTCAGCCGGATGGTCTGCATCGTTATGGTGCTTCCTCCGCTCACAACCCTTCCTGCCCTAAGGTTCTGACTCAGCGCACGAGCGATTGAGGGGAGGCTCACTCCGTTGTGGACATAGAAATGGCGGTCCTCAAACTGGACGAGTGCAGCTTTGTAACGAGGTGAGACGGTCTCAGAGCAAGACTCTATGGCAGAGGGGAACCTCCACTGCCCGTCCGAAGCTGTGCGCGCACCGAGAAGTTCTCCCTCACGGCTTTCCACGACCGTGGAGTATGAAACCCCTTCAAAAAGGTCGCGCGGAAGACAGAAGGCAAAGCCGAGAACAAGGGCAAGAGCGGCTCCCACGGCAGTTCCTGCACCAAGAAGCCTCCTTCGGTCCCCCTGCAGCAAAGCGAGAGACCTGACTTTGATTGTCAAAATCAGGTCTTTCGCTTCACGAATTATCTCATCTTTCATCATTGCTTCCTGTCCGTGGGATAAGCTGCCGTCTCTGAATGCGTGGAAGATTTACTTAACCACAGCTGTTCCTGAGGCTGTGCGGGCAAAGATTGTGTTGTCGTACATCGCCTCGCAACTGATGGAAGGGAGAGCGAACTCGCCCAGATATGTTGCCGAGAGTCTTACCGAGAAGTTCTTCGTCGAACCGGCAGGCAGATTGAAGTAATAGAGCACTTCGCTGTCACGGATGTCGCAGTAAGAATACTTGGAATCCGTTTCCGTTCCTCCGTCGCTGAAAAGACGGCTGTTGAAAATCTCCCAACCGGAAGGCACCCCGACGCGAAGGGCCAAATCGCGGCAATCCCGATTCCTATCCGGATTCTTGACGGTAACCTTCAACGTGAAGTCACTGCCCTGAGGGAGCGATGACGGGTTCACAGAATTTCCGTCAAGGTCCTCATACACGGTAGAAAGTGATATACCGGAAGATGCCGCCTCAACCGCAGTGCCGCAGGATGCCGTAACACGGGAAACCAGACCCACGTAAACAACGCCGGAAGATGTGTTGGTGACTTTCACGCTCCCCACCTCCTTGGAAAGAGTCCGGGACCACGAAGTGTTCGCAGTTTTTACATTTTCGGAATTCGCGCCCTCTTTTCCGAATCCGCTTTCAAGACGGAATGAAAGCGCGGACTTGTCCACGAGAGGACTCAGACGCGAAAGGGCGACGGATGCGAATGCTGTCGTCTGGGTGGTGTAATTTTCTTTGGCAAAGCCTTCAGCTACGTCCTTCGCAAGGCTCAGAGATGAAGACAGATTGCCGCAAAGTGCCTGAGCCTCAAGGGCTATGGCCTTATTGCGCAAAGAGGATGAGAAGTACATCTGACTGTCGTCTGTAACCTTTGACGCATCCTTAGGCTTAATGGAACTGAGAATGCTCTGAGCCACGGTTTTCTTTCCTGAAAGCGAATATGCCGAAGACAGAAGATAGCGCGCGGTGACAGGAGCCTTGTCGGACTCCTTGAGACGGTTCATCGCCCCGTCCTGAGAATTTCCGGAAAGCGCAAGGACATAGAGGTCGTAAGCCGCAAGGTCATCGGTGGCGTTACCCATCGTGTGACGGGCTCCGACAAAGTTTTTCACCTTGTTTCTCCACGCGCCGAATACGCCTCCGTTCACGTTGAAACCGTTATTGGCGGCAAGAGCCATAAAGTGACCGGCCATCGCGTCAGCCCACTGATTGACATAATCAGTCCCCTGCCAGTATGCGAAATTGCCGTCGGAGAGCTGTCGGGAGGAGAGTTCGGAAAGGATTTGGGTAATCATCTGCCTTGCTTCCTCCTTCCTGCTCTCGTCAAGCTGCGGAAGGATGGAAAGGAGGGTTATACCCCTTGCCGAGAGCTGCTCCGTGCAAAGGTGAGGATAGTATTTGACATAGAGCCAGACTCCGTTCACGTCAATGGATGGAAGCGAGCTTACTTCAAGCATATTGTAGTCTCCGTCCGCGGAAAGTTCCTCACAAGGGAAGGTGCAGCTTTCGCCGGCTTCCAGCATAGCCTGGTGATAGGAGGAAACTGCCGGGTTAGAGTTTGTAACTTCAAGATTTACAGTCTCCTGGGCAGAATAGTTTCCGGATTTTGCAGTAACCTTAACCTTGGCGCTGCCGATGGAAGAAGAGCTGCGCAGAGAGAAACTTACGAGCTGGTCTCCCGGAGAAGTGAATTTAATGGTCTTTGCACATCCGCCCTCAATGCTTAGAGCACCCTCAACGCTGACACTGACCTCAACATCCTTCACATCCTCTTCCATACTGAAGACATTGACAGGCATAGTTACCTTTTCACCCACTGACACCTTTCTCGGAAGGGTCGGAAGCACCATAAGCGGAGAACGCACAGGAACGTCCTGTCCTACAGACCCGTAAGCCCCGTCCTGAGCCGCAACGACCATAACCCTCACGCTTCCCACATACATCGGAAGCGTAATCTTGTGGGTTGCCGTTCCCTTTTTGAGGGTGAAAGGTCCCATAAATTCCACAACCGGATTGAAACGGTTGTCGCGAGGTGTTCCGTCAACCTTGGTGTCCTCATCACCGCCGATGCTGAACATCGAAGGATAAGTCGAGCCGAAGGCGTTTATTACATTATCATATATATCCCAAGTCTTGACTCCGAGGGCCGTGCGGCGGTTGAATGCCTTCCAAGGGTCAGGAGTCTTGAAGGATGTCAGGTCAAGAAGGCCCTCATCAACGATTGCGAGGGTGTAAGTCATCGGCTTTGAAGACTTTTCGCTCACCTTCACTGTAAACTCCTCCTGCGGCCGGATGACTGACGGAAGAGCAAGCTGCGGCTCCAGGTGCGTGGATGGATTAGTTACCGTAACCGGCTGGACTCCGTAAAGGCGGAGCGGCTGAGCATCGGCTGTGCGGCTGTGAGGGTTCAAAAGCGTGATGCAGGCATAGCAGTTCGGAGCCATATCCTTTGTCACGGTGAAGCGGAACTGCGTCTGATTCTCCTCTGAAGTCTCAACCCAAGCGGATGAAAGCACACGGGAATCGTTCTCGAAAGTCACCAGAGCGCGAGCCCCCTTTGCAGCAGGGATGTAAATCACGCCCTGCTCGCCCACGGTGTAGGATTTCTTGTCAAGAGAGAAGGTGAGCATAGTCGCGCTGGACCCGTCTCCCCTGTCAGCACGGCCTCTCCACAGCGGCCAGTCGCAAAAGAAGATGCTGCCGCTTGTATGACCGCCGTCACGGTCGTGGACGTAAATAAGGAAGCGTCCCCAGTCGGGGTAGTTGAGCTTAAAGTCAATTGTGTTGTCGCTCCCTGAGGAAATCACCTGTCCTGAGGTGTAGAGCCTCTCGGAATGTCCGTTGATGTAATTTGCAAGAGACTCTCCGCCCTTCTCCCACCACCAGCTCCAGTCAAGACGGTAGATGCGGTACTCAAGCCTGTGTCCGGTCACTCTCTTTCCGTTTGCATCCACAAGGCAGACGCGGAAAGTGTGAGTTTTATCCGTTTCAAGGTAATCATCGTCATCTGACGGCACTTTTACGCCCACATACGCATCGTACGGAAGGCATCGTACTGTCTGAGAGACAATGCTTTCGTCTCCGCCGGGTTCAACTACGCGGGTCGCCACGACAGCCTTCAGTATTCCGGGAGCATCCTTCACTGCAGGGACTGCTGCCGAAACCGTTGCCTTCCCGTGAGCATCCAAACGCGTGGAGAAAAGTTCGGATTCGGATGAAGTGAACTCCGCCAGAGGATTATTGAACACATAGCCAGGATATCCCTCGATGGATGTCGAACCGGTCTTGAGAGTTACCGTCGCCTTTGCCTTAAGAGAGGAGGCGGCAGGGCCCGTGAGCCAGCAGGAGCTGAGTTCAAGTTCGGCCTTGGAACCTGCGCGAAGTCCGCTTGACGGGATATTGAGATTTATTTTCAGGCGGTTAGGCTTGATTGTTTCAATCGGGAGTGATTTATAGAAGGTCGCCCCACCCACCTTTGCACAGGCGGAATATGTGCCGGTTTCATCATTTTCCGATGTTTTCACGTCAAAGGTGTAGAATCCGTTGACTGACTTCGAGCACACTACACGGGAATAAAGTTGTCCTTTAGGAGTGTGGAGTTCAAGAACGGCAGGATGGTTCGCAGGAATGTCCCCCGAGCAGATCAGGACGAGATGCATCACGTCGCCAGGCCTCCACACTCCCCTTTCGCCGTAAAGGAAACCCTTTATGCCTTTCTGCACCTTATCTCCGCCTACGTCGAATTTGCTCAGGGAATTGACGTCGGAGTCAGTTACCTTCAGATATGAAGAGGATTTTCCCTGGGTTGCCTTAACAACGAACGCTTTGCCGTCCGGAGTGATGCTCGCGTGCCCTGAAGCATCTGTTTTTGACTTTGCGATGCTCTGGAGCTGAAAATTATAGACCGTTATCTCTGCATCCTGAAGAGGGGCTGAAGAGATTATGTCGTTGACCCAAACGTCAAGTTTGTTTCCATTGGACTGTTTGACGACGATTCCGAGATTTGAAGAAATAAGGTTCACGCTCGGGAAGCGTTCCGATACCATATAATATGATGGGGTGAGAGGGTTGTCCCTGTCTTGCCAGTCATAAATGGACCAGTCGATATAATCTTCATAATAAAATGTCTCGGGTTCATCCCATACGGCCTGCTCCCCCTCGCTCATCTGTCCGTCGGAGAGTTTGGTAAGAGTAGCTTCAGGAGTTGAAGTAGCGCTGGTTCCTTCGCCCTGTCCATAGAGAGAATAATCTTGTTTGAAGGAAAGCGTAACACGGTAGATTGCGCCCTCATCCCGTTTCATCAAAGAGGAAAGGTCCGCGCAGAAAGTGTTCCATTGGTGGAGGTCTTTGCGCGAATCGGTGTCCAGAAGGAGAGTTTTCTTGTAAACCAGACGTGCAGAACGCCTGAGCTGATAACTGCCGTTAAGGTCGTTGTCCTGAAGGAACGAGAGGACGTTATTGCGATAGATTTTTATTACCCTGAGGTCCACAGCCCGAAGGTTGACAGCCTGGAAAGGAAGAATGAGGCGGTTCTCATCCGGAAGGATATTGCCGCTGCAAAGAAGTTTCACCTCTGGAGCCGGCTCGTCGTTATGGAAAACAGCGTTCCAGTTCTCCCCTAGCCTCACTCCCTGACAGTCTTTCAGAAGAGCGGAGACGGTGAGTTCCATCTCGCACGCGGAAGAAAGCCTTTCGTAGAATACCTTCACTATGTTGCCGTCGAAAGTGGCATAGTTTTTCCCGCAACCGGTGAGGGTGAACATTCCGCTGATGTCCGCGAGAGGGTCAAGCGGCTGGGAGAGGACCACCTCTATATATGGCTCCGTTCCCTCGACTTTCTTCGCGGAGAACACGCAGAAGCCAGTGGAGGAAGGAATGGTAACGCTCGCGCTGACAGTCTTTTCGTACTTTTCCTCGTGACCGTCAAAAACTACCGTGAGCTTCCCGTCTGAGGACTTTCTTTCAAGCGGACCGCAACTGAAATCATATACGCCGTCCAAGACTTTGGTAAGAGTTATTTCAGCTCCGGCCGCATCCCCTTCAAGGTAAAGATAGCTCTTGACTTTCTCTTCGGCGAGGTCTTCACTAAGAGTAAGACGTCCGTTCACCGTGGCCGAAGTAAGGTCAGTCCGGACATTGTCTATCACTAGTTCCGCCTTTTTCGGTGCAACTTTGAAAGTGAACTCGAAAGTCCGGAGCGACGGGTCTTCAATGGTAAAAATCTTATCAAGCCTGAGTTTTGCCTTGTACTCCTTGTCCTGTTTGAGCGCATCTTCGTCGGGGATGAATTCAAGCATCCGAGACCCTGCCCAACGAGCCTCACCCTTTATGGAAGGGGAGAATTTCAGAAGGTCAGACGCGGGGACGGAGTTGTCCGGAGTGGAGGCGAATTCCACTTTGATTGTGGCAGAGCCGGGAACAAGGCCGCCGGTGTAGGCGCTTACCCAGGTTGCGAAGTCCCCGCAAGGGTCTTTTGCATCTTCGTTCTTGTTCCCTTTGCAAGCGAGGACTGCAAGACTCAGACAGATGAACGCAAATAGTTTCGGTAACTTTTTCATTATAGATTATATTTTTCTTCTACCTTTATATATACTCCCGAATTCACTTTTTCTTTCAGTGTATATATATAC
>CAVJRU010000085.1:0-8055 GCA_963652025.1 bacterium
AGCGCAATCCTATCAAAAGGAATAAGCCCCGACGCTCCGCGAAGCCCCGACGCAATGAGGTT
This sequence comes from bacterium, assembly GCA_963652025.1. Lineage (GTDB taxonomy): Bacteria > Bacteroidota > Bacteroidia > Bacteroidales > UBA932 > Cryptobacteroides. Next base: position 63 of record CAVJRU010000085.1, read on the forward strand.
GGTTCCGCTGTAGGCATCCTTAGCCGTCTCCCAGAGCTGTTGCAGCTTTGAAGCTTTCTTCCGGGTCTTTGCGCTGGCTTCCCCTATAGCGATATCTAGGTCCGTAAGGTTCTTTATATCAGTGTATTTCATTGTTGCTCCTCCTCGTTTTCCTTGTCAAAGAACAGGGCTGTGAACATCCGGACAAAGCCGTTTATGAAGAGTTTCTTGCGCACCAAAAATACAATCACCATCGCAAGAAGGAAAACTCCAGCGACGATGAAAGCCCCTGCGGCATAGCTCCCTATGAGGTCTCCCAAAAGAAGTACTCCTCCGAACGCCGATGCCATAAGGACAATCGTTCCGAGGGAAATCAGTATCGTTGCAAGAAGAATCTTGCTCAGAGAAACTGATAGTCCTTTGACGGTGCGGAGTTTTAGCTCATCGACCTTCTGGTCAACATATTCCATCGCGCCGTCGGCAAGGTCTTCCGCCGGCTTGGTAAATTGATTCTGCATCACTTTAAGTTTTTATATATCCCCTTCGCCGCAACCTTCCTCCTCATTATCACACACGGGGCACTCGCTATCAGAAAGCGCGCGCTCCAGTTTATCAATCTGGCAGAGAATCTTCTCGCGGGCAGACTCCTTGAGATCTTCGCCCTCGCTCTGGACGATTTCCTTTAGAACCTCGATGCTTGTGGAAGCCTCGTCAAGCGTGTCTTCTGCCACAGTCTTGAGCCTGCGTCTTGTCACGGAACCCTTTGCCGGGGCGAAAAGCACTCCAAGAACGGCTCCTACGGCCGCTCCGACGATGAAAGTTGAAAACGAATTCCTTTCCATAATGTTTGTCGTTTTTTTGCCTTTAGTGGGGCAAAGTTAATCAATTTGCTTTATGTGAGGCGATTATGCGAAGGCTATAGAGTGGCCTTCTAATGCTTTATCAAGTTCAAAAACTCGTTTCGGGTGCGCTCCGAGTTGAGGAAAGCTCCGGAAAATGCGGATGTCACAGTCACCGCGTTGGCCTTTTGTACTCCGCGAAGCGACATACAGCTGTGCGATGCCTCTATCACCACAGCCACTCCGAGCGGCTTCAGCGTGTCCTGGATGCAGTCACGAATCTGCACAGTGAGCCGCTCCTGCACCTGAAGACGGCGGGCGTAACACTCAACCACGCGCGCGATTTTGCTCAGCCCGGTGATGCGCCCGTTAGGGATGTAGGCGACGTGAGCCTTGCCGATGAACGGCATAAGGTGGTGCTCACAGGTGGAGTAGAGGTCAATGTCCTTTACAAGCACCATCTGACTGTACTCTTCCTCGAACATAGCGCTGCGAAGTATCTCTGCGCCGTCCTCTCCGTAGCCTTTGGTTAGGAACTGCATCGCCTTGGCGACCCTTTCCGGAGTCTTCACCAGCCCCTCACGAGCGGGGTCTTCGCCCAGAAGACGGAGTATCTCAAGGTAGTGTGCGGCAATTTCCTGTGTCACGGCCGCATCATATTCCTCATTGTGTCTATATGCCATATCGAAATATTATTATAACGTTTGACCGCCGATGAACTCTCGCATAATGGATGTCGGCGGAATCATCGCAATCTCCTCAGGGCTGAACTCCGTGATGTAGCTTAGGAACTTCAGCAGACGGAAAGCCTCGCTGTAGGCCGGCGACTGCGGACTGATGCGCCTAAGAAGCGGCTCGGCGTAGTATTTCAGCACCGGCAGCTCGAAAATCAGCGCGGAGTTGAACATTGCGTCGGCATTCTCCTGGAACGGGAAGATGTTGCGGTTCTCGCCCCTTCTGACGCTGCCCCAGCGAAGAATCGTCTCCTCCGGATTGATTCCCCTTGTGCGGTTGTCGCGGACCATTCGGCGGAGAAGTCGGTTGTCGGTGGTGGAAATGTTGTTGTCCTCGTCAAGCGACAAAGAGGTGAGAGCGGAGGCATAGACCCTGAAAATCCTTGACTGGTCCACTCCGGGCACCATCTCGGGGTTCAGCGCGTGGATGCCCTCCATAATGAGGATGTCATCTTCTGCGAGTCTCATAGTCTTCCCTTCGAAAACCCTTTCCCCCTTCTTGAAGTCAAAGCGCGGAAGTTCAATCTCCTTTCCAGAAATGAGTTCGTTCAGCTGCGTGTTGAGAAAATCCAGGTCCATCGCCCCGAGACATTCGAAGTCGTAGTTGCCGTTCTCGTCCTTAGGGGTGTGCGCGCGGTCGGTGAAATAGTTGTCCAGCTCGATTACTTTCGGGTTCATCCCCAGGATTTTGCACTGCTGGGCAAGCCGGAGCGACGAGGAGGTCTTTCCTGAAGAGGACGGGCCAGCGATGAATACGATTCTGACATCAGCTCTCCTTCGGTAGATTGCATCCGCGATTTCGGCATATTTCCTCTCGTGGCGCGCCTCGGCGATGTTTATGATTTGACGGGCATAGCCGTTTTGGATTGCGTAATTAAGCGTTCCGACGCTGCTGACGCTGATGACACGGGTCCACGCCTCGTGGTCGCTAAGTGCGGCGGCCATCTTTGCCTGCTTTTTCATCGGCTCAATCTGCCCCTTTTTCCCGAGCGGCGGGTACTGCAGGCAGAATCCATTGTTGAACGGATGGAGCTCGAAGGTCTTGAGATACCCGGTGGAGGGGAGCATAGGGCCGTAGAAAGTGTCCACTATCCCGTCAAGGCTGTAAACGGTGTAGGTGTATCGGCCGACGGTCTTTAGAAGCTCCGCCTTCTGTGGCTGTCCGTATGAGGCGAATATTTTTTCGGCCTCTTCGCCGGAGAGGGTTTCCCTGCGGATTTCGAGATTTTTGGAAACTAACTCCCGCATAGTCGCCTTCAGAGCCTTTATTTCCGCCCCAGTAGGGAGGTATATGGCCTCGGATGCGGAGTTTTCGTGGATTTCGCAATAGAGGCCGCTTGGGAGAGAGTATTTGATATTCAGCACCTTACCCGGGAATACATCCCTCACCGCCCTTTGAAGCAGGAAGCAGAGCGAACGGATGTAGGTGCGGATGCCGTTGGGGTGGCTGTAGCCGATGAAAGTGATTTTGTGTCCACGGCAGATTTCGTAGCCGAGTCCTTTCAGTTCATTGTCCACAAGGGCTGCGAGAATCTGTTTGTCTGTGGTCCCTTCGGCTTCCGCCGGCATAAGTGAGTGTGCGAGAGAAAGCAGGGAGGTTCCGAACGGAACATCGGCGTAACTTTCTGTGTTTTCGCAATATATGTGTATATTTTCCATATTTTGTCGTTGTTTGTGAGTCTGTGACTGTTTGAACTTCCAAAGTTACGAAATTCTACAAATTATTAGCCTAATGAGATAAAATGAGTAAATTTGCGGTTCGCTTTTTCAATTATGAACTCAGATAAATACATAAAAATTCGCGGAGCCAAGGCTCACAATCTCAAGGATGTTTCACTCGATATTCCGAGGGGCAAGTTTGTGGTTGTGACGGGCCTTAGCGGCAGCGGAAAGTCCTCCCTCGCGTTTGATACCCTTTATGCAGAGGGCCAGAGACGCTATATGGACACCCTGTCCCCTTACGCGAAGCATTTTATGGGCATCCTTGAAAAACCGCAGGTGGAGAGCATCGAGGGGCTGAGTCCGGTGATTGCCATAGAACAGAAGACAACCGGCAAGAATCCGCGCTCCACAGTGGGCACAATCACGGAAATTTATGATTTTCTGAGGCTTCTCTATGCCCGCGCGTCCAAGGCCTATTCGCCTGCAACGGGCAAGGAGATGGTCAGGTACCGGGACGAGCAGATTGTGTCCCTCATAATTGACAATTTCGGTGGACGGAAGTGTCTTCTTCTCGCTCCGCTCATTCGCGGCCGAAAGGGCCATTATCGCGAACTTCTCTCTCAGATGCGCCGGCGTGGATATACCCAGGCGCTTATTGATGGGGAGATTGTGGAACTCTCTGAAATCGAGGAACTTGACCGTTATAAGGCTCACTTCATTTTCCTTGTGGTGGACCGTCTGAAGCCGGAGGCAAAGGATGAAAAAAGGATTAGGGAGAGCGTCGTGACGGCGCTGGGACTCGGAAAGGGGAGCGTTGCTTTGATGGACATAGACACGGGCGTGATGCACCATTATTCAAAGCATCTTATCTGCCCCGACAGCGGTCTGTCACTCGAGGAGCCGGCTCCGCACACCTTTTCGTTCAATTCCCCGCAGGGCTATTGTCCTCATTGCAAGGGACTTGGAACGATTGTGAATGTGGACGAGAGTCTCATAATCCCGGATAGGAGGGTGTCCATCGCGGACGGAGGCATAGTCCCGCTGGGGAGCGTGCGCCAGACCCGAAAATTCGACATAATCCGTTCCATCGCAAGAAAATACGACTTTTCGCTTTACGACCCCATAGAACTTGTGCCACCCGAGGCTCTTTCCCTTATAATTTATGGCTCGGACGAACTTTTCCGGGTGGGGGAGGGCGCTATGTCCGAAATGGTGTCGTTCCCGGGAATCGTGGGCGACATAGAGGATAAAATCGTGTGCCCTGAGTGTGGCGGAACAAGGCTTCGCAAGGAGGCGGGGTATTTCAAGGTTGACGGCAAAACCATCTCAGAAGTGTCTCAGATGGAGATTACAGAACTCGGACAATGGCTTGAGAGTCTTCCTTCAAGACTTGACCCGAGGCAGAATGCCATTGCCCGCGACATCTTGAAGGAACTTCGCGAAAGGGTGAGATTTCTTCTGGATGTGGGACTCGATTATCTTTCTCTCAGCCGTGCGACCTCCTCTCTCTCGGGGGGCGAAAGCCAGAGAATCCGCCTTGCGACCCAGATCGGTTCTAAACTCGTGAATGTGCTCTACATTCTTGACGAACCGTCCATAGGACTGCATCAGAGGGACAACCGCAAACTTATCGCTTCTCTGAAGGAGCTTCGGGACAGCGGAAACTCCGTGATGGTCGTGGAGCACGACGAGGACACGATGAGGGCGGCTGATTGGCTGGTGGACGTGGGTCCGGGAGCCGGGGCTGAGGGCGGAAGAATCTGCTTCAACGGGCCTGCCGGCTCTCTTAAGGGCGACTCGGTGACGCTGGAGTACCTCACGGGAAGGCGTAAAATTGAGGTCCCTGCGGCGCGGCGCCCGGGGAACGGACTCTACCTTACTCTGAAGGACGCTCGCGGCAACAACCTTAAGAGCGTCACGGCGCGTTTTCCTCTCGGCTGCTTCATCGGGGTCGCCGGGGTGAGCGGTTCGGGAAAATCCACTCTCATTAACGAGACTCTGATGCCGATTCTGAAAAATAGCTTTTTTCACTCCAAGCTTCCTGTCCTTCCTTACGGGAGCATCGAAGGAGTGGAGAACATAGACAAGGTGATTGAGATTGACCAGTCGCCGATAGGACGGTCTCCGAGGAGCAATCCGGCCACGTTCACCGGAGTTTTCGACGACATCCGCCGCCTTTTCGAGGCCACTCCGGATGCGAAGGTGAGGGGCTACAAGGCTAACCGTTTCTCGTTCAATGTCGCCGGAGGCCGCTGCGAGGAGTGCAAGGGCGCGGGCATAAAGGTTATAGAGATGAATTTCCTGCCATCGGTGAACGTCCAGTGCCCTCAGTGCGGAGGTCGCCGCTACAAGGAGGATACTCTTGCTGTGCACTACAAGGGGAAAAGCATAAATGATGTGCTTGAAATGCAGATTGCCGAGGCTTATGAGTTTTTCCGCCCGGTTCCAGCAATAGCTCAGAAATTGAAGGCTCTTCTTGACGTGGGGCTTGGCTATGTCACTTTGGGCCAGTCCTCAGTGACCCTCTCCGGAGGAGAAAGCCAGAGGATGAAACTCTCCGCCGAGCTTTCGAAAAAGTCCACCGGCAAGACGCTCTACATCCTTGACGAGCCCACGACAGGTCTCCATTCGGAAGATATAAAAGTACTGCTCGGAGTACTCCAGAGGCTGGTTGACGCGGGGAACACTGTCCTCGTGATTGAGCACAACCTGGATGTCCTCAAGTCTGTCGACTACCTTTTCGACCTCGGTCCTGAAGGCGGAGCAAAAGGCGGGCTTATCCTTGCCGAGGGCACCCCGGAGCAAATCGCTTCCGACCCCGCCTCCGTCACCGGTCCCTATTTGAAAAGTCTGCTGTAGGTACTCTTGCGCGGGTGCTGATTTATTTCTATTTTTGTAAGATTTAAGTGCGTGGGACTACAGAGGTTTATAAGGGAGAAAAGGTTTATATATAAATAAGTTAGATACTTGCGAAAGTTAAATTCCTGATTTTATGAAAGAGAATTTACATCTTGCATCCATTTGCATCAAAGGAGGTTACGAGCCTCGGAACGGAGAACCTGTGGAGGTTCCGATTATTCAGAGCACAACATTCAAATACGAAAATACCGAGGAGATGGCCCAGCTCTTCGACCTGAAAAAAGAGGGCTATTTCTACACCCGTCTCCAGAACCCGACGAACGACGCCGTGGCGAAGAAAATCGCCCAGCTTGAAGGGGGAGTGGGGGCAATGCTCACCAGCAGCGGACAGGCGGCTAACTTCTACGCCGTGTTCAACATCTGCGGCGCCGGTGACCACATCATCACATCCAACGAAATTTATGGCGGCACCTACAACCTCTTCGGCGTCACCCTCAAAAAACTCGGAATTGACTGCACATTCGTGAACCAGAACGCCTCCGAGGAGGAACTCCAGGCTGCGTTCCGTCCGAACACAAAACTCGTCTTCGGCGAGACCATCAGCAACCCGGGCTGCGCGGTGCTTGACATCGAGAAATTCGCCCGCCTTGCGCACCGTAACGGCGTTCCTCTTATCATTGACAACACCTTTGCGACTCCTATCAACTGCCGTCCTTTCGAGTGGGGAGCGGACATCGTGACGCACAGCACCACAAAGTATATGGACGGAGTGGCAAGCCAGGTTGGCGGCGTGGTCGTCGACAGCGGCAATTTCGACTGGATGGCGCACGCGGACAAGTTCCCGGGCCTCTGCACCCCTGACGATAGCTACCACGGACTGGTCTATGTCAAGGCTTTCGGAAAGATGGGCTACATCACAAAACTCGTCGCTCAGCTTATGCGTGACCTCGGTTCCACTCCGGCACCGATGAACGCCTTCCTTCTGAACATCGGTCTGCAGACCCTGCACCTTAGGATGGAGAGGCACTGCAGCAACGCCCAGAGGGTGGCGGAGTTCCTCAAGGCGGACCCTCGTGTCGCCTGGGTGCACTACAGCGGCCTTGAGAGCGACCCATACCACGCTCTTTCCCAGAAATATCTTCCGGGCGGCTCCTGCGGCGTGATGGCCTTTGGCCTGAAGGGAGACAGGGCGACTGCCGTGAAGTTTATGGATTCGCTCCAGATGATAAACATCGCGACCCACGTTGCCGACGCGCGCACCTGCGTGCTTCATCCGGCAAGCCACACCCACCGTCAGCTCTCCGACGAGCAGCTCAGGGAAGCCGGCATAGCACCCGACCTAATCCGCCTTTCAGTAGGCCTGGAGGACGTCAGGGACATAATCGACGACCTCTCCGAGGCTCTCGGCAAAATCTGATGTGAGTCATCTTTCCCCCGCAATGAAAAAATCGCTATCTTCGCGCGTTTAATTATAGTTAATTATGAAAATAGATTATTCAGCTCCCGATATGGAGCAGATAAATTTTGAAGTCGAGTCCTGCTGCATCGCCACAAGTGGAGTATCTCAAGTAGAGACTTCGATAAAGTATGGCAGCATCTCTGATGAAGAAAATTGGTAATCCTATGAAGAAAATTGCAAATTTTAACCGCGCACTCTGTCTTGTTCCGTGTGCGATTGCAGTGCTCCTCGCTGCCCCATCCTGCAACAAGGAAACTCCGAAAGAGAGCGGAGAACATTATGTGGTTCTTGGAACAACGATTTCGGAAGGACCCGAGACTCGCGTAAATTTCATCAAGGACTCCGCTGACAACAACAAAGCAATATTCGGCTGGCAGCTCAGCGACCAGGTCGGTGTTTCAATAAGCGGAGAGGAAGGGTTTGCAAAACTTGGAATCGTAAATCCTGAATACACCGGAAAC
>CAVJRU010000086.1:0-7860 GCA_963652025.1 bacterium
CCCTTCAAAGACTTCGCACGGCGCTCTTGCGCCTTGAGGCAAAACGCGGGGCAAATTTAGATAAAATTTGCTTTATCGCAAAATTATGTTTTTCCAATCTGCCTCTCCCAGAATGTCAGGGCCGCTCTCTTAACCTTAATTCCGCCTCACGTAGGCTTCCTGAAGATTCCACGTCCCAGAATGCCAGGGCCGTTCCCTTAACCTTAATCCCCTTTTAGATGTAGAAAATGAGGATGTAGCACAGGGCTGCGAAAGCGCCTCCGGCAAGAGGTCCCAAAGTCGGAATCCAGCTGTAGCCCCAGTCGCTGTCACGTTTCTTGCTTTTGAACGGAAGAACGGCGTGAGCAATACGCGGAGCAAGGTCGCGGGCAGGATTGATTGCATATCCGGTCGCACCTCCAAGTGACATACCGATTGCCACGATAAGCATCGTCACAGGGAACGCACCGCTTGCACCCAGAGAGAAAGACGGGATGTTCGCATTGGTGCCGAACATAAGCACGCAGAACACCAGAAGAGCAGTTGCGAGAGCCTCGCAGAAGAAATTCCTTAGAGAATTCGGGACTGCTGGCATAGTGCAGAAGGTTCCAAGTTTCACATCCGGATCTTCAGTCGCATCATACTGGTCTTTGTAAAACGCCCAGACAAGCGCGGCACCGCAAAAGCCGCCGAGAAGTTGCGCGAGCACGAAACCCGGCACCTCTATCCAGGGCATCTGCCCGGTGAGAGCGACCGCGAGGGTCACTGCCGGATTAAGATGGGCTCCGGAATACGGACCGGCGATGAAGACTCCGCACATAACTGCAAGTCCCCAGCCGAGGGCTACAGCCACCCAGCCTGCTCCTTTAGCTTTTGATTTTTCGAGACTCGTGGCGGCGCACACGCCGTCTCCGAGAAGAATCAGCACCATCGTGCCAAGAAATTCTGCAAGATATGGATTCATAATTCGTTCAATTTATTTTTTCATTTATATGAGATTGCTTCCAATGTATTATTTCGTAAGAGTCCTGCCGATGGCATCAGCCCAACCCCTCTTAGCTTTCTCTACGGCTTCCCCGTCAAGTGAAGGAGTGAATGTCTGTTCTGCAACCCACTGGGACTTAACCTCGTCCAGGCTCTGCCAGAAGCCCACGGCAAGACCCGCGAGATAGGCCGCTCCCAAAGCCGTCGTCTCGGTGACCTTCGGGCGAACAACGCTCGCCCCCAGAATATCCGACTGGAACTGCATCAGAAGGTTGTTTCGCGACGCACCGCCGTCCACTTTAAGTCCTGAAAGTTTCACTCCCGCATCCTTTTCCATCGCCGAAACGATGTCCATTGTCTGGAACGCGATTCCTTCAAGAGCCGCACGTGCGATGTGAGCCGCGGTGGTACCTCGGGTTATGCCATTTATGCTGCCCTTGGCGTACTGGTCCCAGTATGGCGCCCCGAGTCCTGTGAGAGCCGGCACGAAATAGACTCCTCCATTATCCGGAACGGACGATGCGAGAGCCTCAACCTCAGAAGAAGACTTGATGATTCCAAGTCCGTCCCTAAGCCACTGAACAACGGAACCTGCGACGAATATCGAGCCCTCCAGCGCATAATTCACCTTGTCTCCGATTTTCCACGCGACAGTGGTAAGCAGATTGTTCTGGGAAACGATTGGACGGTCACCGGTATTCATCAAAAGGAAGCAGCCAGTTCCGTAGGTGTTCTTAACTGACCCGGGGTCGGTGCACATCTGTCCGAAAAGCGCCGCCTGCTGGTCTCCCGCGATGCCGGAAACCGGAACATTGTCGCCCAGGAGCGATGTCTGGCCGTAAATTTCCGAAGAGGACTTCACCTGCGGCATCATAGATTCGGGTATGCCGAGCAAATCCAGAAGTTCTTTATCCCACTGTAAAGTGTTGATGTTAAAGAGCATAGTCCTCGAAGCATTGCTGACATCGGTCACGTGCTCGTGTCCTCCGGTCAGGTTCCAGACCAGCCAGCTGTCCACGGTTCCGAAACGAAGCTCTCCCCTCTCGGCCCTCTCTCGCGCTCCCGGCACATTCTCCAGAATCCAGCGGATTTTCGTGCCGGAGAAATAGGCATCAATTATAAGGCCTGTTTTGCTGCGGATAAGGTCCGTAAGCCCCTGAGCCTTGAGAGAATCACAATACTCGCTTGTGCGGCGGTCCTGCCATACGATGGCGTTATAGACCGGCTTTCCAGTTGCGGCGTCCCAGACTATGGTGGTTTCTCTCTGGTTGGTGATTCCGATGGCGGCGATGTCTCCACCTCCGAGTCCAAGAGATGCAACGGCCTCTGTCATAACGGCATACTCACTCGCCCAAATCTCCATCGGGTCGTGCTCGACTCTTCCCGGCTGAGGAAAATGCTGGGTAAACTCCTTCTGACAAACCGCCTGCGGCTCCCCGCGACGGTTGAAGACTATAGCCCTCGAAGAACTCGTGCCCTGGTCAAGGGAAAGTATATATTCACGCATACTGGTTATTGTTATAGTACTTGGTCTAAATTCTAAATTTAGTCATTCAGGTGCATCAGGGAGGCCACCGGAGCAATCTTCTCCAGCCTCTCGGCACCCTTCAGGTCGTCGATTTCCACAAGGAAAACGAACTTTTTCACAACCACCTTGCGGACGATGCCGTCCTTCTCGATTACAGCGTTCTGAAGCGACTGGGCAAGAGCTTCGGCTGTGCCTCCGGTCGCGAGAATGTCGTCAAGAATGGTAACCTCAAGGTTTTCGCCTGTGAGAGGACCTGCAGCCACATCGCTTTTACGGTAGAAGAGCTTGTCTGACCCGTATTCCTTCTCGATGTCAAGCCCCACGAGATCACCCTCGCTGAAAGGAAGCTTGCCGCTTTTGCGAACAGCAATCACATTGTTCACCGCTCCGTCCGTAAGAAGCAGCGGAGTGCCGAAAAGAAAGCCTCGGGCCTCGGGAACTGCAAGATTCGGAGTATCGATGAGCGCGTCAAGCTGGTCTATAACCTCTTTGAAGTCTTCCTTTGAATAAAGGAACGGCATAATGTCGATGAAATTGATGCCCTTTTTAGGGAAATCCAAATAGAAATGGAGCTTGTCCTGTAACATAATAATAAATAAGTATAATTTATGAGGGGAGACAGAAAGGCAGAAAATTGCTCATTTCCATCCGGATACCCCCGTGCACAGGTGGGCAAAGTTAGGAATATTTTTTAATTTTGCAGGCTTTTTACCGACAACAGATGATAATTACCGAAGAAGAAAGACTTACGGCACAAAAGGCCCTTCAATTCGCTCTCTCCAAAGGAGCGGACGCCGTGAGAGTTAACCTCACAAAAAGCGTTTCCAACGGCCTGAGTATGCTTGACGGTGAGATTGACAGCACCACAAGTTGCGCTGACTCATCGCTCACCTTCTGCATTTTTGCCGACTCAAGATATGGAACATTTTCAACCAACCGTCTGGAAAAGAACTCATTGGAGGCATTCCTTACAAAGGCGTGCGAGACTGTGCGGCTGATGGAACAGGACCCCTTCAGAGGACTGCCCCGAAGAGACAGGATGGCGGACGATGCCATCACGGGGCGGGAGTCAGGTCTATGGGACGAAAATGTCCTAAGCATAAGCCCGGAGCAAAGAGTGGAAGCCATTAAGTCTATGAGACTCAAGACTTTGGAAGGAAAAATCGGCGGAGATAATGGAATGGGATGGACCGTAGCGAGCGAAGAAGACGATTATGCAGACTACGCCGAAGAATGTTACCTAATTGATTCACAAGGGTTTGAAGGAAGGAGTTTTGAGAGCAGCGTCTGCTGCTCCAGCGAAGTCACCATTCTCGCCGAAGACGGAAACAGGCTCAGCGCCTATTGGTGGGATAATTCTCATTTGGTCGGTGGAATCACTCCGGAGAGGTGCTCGCAGACCTCCCTTGAAAAGGCACTCGCGAAAGTGGGCCCGAAGACCCTTAAAAGCGGAAAGTATAAAACCGTCGTCGACGGCAACATAGCCTCAAAACTTCTTACCCCCATCGTGGACGCCCTCAACGCATTCAGCCTGCAGCAGAAAATGTCGTTTCTGGAAGGAAGCCGGGGAAAGAAGATTTTTTCAGAAGGTCTCACTCTCACCGATATGGCGCGAGAGAGCGGCAAACAGGGCGCGAGAATGTTTGATTCAGAAGGAGTTGCGACGAGTAATATGCCGCTGATTTCTCGCGGAGTCGTGATGAATTATTTTGTAAACAGCTATATGTCCCGAAAAAGCGGTGAGGCTCCGACAATTGAAGATATATCCCGTCCGGTACTTTCCCCCTGGAACGGATTTGGAAAAGACGGGGAAAAAGCGTTAACTTTGGAGGATATTGTGCGCAGGTGCGGCGAGGGAGTGCTGATCGGGGAATTCAACGGAGGAAACTGCAACCCTGTGACGGGCGACTACTCTTTCGGAGTGGCCGGTTTTGTCATAAGAGGCGGTAAAGTCTGCGAGCCTTTCCGAGAAATGCTTATGACAGGAAACATCGTTGAGCTGTGGAACAATCTGCTCACGGTGGGAGACGACGCACGCGAATGCGGAAGATGGAAGCTGCCCTCACTTTTGTTCGAGGGGGTGAGACTTAATGCTTAAGACACAGTAGGACACAAGCGCTGGCGAGGCATAGTTTTAACAGATAATTTATTAACAATCAATACAATATGAAAATCGAAAAACACACAGTTGTGGCTCTTACATACGAGCTGAATGTTGACGGACAGATTGCGGACAAATGCACCGCTGAACGCCCACTTGAATTCATCCAGGGAATGGGCTACCTTCTCCCGAGATTCGAGGAGGAGATTGCGGGCCTTGAAGAGGGCGGAAAATTCGCATTCACTCTCACCCCGAAGGAGGGTTACGGAGAGATTGACCCGCAGAGGATTATCGACCTCCCGATTGAGGCATTTTCAGACCAGGACGGAAAAATCCGCCACGACCTTCTCGTCGAGGGCAGCGGAATCACCCTCGTGAACCAGTTCGGCCAGCCTGTTCCGGCAAAAATCGTCAAGGTTGAAGAGAAGACCGTGAAGGTGGATGTAAATCACCCGATGGCGGGCAAGACTCTGAACTTCAGCGGCGAGATTGTCAGCGTACGTCAGGCTACCGAGAAGGAGATTAAGGAAGGACTTCACGGCGAACTTGCCGGTGGATGCAGCGGTTGCGGCGGAAACTGCGGTGAAGGCGGATGCGAAGGTGGCTGCGGCGGAAACTGCGGCGAAGAAGGTTGCAACTGCAGCGAAAAATAGCGGGCAGATTATGAGAGTTGCCATCGTAATACTGAACTGGAACACAAGGGAGTACCTTCAAAGGTTTCTCCCTTCTCTTCTTGACTCCATCAGCGATTTCAATGGCAACGGCACTCTGGAGGAGAAGGATTATGCGGAAGTGATTGTCGCCGACAACGCCTCCACAGACGACTCTCTTGAGGTTATGGAAAGAGAGTTTCCAACAATCAGGACCATCTCTCTGGACAAGAATTACGGTTTTACAGGCGGCTACAACCGCGCTTTCAACGCCATTTCAGGCTTTGACCTGCTGCTTCTGCTGAATTCCGACATCGAGGTTTCCCGCGGATGGCTTCGCCCTCTTGTGGATTGGATGAAGGACCATCCGGAGTGCGGTGCCTGCGGGCCGAAACTGCACAGCTACTACGATAGGGACACCTTTGAGTATGCCGGAGCGGCGGGCGGGCTGATTGACTCCCTGGGCTACCCTTTCTGCCGAGGAAGGGTTATGAAAAAAGTAGAAAAGGACTCGGGACAGTACGACTCCCCTGCCGACGTGCTTTGGGTGAGCGGGGCTTGCCTTCTGGTACGAAGCAGCGTCTGGAAGGCACTAGGAGGACTTGACGACAGGTTTTTTGCCCATATGGAGGAGATTGACCTGTGCTGGAGGATGCAGCTTGCTGGATGGAAAGTCACGGTGGTGCCGTCCTCAGTCATATACCATCTCGGAGGAGGTACGCTTCCACAGACTTCACCGTGGAAACTCTACCTCAACTTCCGCAACAACATCCTTCTTCTCGAGAATAATCTCGGGGCGACAATCGGGCGGCGGAAGGCGCGGGCGAGGATATTCCTTCGAAAGATTCTCGACGGCTGCTCTGCGGCGGTGTATCTTCTGAGCCTGAAGCCGGACTATTTCAAAGCTGTCTGGAAAGCGCACCGCGATGCCTCCCTCCTTAAGAAAAGCCGGGGCACGGCGGGAATACCGGTTGCTCCGGAGACTGAGACAGGAGCGGATGCGGCTTCCCCGAAGACTAGAAAATGCTCTGTTAAAGGCATTTACAAAGGGCTTATGATTCCACGGGCTCTGCTCGGAATCGGAATTGAATATAAAGATTAAAAACTATGAGAATCGTCATTGCAGGGGCCGGAGAGGTCGGTTCGCATCTTGCGAAGATGCTCAGCAACGAAGCTAATGACATTACGGTCATTGACAGCGACCAGTCGAGGCTGGACAACCTAAGCGCCGTCGCGGACATAGTCACGGTAAACGGTGTGTCTTCGGAACTCGGGGTGCTCCGCGAGGCCGGCGTTCAGGATGCCGACCTTTTCATCGCAGTGAACCCCTCTGAATCACAGGACGTTAATGTCGTGAGCGCGATTCTCGCGAAAAAACTGGGTAGCCGCAAGGTCACTGCGCGAATCAACACCGAGGAATACCTCTCCTACGAAAACAAGAACATCTTCACGGAGATGGGCATTGACCTTCTTTTTTATCCGGAGAAGATTGCAGCCAATGAAATCGTTGATATTCTGAGACATAACGCGTCCACAGATGCAATGGATTTCGCGCGAGGAAGGGTGCAGATGTCGGTGTTCAAAGTGGGCGAGGACTCCCCTCTTCTGGATATGAATGTGCTGGAGCTCAGCCGCTATGCCACTTCCGAAGAACTCCAGTTCCGAATCGTCGCAATATCCCGCAACAACACCACCATAATCCCGAAGGTGGACACTCACTTCAAATATCGCGACCTTGTTTACATCATTTCCAAGCGTGAAGGCACCCAGATGCTGAAAAAAGTCATCGGCACGACGGACCTCGAAATCAACAGAGTTATGATTTTCGGAGGAGGACCCACAGCGGAAATGGTGGCACGGCAACTTTCTACGCAGATTGAGATGGTGAAAATCATCGAGCCGGACAAGGAAGTCTGCAACCACCTTTCAGAAAGCCTTCCGGACAAGGTGGAGGTGGTGAACGCTGATGGCAGGAACTCCGACACTCTCCTTGAGGAGGACATTAAGGATTTCGACGCATTCGTTTCACTTACAGCCTCTTCAGAGGCAAACATCCTCGCCTGCGTGGCGGCGAAGAAAATCGGAATTGCAAAGACAATCGCCGAAGTCGAAAATCTGGAATACATCCACCTTGCGGATGGAATGGGCGTTGACGCTGTTATTAACCGCAAGCTCATAACCGCCGGCAGAATCTTCAAATTCACGCTCAGCGACAAGGTGAGATTCATAAAATATATGAACGGAACCAATGCCGAGGTGCTTGAATACATCGTTTCTGAGGACGCGAAAATCACGTCCGGACGCCTTATGGACATCGGGTTCCCTCGCAACGCCATAGTGGGCGGAGTCATCAGGGGTAACAATTCGCTGATTGCCGTGGGCAGCACTCAAATTCAAGAATATGACCGCGTGGTGGTGTTCGCGCTGCCGGAAGCCGTCAAGGAAGTTGACTCCTTCTTCAGGTAGAAGAGTTTGCCCCAAAGTTTGAGGCAAACTCTTTAAGATTTCTTAACCCTCTCCGAGCACGAAGTCTGCCATTATGGCAGGATTAACGGGCTGGCTTGCTCTTTGATTTTTGGGGATAGGTTCTTTGACTTTTGGAGTCCCATCTTATGGGG
>CAVJRU010000087.1:0-7806 GCA_963652025.1 bacterium
AGGAAAGCGGAAGGGCTCTATTTGAGGAGTATCAGCAGACAGGGACAGTTCCTCTTGCATACGAAATGTGCTGGAAGAAGCTCACCCCTGAAGTGGAGGCGTCTTTCAAAACAATTCACGAGACCGGTTCAAAACTCTGGATAAACACCATCTGGGGCAGCCTCTGTGGCTATCTTGACGACGACAAAGCACTTGACTGCGGAGACCCTGCCAAAATCTACGACCAGGTTATGGCCTTCGGCCCGTCCTTCATTCAGACAGACCGTCCGGAGCAGCTGCTCAAGTACCTGCGCAGCAAAGGTCTTCACGACTAAAGCTCCTGTTGAATATGAACACCCAAAATACCCATTTTTTCATCTCTGCCGTTTTGTTGGCGTCTCTTTTGTGGAGCTGTGCCGGCAAAACGGCAGAGGCTGATTTTGAGAAGCTGAACGCGCAGGCAGCAAAGGAATATCTTACTCCGATACGGCCGGCCTCGGAAGGCAGGAACCCCTGCTGGAACGAGTTCTGCCGCAAGTTCACTTACGCTCCGGCCTTCGATGTAAAGCCTCTTGAGGGCGCGTCAAAGTACAGATTTGTCCTGAAATCCGTGGAAGGAGAGAATGAATGGTCGTTCACTTCTGAACATCCGGATGCTGACCTGTCACCAGTCTGGGCCTCAATTCCGCCTTCGAATGTCACGCTTGATGTGCTTGCTCTTGACGGAGAGGAAAATGTCGTTGACACGGTGTTCACAAGGTCTTTCCTGAGGGATTTCCCTTTTGAAGGGCCGTACAATTCCAATGTCCGCCCCTATAAGGAGGCGGCGATTATGGCTGCGCTATATATCCACAAGCTGCCCTGCGTCATCGCTTTCAGAAAGACTGGAGTTCCGGATCTCGAACTGTATTCGCTCTTCACTTATCCCAACAAGGTCTTGGGTGGTCTTATCAGCGTAGAGACTAAGGTTGCCCGATATGTCCCCGAACTTAAAGAGGAAGCTCTTGAGACCGCACGGATGGCCGCCCAGTTCCTTATAGGTCTGAGCCGCCCGGAAGGGGCTCCGCTGGAGTTTTTCCCGCCCACATACTACGGTGAAAAACTCTCATCGGTCAAAAGCTGGAATGTCGGCAAGACGATGACGATGGATGCCTGCTATGCCGGCAACGCGTTCCTCGACCTTTTCGACGTGACAGGGGACTCCCTTTACTTCGACAGGGCTTTGAAAATTGCCGACACCTTCCGGAAAATCCAGTACGCCGACGGTTCGTTCCCGATTAAAGTGGATTATGTGAGCGGAGAGCCGGTCAATAACGTCCGTGCGATGCTCCATCCGATTATGAACTACACCAGACGGCTTGAGAATGACTACGGCGTGACAGCATATTCCCAGATGAGAAATAAGGCTGCAGAGTGGATGAAGACCGTGGCGCTTGAGACGTTCGACCTCACAGGGCAGTTTGAAGACGTGAGCGTGGTGGGCCTGAAACCCTACCAGAATCTCACGAACTGCACCGCTGCGCCTTACGCTTCCTACATTCTGAGGGGCAAGCCGACGGAGAGTGAAATCGAGGACGCAAGAGACCTCATCCGTCTGAGTGAGGACCAGTTCGTTCACTGGAACGCCCTTCCGAATAAGGAAGGCGTCCGCCCGATTGCCACTCCTTGCGTTTACGAGCAGCACAAGTATCAGGTTCCTGTGGACAACAGCTCCTGCAACGTTGCCAAGGCATACCTCGACCTCTACGAGGTCACAGGAGACGAACTTGCTTTTGCCAAGGCGAAGGCTCTGATGGACAATCTCACGGTGATACAATATGTTCCCACCGGCAAAATCCCGACGACATTCAATTTCCGCACACCTGCGAAAGACGCTAGCAAGAACGTTTGGATAAACTGCACCAACGCCTCCATCCAGACCCTCCTCAGGATGGCGAAACTCACTGGCGAAATCGACTAATCCCAGGCATCAGCCTCTCTATTCCTTATATTTAGGCAGGTGCAGCGTGAAGCAAGCTCCTCCCAGCGCAAACGACCGCTTGTAGGAAATTGTTCCGCCGCAGGCCTCGATTATGCTTCGGCTGATGACGAGTCCGAGACCCGTGCCGCTGCTCTTTGTCGTGAAGTTCGGGGTGAACAGTTTCTTGAGGTTCTCCTCTGAAACTCCCGTGCCGTTGTCGTCCACCACAATGTCGTAGAACTTTTCGTCGGAGGAGTCGCGAAGGCAGATGAGAATCTGGCCTTTCTCTGGAGTCTGTCCCTCCTCGCTCTGGGCAGCCTGTCTCGTCTCAATCGCCTGAATCGAGTTGGTCAACAGGTTCACCAGCACCCTTATTATGTGCGTCCTCTGAGCGTTGACCTTCGCATCCGCCACACCGATATAGGTGAGCGTCACATCATCGCGGTTATCAAAAAGCGCCGCCTGCTCGGAAATAATCTCGTTGAGTTCCACGATTTCGGTCACAGGGTCGCCGATTCTTGCGATGGCGTAGAAATCGTTTGCCGTGTCCGCAAGCACGTCCACCTGCTCCAGGATGGCCTTTGCCGTCTGGTCGAACTTCTCCTCCCAGTTCTCGTTCCCCGTTTCCTTCCATCTGACGAGCCGCTGCATCTTGAGCTTCACCGGAGTCAACGAGTTCTTGATTTCGTGCGCCACCTGTCGGGCCATCTCCTTCCACGCGCTGTTTCTCTCCGCCTCGGCAAGTTGCCGGCTACTCTCGTCAAGCGCCCGCACCATCCTGTTGTAGGCCACCACAAGCGCGGACACCTCATCGTTGCCCTTGTACTTGATTTCCTCCAGATTATGGATGTCCACCGCGTCCATTTTCTGCCCAAGTTTGGAAAGATGCCTGAACAGATTGTCCGTCACCACTGAACTTATCCAGATGGAAATCAGGAGCAGGGTGAAGAACAGGCAGACAATCAGGCTAGCGTGCAGAAGCGCCTCGCTCTTGAAATTGTAATCGTTGTTCGTATATGGGCATCCCGCAATCGCCACCATCTTTCCTCTATTGTTGAAAACTGGTGCATAGAGCGCGTAGAAACTCTTTCCCGCAATCTCTTCCTTGTGGATGTAGTAGCTCTGATTGAGTTTAATTATGTTGTAGAATGCATCCTGATTGATACGGCTTCCCACAACCATCCCGTCAAAAAGATCCGGCGCCGTGCTGCTGAAAACTTTCCCTGAAGGTGTGTAAAGTGTTATGTCAGATTGAGTTATCTGCCCAAATTCAGACAGGCTTGCGTAGAATGCCGGATTCCTCAAATCATCGTATGACTGGGCGAACTGACACCTTCTCTCAAGCAGCGCCTGCACCGTAGTGATTTTTCCCGACATAAGCCTGGTAAGGCTCATCTGGTTCCTCTCATACACGAAAATGACGCTGATAAGTGAGATTGCCGCAAGAGTGAGCGTGAGTGACGTGATTACCAGCAGGTTAATTTTGGTTCTGAGGAGATTTTTCTCCTTTCTTCTGCTGCTGCGGTCCTTGCGCAAAAGATAGATGAGGGTGAAAGTTAAAAGGAAGGTGAACGAAAAAGATGTGAAGTAGGAGGCTAATCTTCTTTCCGGTCTAGAAATCACCACAATCTCATCGTTCCCCACCTTGGAGCAGAAATGACAGTAGCTTTTATAGTGGAAGAAAGTGTGCCCTTCTTTGCTGTCCATAAGGTCTGCAACGTGTTCTGTCACAGTTGGATATGGATAGTTTCCACGTGAGGATTTGAGGCGGAGGTGAATATATTTCGCATAGGAATAGTATGCCGGGATGCTATTTGAAGAAAGCACAGCTACATCTCGCGGAAGAATGCTCCTGTAACCATACAGGTCTGTGTCGTGGTTGTCCGAGATGTTCAGAATGAGTCTGTCCCTCTTTCCGTCAGCTCTCTCATAGAGAAAAACTCCGCTATACCCGTCATTTCCCGTCATATTCTCGCACCAGAAGAAATGGGAATTATCGTAAATCTGTGTCCCGGAAGCGATTATATCTTCAAATATGCGTCTTCCCATATAATCCTCGTCCCTGATAACGGCAACAGAGATGTCCCTGCTCTGGGATGGGCGGCTGAGCCAGGTCTCCGTGATTCTGTTTGTCACGAGTCTCTCGCAGTCCTGTTTTGTTATAAGTGAAGCGATGACAGGGTCCGAAGCAATCGCGTCCTCCACTCCGAGAAGCTGCATCTCCAACCCCAAATCCCTCTCAATCGAAAGCCGGTCCGCCCAGCCCCAAATCCTGCGCTCCTCCTTCTTGAACCCGTAAACTCCTGATACTATGGTCATATATGTCGCACATATAAGCGCGAAAGACAAGGCCCAGACTACGGATCGTGTTTTGATTTTCTTCCCGATAAACTCCGCCACCACCACTTTCAGACTGTAGAACTGGAAAAGAGTGAAAATGACCAGAAGAATGTAGGAGAAAAATGTAAGAAGGCTGTACCATAAGGTTGTGCCGTCCCACCTGAATAGGCTCGAGTTGAAAATGACGCTCTTGAGGGTAATGTGTATATAGGCCATCGCAACGGCGCTCAGAAGGAGTATCCCCGCTCCGTAGAGGAGAATGTTGCGGCGCGGATGCTTGCTGCTCCGAAGCCATCGGACGCTCTTTTGTCTGAGCAGATATACCGACAGAAGAATCAGCGTCAGAAGTGTATTGAGTAAGAGAAGGACTCCGAGCGAAGTGAATACGGGACCGTCTGCATACACCAAAGGGGAGAAGAGTGAGAAATTTATCGTCTCTTCCATATTCCCGGCAATGTCTCCGGTAATCTTGAAAACCGGCCTTCCGCCAACGTTCACCACCGTTCCGCTCTCCTCAGAAAGAGGAACCACGCTGTATCTTCCCCTAATCCCGAGAGCCGGATTTATCCCGTTTTTGGCTGCCAGGTGTTTCTCCACCAGTGTGTTGCGAATCTCAAGCCCCGCGATGACAAGAGTCTGCCTGTCCCCCCTCACGGCCTTAATCAGGTACCATTTCGGTCCCATATTGACGTAAGTCACATTCTCTCCGGCCTTGTTTAGTGGGGAATAGAGCCGGTTCGGAGCGTTAGTCACACGGGAGAAAATAATTTTCGAGCTTATGTCATCGTTGATTTCGGTGAACTGGTTGTACCAGGCCTGAAGGGTGTCGCATACATATTTATATATTACTATATCCTGCGGGATGCCCCTAAGCGGCTGAGTCTCCTCGTCATAGTCCTCTGTTTCCAGAACTTTTGCTATGTATTTGTCCATCAAGGCAATGCGCTTCTCAGTTTTGCGCGATGCCGTTCTGGCGACAGTTTCTGTCCCATAAGGGATTGAAATCACCGCCACCCCTAGCCCCAACACAAGGGCGAGTCCCACAGCGAATATCCACCAAAAAGTTCTGTTGCTGATATATTTTTTCCCCATATAACTTTCGCAAGTATCTAATTCATTTATACAATTTCTCTCTAATCACTCTCCCGAGCCCCACGCACTTTTCCCTTCCCACAAACCTCCCCGCTAATTTCAGTAAGCATTTTCTGCTTACTATCTGTAAGAGTGCAAATTTAATCAAAAAGTTTATTTTGGCGCAGTATTTGCCTTATGTGCACTCCGCTTTGAAAAACAGACGGGATAAGTTTCGTAGAATCAAAATGATAGGAACAAGGAAAATATCACTCTGCGGCATTGCTGCTGCGATATTGATGGGCTGTGCCGCATATTCTGCCGCCGCTCAGAACCTTGTCCGTGTTTCGTCCGCGGGGAGCATTTCCGGATGGTCCTCACTGAGGCTTATGCAGAACCCTGGCGGTTCATTCGACGTTTTCATTCCCATCGGAAAATATCTCGGCAACGGGGATGTCGAAAAACTCTCGGCCTGGTTTTCAAATAGTATAGAAATTTCCATCCTCGGAGAGTCAAATACCTGTTCGAAGTCTCAGGCCAAGCAGATTCTAAAGGCTTTCTACAATTCCTACTCTCCGCGCTCGTTCGAAGTCACTCATAAAGCCGCCCAGTCCAACGTAAAGTATGCGCTGGGGCATCTCAAAGCCGGTGGCGAGACATTTCTGGTGAGTATTTTTCTCTGTATGAAAGAAAATTGCTACGACATACATCAACTGAAAATAGAGCGTCTCTGATGCTCTATTTTTAGTAACTAAAGTGTCGCATTTTAGCAACTAAAAATATCGCAAGCGCGAAACTTTAATTAGTAAATGTCTAACTTTGCGCGGAATTAGAACGAAATACTATGATAATACTTGTTGCTACCGATGATGAGTTGGCTCTTGCAAAGAAGCATCTCTCGGAATACGAAATCATTAAAATCGGAGTCGGGGCCGGAAATGTGATCCGGAGCTGCTCCCAGTTGCTGCTGCGCCCGGGGATTGAGGCGGAGAGAATCGTCAATGTGGGCTTCTGCGGGAGCAATTCCATCCCTGTCGGTTCAATCGTAAAGATCTCTCAGACCTATCGTCTGATGGACAATGTCGTGGAATTTACTGACTGGAGGAACGGCTACAACCTCTCTGAGGACGGCGTTCCTTGCTACACTTCCAACTCTTTCGTCCTCAAAACCGACATCACCGCTCCCTGCGCCTTTGATATGGAGCTGAATTACATAGCGGCATTCCCGCTTCCGCTTGTCGGGGCAGTGAAAATCGTGAGCGACAATCTCAGTCTTGACAAATACGAGCACAGCATCCGTCATTCTGAGGCGGAAACCTGGGATGAGGTGCGTAGGATTTTAATATCTTATAAATAAGGAAATGGCAGACATTAAGACTCAGGTCGAGAGTTTCACATTCGACCACCGCAAAGTAAAGGCTCCCTATGTCAGGCGCTGCTGCATTCTTGATGGCCCCGCTGGCGACAAGGTCACAAAATTCGACCTCCGTTTCTGCCAGCCTAACCGCGAATGTCTGGAAACGGCTACGCTCCACGGCCTTGAGCACCTCCTTGCAGAGAATCTTCGCCGCCACATCACCGGGGTCATAGACCTCAGTCCGATGGGGTGCCGTACAGGGTTCTATGTAACGGCTTGGGGCGAAAGGGATGTGAGGGAGATGAGGGAGGCCCTTCTTCTTGCTCTTGAGGATGTTCTTGCTGCAGAGGAAATTCCGGCGGCAAATGAAATTCAGTGCGGAAACTATCGCGACTTGTCGCTTGATGGCGCGAAGGCTGAGGCTCGCAGAGTCCTTGCCGAAGGATTTTCTCTTGACCCGTTTGAAAGAATCCTATAGCCGGCTGCCTTAAAAGCGGTCAGCCTCGTCGTGTTCCTATCTTTTTAATCCGCCCACTTTTTTTCTGAGGATTGAGAAAATATTGAAATGAAAATTACGCTTCTTACAGTCGGGAAGACCGACATAGACTGGGTTAAGGCCGGGATGGATATATATTCCGGCAGACTCAAGCACTATGTGGCTTTCTCTCTTGTGGAAATCCCCGAGCTGAAAAAAGTTTCCGCTCTCACCCGCGAACAAATAAAGTCAAAGGAGGGGGAGCTTATTCTTAAGAATGTGCGTCCGATGGATGATGTGATTCTTCTGGATGAAAGGGGCAAACTCTATACGTCCGTCGAATGGGCGGGGGAGATTGAGCGGAAAATTTCCGGCGGTGCGGCGCGGGATATAGTTTTTGTAATCGGCGGGGCTTACGGTTTCAGCGCCGAGGTCTATGCCAGGGCGAATTCTCTCATTTCTCTTTCCAAGATGACTTTTTCGCACCAGATGGTTCGTGCGATTTTTCTTGAGCAGCTTTATCGCGCCTTTACTATAATTCGCGGCGAACCCTATCATCATATATAACACCCCTCCCGTCCCCTCTGTAGGGGAAGTGGCGCTCCGTTTGTCCTATCAACGCAA
>CAVJRU010000088.1:0-7772 GCA_963652025.1 bacterium
GCGGGTCCCGGGCTAGCCTTTTTTTACATAACTGTTATGCTTAAACATCTGCTAATCTCTTTGATTGTTCCGCTTTCCCTGTGCAGCTGTCTTGCCTGCTCATCAAAGGTGACTGCGGATACGAAGAAGGATGAAGAACCCGCCAAGCAGGAAGAAAGGGTTACTATCGCTCGTGAAAACCTGCTCAAGGCAATGAGAATGGTCTCCGCGGCAAAGGAAAATTATTTTTCGGAAAGCGGCGAGGCTATGTCCCGTTACTACAATCCTTACACGGGGAGCCGTTCCTCGGAAAAAGGCAGCGTGTGGATGTACACGAGCGCAATCGAAGCCGTAAACTCAATTCTTCACGGCCTCACCGCGCTCAAGGATGCCGGCAATGACAGTTTCTACAACAATTATTTTTCCACTTACGCCTCTATGCTCTCCGGCCTTGTGGACAACCTAGCCTGGTATGAAGGCACCTATACCCTCACATCCTACACCCAGACCCGCGAATGGACCATTTACGGAGTGAACCGTGCCTCATCAAAAGGAAAGGCATCGGTCGAGGGGAGGGAGAATGTCTATGACGACCAGCAGTGGCTCATCAGAGAACTTATTGAGGCATATAAGCTTACGGGTGAGAAGAAATATCTTGAGAAGGCTGAATACCTTGCGGATTATGTCCTTGACGGTTGGGACACCACTCTCGACTCCGACGGCAACGAACACGGCGGTATCGTCTGGGGACCGGGCTACTACACGAAACATTCCTGCAGCAACGGCCCTTTCATCAGCCCGCTGGTGTGGCTTTCCGAAATCTATCAGAACTCTTCAGAGGAGATTACATATAGATATATAGGTGCGGATAGAAAGCGCCTTACCTCCCGGATGAAAAAGAGCGAGTACTATCTTATGTACGCGAAGAAGGTTTATGCTTTCCAGCGCACCCACCTTTACAGGCGCACGGACGGCGTTTATTGGGATATGCTCGGCGCCAAGGGGTCCGGTGGCGACAACATAGCATACGAGACCGTTGACGGAGTAAAATACCGCGCCCACAATGAAGAGGAATCAGCTACCGGAGAGGCATATTCCTACAATAGCGGCACTATGCTTTCCGGAGCCGCTGACCTCTACAGAGTGACTGGGGATGAACAGTATCTTTCCGATATGACTTCTCTCTCCACCTCCGCCTTCCTTTACTTCGCGACCAAATCCACCTCCAGACCCGGTTACTATGAATATGCGGTCACCGGGTTCAACAACTGGTTCAACGGGGTGCTTCTGCGTGGATGGGTGGATGTTTCCGCTCATTACACGAATGTCGCCTTCAATATCGGCACGTTTCAGAACAACCTGGACTACGCCTACGACAACTACTTGAAAGATAATATGCTTCCGCCAAGCCTCCTTTACGGGTGGAATGCGACAACTTCGAAAAATAATGTGGAGGCAATGTTCACTTTCGCCTATGCTGCCGAGTATGCGGTCTTGGCGAAGTGGAACCTTTCCCGACTTGACTAATATCCATATCGCATAAATTATGAAGAGGACAATATTGCTGACAATTGCGTCTCTGCTTTCTGTCATTGGACTTAATGCACAGAATATAAGAGTGACCGGTGTGGTTCTCGACAGTTCTTCGGAACCTGTTTACGGAGCGAGCGTGCTTGTGAAGGGCACCCGGACCGGAGTCTCCACCGACGCCGAAGGCCGTTATGAGATTAGCGTCAGACCGGACGCCACGCTCGAATTCTCTCTCCTTGGAATGGCCACCAGGACCGAGGCGGTTCAGGGCAGAGGCGAAATAAATGTCGTTATGACCGATGACAACACCTGGCTTGAGGCTGTCGTGGTCGTAGGTTACGGAACCCAGAAACGCGGTTCCCTTACCGGAGCGGTTTCAGGTCTGGACGGCGACAACCTCATCAAAACCAAGAACGAAAACCCGCAGAATATGCTGACCGGACGAATCCCGGGCGTGAGGGTGTGGCAGAAATCCGCTGAGCCGGGAACGTACAACAACAGCCTGGATATCCGTGGACTGGGTGAACCGCTTGTCGTGATTGACGGCGTTCCACGTTCCACCGAAGACTTCCAGAGGCTCAATGCCAACGACATCGAGAATATATCCGTTCTCAAGGACGCTTCCGCAGCTATTTACGGTGTCAGGGGAGGTAACGGAGTAATACTCGTCACTACAAAGAAAGGCTCTCAGGGCAAGGCAAGCGTTCAGTACAACGGCTCGTTTACGTTCCAGATGCCGTCCACGATGCCGAAGCTTGCCGACGCGATAGGGGCGATGACCCTCTACAACGAAATGGCGCTGAATAAATCTGATGGAAGCGGCTCGGTGACCTTCACACAGGAGTATATGGACCAGTACCGCAACGGCACCAAGACCGCGGCTGACTGGAACTCTCTCGTATTCTCGAAGATGTCTCCTCAGACTCAGCACGATTTGAGCATAAGCGGCGGCACGGAGAAATGCCAGTACTATGTGAGTATGGGCTACATCTACCAGGAGGGATTCTTCCGCTCCCGTGACCTTAATTACTCCAAATACAACCTCCGTTCAAATATCGACGCGGAGATTGCCAGAGGGCTCAGACTAAACCTCAACATCAGCGGAATTCTTGACAACCGCAGCACTCCGGACTCGGATGCCGTGACCCTGATCCGCAACCTCTGGAAACAGGGCGTGCTCTTCCCGGCATATGTGGATCCGGACCAGACGATGCTCAACTACGAAGGCCTTGACCTTATGCAGAATACCGTGGCGATGATGACCCGCTCGGTTTCCGGATACAAGGACTATCGCAAGAAGCAGTTCCAGTCATCCGCTTCACTTGAGTATGACTTCGGCACCCTTACCGACGCTCTTCAGGGACTCTCTCTCAAGGGAATGGCGAGCTACGACTTCCGTTACGACGACAACGAGTTCTTCCGCAAAGCATATAACCTCTACGCGCAGGATGAGCTTACTGGGGAATATGTGGCGAAGGAGTTTTCCGACCACTCGGACAGGCTCACCCGTGAGAATTACACGAAATGGCAGGGGCTGGGACAGATTCTCCTCAACTACAACCGCACTTTCGGGGGAAAGCACGATGTCGGGGCTACCTTCGGCTACGAAGCCCAGAGGCGCAAGGGCGACAACTATTATCTGATCGGTGACCTTGCATTCAGTTCACCTTATCTCACCGCCCTCAAGGACAAGACCCAGTCCACATACGTAGACATCAACAGCAACATTGACTCATTCTATGACCTTGCATACCAGGCAGTTATAGGTCGTGTGAACTATGCTTACGACAACCGTTACCTCTTTGAGGCACAGTTCCGTTACGACGGTTCATCCAAATTTGCAAAGGGACACCGCTGGGGCTTCTTCCCGTCCGCTTCAGTGGGCTGGAGGCTTTCAGAAGAGCCGTTCTTCAAAAACTGCAGTGCTCTCTCCTTCATTAACCAGTTGAAATTCAGGGCAAGTTACGGCTCGCTCGGAGACGACAGCGAACTGAACTACGAATGGCTCTCCGGATATGTTTACCCTGCCACGGGAAACGACGGCGAAAAGGGATATTATTCCGGTTACGCCCCGGCTTACCTCATCGGCGGCGAAATGGTTTACGGAGTGAGCACCTCACCGCTTCCGAACGTTAACATCACCTGGCTCAAGTCCAGGACTTTCAATGTCGGAGTGGATTTTGAGGCTTGGAACGGCCTTCTCGGCATCACATTCGACTATTTCGAGCGCAGCCGCGACGGAGTCTTCGGACAGAATACATCTTCTCTTCCTACCGTTGTGGGCGCTTCCGCTCCGGTGGAGAACCTCAACAGCGACCGAAATCTCGGTCTCGAACTGGAGATTTCCCACAGACACAAGGTAGAAGACTTTAGCTACGGTCTCAAGGGCATAGTGACCATTACGCGTCGTCAGAACCTCAAGGCATACGGCCAGGGCCCTTACGGAAACTCCTACGACCGCTGGCGCAACGACAACCTCACCAACCGCTACCAGGGCATCCAGTTCGGTTACGAGGGGGCAGGACGCTACGAGTCTTGGGAAGACATCTGGTCTTATGACATCTACAAGGAGGGGGACACCCTTCCGGGCGACTACAAATACCTCGACTGGAACGGCGACGGCGAAATCAACAGTCTGGACGAACATCCGTACGCCTACGACCAGACTCCGTGGATGAACTACTCCCTCTCGTTCAACTGCGAGTGGAAAGGGCTGGACTTCAGCGTACTTTTCCAGGGCTCCGCTTTGGGTTCATATATGTACGATGAGCCGCTGTACTCCATCTGGGGTTCTAACGGAGGCGGCGCTCTGGAGCAGTTCCTTGACAGGTGGAGACCTGCGGGAGAATACACAGACCCGTACGACCAGTCTCTCCAGTGGATATCGGGAAATTACGCCTACACCGGACACAGTCCGCAGAAGAACTCCTCATTCAACCGCGTGAGCACTTCTTACCTGCGCCTCAAGAGCATCGAACTCGGTTACACCATTCCTAAGTTCCGCAATTCCAATTTCGGCCTCAGGGTGTTCGTGAACGGATATAACCTTCTCACCTTCACCGGAATAAAATATGTGGACCCGGAACATCCGGACTCCGACTACGGACGTATGTACCCGCTCAACAAGACGGTTTCACTTGGTATGAACCTGACATTCTAAGATGCACGTGATTATGAAAAAGATATTTGCAGCAATCATTTCAGCCCTTGTTCTCGCCTCCTGCAGTATGGACCTTACGCCGAAGAACATCGTGACTGACGACGACCTGATGAGTTCCACAAAGGGCGTGTCCATCTACCTTGCGCGTCTTTACAGCTATATGCCTTTCGAGGATTTTAAGTATATGGCGGCCTGGGGCTTCACCTTCAACGGCTGGCTGGGCACTCTGGGAATCGACGGGTGCGGCGAGGCTATGAACCGTGACGACGTTTTCCGCACTTTTCAGGGCGAAGAGACCCCGTGCTGGAGCCAGGCGTTCGTCCTCATCCACGATGCGAACCACCTCATCGAGACCCTTCCTTCCTACAGGGCCAACTTCACCGAGACGGAATATAATGATTTCTTAGGGCAGGGCTACTTCGTCCGCGCATACGTCTTCTATCAGATGGCGCGCCGTTTCGGAGGTATTCCGCTGGTGACTTCCACCATTGCCTATCCGAACGAGTCGGATAAACTTGAAGTCCCGCGTGCCTCTGAGGAGGATACCTGGAACCAGGTATGTGCGGATTTTGACACCGCCATCTCACTGCTTCCTGCGACGGCGACCCTGAGCGGTCTTGTGAACAAATACGCTGCACTCGCATTCAAGGCAGAGGCGATGCTTTATGCCGGAAGCGTTGCAAAGTACAATGAAACCGTGTCAGGAAGGCTTACGGGGCTTGGCAGCAAGACCGGAGTCCGCGTCATCGGCTTTGACAGCAAGAGCGCGGCGGAGGCCAGCGTGCGATATTTTTCCGAGTCCTATAAGGCTGCAAGGCAGGTTATGGAGTCTGGAAAATATTCTCTCTACAAGAAAAAATGGGCCGCAGGCGACAAGGACGCTATGTATCAGAATATGGTGGATATGTTCAGCGACCTCACCAGCCCGGAAAACATCTATGTGAAGGAATACCTCTATCCTTCCCTTACCCACGGTCTCGATGCCTACAGCTCTCCGTTCATCTTCCGCGACCCGCTCTGCTCCGGCAGCTGCCCTTCCCTCGATTTCGTGGAACTTTTTGACGGTTTCGAGCGCTACGCTGACGGAACAATCAGAGTGACCGACGGAGCGGACAACACTTCCGGACACTATCTGATGTTTGATACTACTATGGATTTCTTCGAGAATGCGGAGCCTCGCCTCAGGGCATATGTAATCCTCCCGGGGGACACTTTCCGCAATCAGGAAATTGAAATACGTGCTGGCGTTTACACCGGCAGCACCCCTGTCTCACCGCTCTGGAGCGACTATTCTTACAGCCGTGCCACCCAGAACTACTATCAGACTCTTTCCCAGTACACATCCACTCCGAAGACCCTCTACCTGAGCCCGCGTGCTCAGTCCGGTCAGGAAATCGTAACTCTTGAGGACGGAAGCCAGATGACCGCGGCGGGCGCCAACGGACCATTCTATGACGTGAAGGACAACGAGGCCAATCTTTCCGGCTTCTACCTCCGCAAATACCTCAACCCCGACCCGAACTACATCCGCGGTGAGGGCAAATCCGCGCAGCCGTTCATTCTTATGCGTTACGCTGATGTGCTTCTCGCTGCAGCGGAGGCCGGTGTGGAACTTTCCATAGCCGGAGCCGCCTGCCCGGTCGAGGGAGACGATATGCTGACGGTGGCAACTCAGGCAATCCGCGACATCCGCGAGAGGGCCGGTGCGGATGAGCTTACAGTCGCCCTTACCGCTGACGAAGAGAGCCGCAACATCGTCCGCCGCGAACGCCGCAAGGAACTTGCCTTCGAGCACAAGTCCAAGTGGGACATCCGCCGCTGGAGAGTCCAGCACGACGAGGGTCGTGACGGATTCTGGGGCGAAAAACGTGACGCGAGCCGTTTCGGAAAAGGTGAAAGTTACCGCTTGCACGGCCTGTATCCGTTCTACAGCACACGCGAGAAGAAATACTTCTTCGACGCCAATTTCCAGATGGCTCGTGAGATGGAGCTTAAATACACGGCTCTCGACTACTACTTCGAAATCCCTACGAACGAGGTATCAAAGAGTGCATATATCGACCAACAGCCTAACAGATAGAAGATTATGAGAAATAAAGCTTTATATATGACAGTGCTGAGCGTGCTGGTTCTAAGTTCCTGCTCGCTCTTTAAGCTGGACAATTACGACGCCCCGGCCGAGACTCTCTACGGCACCGTAACCGACATCAAGACCGGCGACCCGGTCCTCACAGACCAGGGTTCAGAGGGCATCCGCGTGAGACTTATCGAGACTAGTTGGGAAGGCAATGTGACCCCGCAGGACTTCTACTGCCGCTCCAACGGAACCTTCCAGAATACAAAACTCTTCGAGGCTGACTACAACATCCGCGTGGACGGTCCGTTCGTCCCTATCGTAATTGAGGATGCGAACGGCACCGTGCTGAAAGACGGCAGCGTGAACACACACATAAAGGGCAAGACAGAGGTCAATTTTCAGGTTCAGCCGTTCCTGAAGGTGGAAATCGTCGGGTCTCCGACTGTGAGCGCCGGCAAAATCACTGCAAACGTGAAAGTCACCAGGGCCACCACGAAGGCTGAACTCGCGGCCGCTCTCGGAGAGTCTGGTACTTGGAAGGACGCCAACGCCAACATTACTGACGTTCAGCTTTTTGTCAGCCGCTCCTCATCCGTAGGCTACCGCGCCAGGGACAACCGCTGGTCCAGTGAGCTCAAATACACAGGCGCCGCCTTCGAATCGCTAATCGGCAAGAATGTGACCATCAAATCCAACGGAACGATTCCATCCGGGCAGAAAGTCTTCATCCGTGCCGCCGCCCGAATCAATTACGACACCCCATCCGGAAGCGGAACCAAGCGTTGGAACTATTCCGAGTCCATTGAAGTTGATATCCCATAATTTTCCTTCCGATGAAATTGAAAACCATAATACTTGCCGTAGCCGCTCTGTCCTCTCTGATGGGGGCGGTAGCTTGCTCTGAGAGCGCTGTCAATGCGGAAAAGAGCCCCGTTGACTATGTAAGCACCCTTGTAGGAACGATGTCCAAACCGGAATTCTCCACCGGAAACACCTATCCTGCTCTCGCCCGCCCTTGGGGAACAC
>CAVJRU010000089.1:0-7105 GCA_963652025.1 bacterium
AGGACTACTCCCACATCACCGAGTGGTACACCTTCGACGAGCTCCGCCAGGCCACGGGGATGCGCACCGAATCCATCTGCGACTTCGTCAGGGAACACAAGATTCCCAAGATGAAGAAGAACGGCATCACCTACGTCTCCAAAACCCACTGGGACGATGCCCGAGGCAACAACTTCGACTCCGGGGACTATTACACCATCCAGCAGATACGCAGCATCAGCGGGCTTTCCCGCAATCACCTCTATACATTGCTGAAAGATGCGAAGATAAACCGTATAAAACGCGGAAATTTCGTATATTTCCCACGCCAAGAGGTGGACAAAATCCTCTCAGACAGAAAATTAAAGGAGAAATAGATATGGGCAGCATCAAAGTAACACTTCGCAGACGCGAATACCCGAGCGGCAAGGTGTCGCTCTACCTCGACTTCTATCCCGGCATAAAGAACCCCAAGGCCGGAATCGAAAGCCGTCGTGAATACCTCGGCATCTACATAATGAAAAGTCCGCGTACCGCCCAGGAGCGCAAGATAAACAACGCCAAGCTCAAGCAGGCGGAAGCCATCCGTGCCCAGCGCGAACTCTCCCTCATCAACGAGCAGTACGGCTTCCTCGACAAGACCAAAGGCCGCGCCGACGCTCTGGAATACTTCTCATCCCTCCTCGCCGGCAAAGACCGCAAATGGCAGATTGTCTACGAGCACTTCCACAAGTTCGCCCACGGCAAATGCACCTTCGACGACCTCGACGTAGAACTCTGCAACGGCTTCAGGGACTATCTGCTCACCGCCAATCGGATTCACAGCAAGACGCTCAAGATTTCCCAGAACTCAGCATCAACATACTGGAGTACCTTCAGAGCCTTCCTCGCTGCCGCCTACAAAGACGGCTATCTCAAGGACAATATCAACGACAATCTTGACAAAATCGAAGCGAAAGAAACTCGCAGAGAATATCTTACCCTTGATGAACTGAAGAAACTCTATAACACCCCGTGCGACTATCCGGTCCTGCGCTGCGCATCCATTTTCTCCTGCCTCACCGGGCTTCGAATCAGCGACATCCTCGCTCTCCGCTGGGAGGATATCCAGGATTTCCCGGACGGCGGCAAATGCATCCGCATCCGCACCGAAAAGACCGACACCGAAGCCACCATCCCCATCAGCGGCGAGGCCCTCGCCATCTGCGGCACGCCCGGCACCGGCCTCGTCTTCAAGGGGCTTGATCGCAATATGGTCAACTTACGTCTGAAGCCGTGGCTCAAGAAGGCCGGCATCACCAAATACATCACCTTCCACTGCTTCCGCCACACCTACGCCACCCTGCTCATCGCTGGAGGAATGGACATATACACCGTCAGCAAGATGCTCACCCACAAGAACGTCTCCACCACCCAGATCTACGCCGACCTCGTCAACGAAAAGAAGCGCGCAGCCGCAGAAACCATTAAGATTACGGATGAATAAGTATGAAAGCATCAATTTTCGATAGTATAATCAATGGAGCATTATCTCCTCTGGTTGCAGACCAGAAATCTGTCCCAATGGGTGAGATTAGTCAAAAATTACGAAGGTTGCCTACAAACCTGCACCAGCTTGAAATCCTAATTGCGGACCAATTGAAGCAGTATGTGGAATTTTCCTTTAATGAAGAAAGAGCTTGCTCGTTAAATCTTGCCGGAGACGAATATCATCCGCTCCCCGACTATAAGTATCCTGCCGACATACAAATCTTCGGCAGGATTGACGATACGCCGGAGCATAGATTCTATTCACAGATTATAGAAGCTGAGGCACTTCATCTAAAGTTGGCACTCGCAGAATTCTCATCTACAGCTAAAGCCGACATAGACACACGAGGCGAAATCGAAAGGACATTGGAGGGAATCTACCATCTTTCACTTCAACTCAAGGATGTACTTCATGGGCAGGTTATTAAATACTATCTTAAACAGCAGATGATTAGATTGTATTATGAGATAGCATACACATACGGTTACCTCTTTCCGGAAGATAGAATATGTCCTTTCGACGATTACTATTTCAAGATTTTTGGCTCATACCCCGCAGAGGAGGTAACATCGGCATTCAAATCCGCCGAACTGCAGGCTCGTATACAATATTGCATCATATCGAAAACTGAAGATGTTGATTCGCATAAGAATATGCTTAAACAATCACTAATATTCAGTCAGCTAAAAGATATTTCTATATGGCTCTCAAACTATATTTTCACTGAAGTTTTCTATCTTACCGCGTCATTTCGCATTGATACGGAACGGGGGTCACGAGAGCTTTATCGCTTCTTTTGCGAAGAGCACAAATCTTCCTACGATAAAACGCAATCTAAAAGCGAACTTATTGCGAGTATAGAGACAGATCTTGAATCCGCAGATTCCTTATGTATAGACTCTACTGTTATTACTGCGGCTTCCCTCACGAGAGAATGGCTTACTGAACAATTGCATTCTGCTGAAGATAAACAGGGCGACTATACCTCAAGAGATGTTTCCATTAAGAATGGATTGAAATACAAATACCTGGCAACCAAGCCAACTCAAATCAAAGACCTTTATATTTTTTTGATTAGGGGTGGTAAAATAGAAGATGGAACTGACTTTACAAATTTCAGAAGAGTATTCAGTGGCGACTTCGCAACTACGCCCATCAAATGGACGGGGGCTTTAGCCGAATTGATGTCAATGTTCAAACAAATGAAGAACGACGGCGTTTTTACCTCCGGCGACCACCTTTGGGAAAAGGTCTGCGAATCATTCATCAAATCTGATGGTTCATCATTAACTCCGAAACAAATTGCCTCCCAACATCCTACATCTGTAAACAAAGACTTTGCTGCAAGAGCATCCAACTTATTGTCTTCATAACGGACTCCGTACTCAGTTAGCGTCAATTATTTTTAAATCATTATAGCCAACGACATCTGCCGTTGGCTTTTTTGCATTCACGCTTACGGCACTCAGTACTCAGTAGTAACTCAGTACTGAGTACTACTGAGTCCATAACTACCTATAGGTCAATGCTATCTTTGTGCCAAGCAAGCAGCTCACTGAAGCCCGGGCTGCCTGCGGGGCTTCAATTGTTTTATTTTTAATATGCAATTGACATGGATAGAATCTCTATCACTTTCAACGATGTGCCGGAAGTTCTGGCATATCTTGTCGAGAAGATTGACCGGCTTGAGTCCCTTCTCGAAAACACTACCCCGGCCGCTCCGGTCGAGAAACAGGCAGTCTGGATGACAATGGCGGAGTTCCGCGAATTCCACCCCGAACATCCGGCGCCCACCACAGTCTACGGCTGGGTCCGCAACGGCCTCATCCCTCACTACAAGAAGGGCAAGAAACTCTTCTTCAAGCGCAGCGAGATTGAAGCCTGGCTCAACGACGGACGACAGAAAACCGACGCCGAATACGAGGCGGAGGCGACTGACTACATCAACAGAAGGAGGACCGCGAAATGAAAGAGCCTCAGCACATCTCTGAAGTAATCATCAAGATTGCAACAGACCCCAACGACGGCTTCGGCAAAGTCCTCCGTCAGTGTCCTTTCATCCAGAAAGAACTCCTCAGACGCAAAATCATCAGCCTCGACGACCTTTCCGACGACCAGATCAAGCGCCTCAGCGATGATGCCTTCCTCGAAGACTGGATTGACGGCCAGGTGGTGATGCAGAAGCTGCACATCAGTCCCCGCACTCTTCAGACACTCAGGTCCAACGGCACTATCCCCTACACCAAGATAGGCCACAAGATCTGGTATCTCCGCCAGGACATCGAAAGAGTCCTCCGCACCAACTACATAATGTTCAACATCCGTGAGCGCTATGGAGAGGACTTTTGACCGTGCGGCTGTGCTCCGCAAGACACACTGGGGCGTTGACATCTACGCCCACATCCTCCGCCGCTTCTATCCCGGCGAGGTTGTAATGAAAGTCACCGGCAGGGATTGCGGAATCATCCGCAACCCCTTCGCCGGGGGCGTTCAATCCCTCCACGTCTGGTTCACCAAGAATGATCCGGACGCGCGCCTCTCAGACGAGACTGCCTACCATCACGACGAATTCGGCGCAATCCCAGACGGAGACGCTCTGGACTTTGCCGAACTCTACTACCACCAGACAGGCCAGGAACTTCTCGCCACACTCAACCGCGAGATGTACCTCCATCTGGATGCAGAGCCTTCGCAGTACGCAAACGCGCAGACCGCACACGTGGACAAAGGACCTAGGTTCTCCTTCTTCAAAGCTCCGATTACCAATAAGTTCCCGTTCAAGAGCATAACCATCCTCGATGCATACAACTACATCGCAGGCCCGTATGCTCAGCAGCAGACCGAGGAATTGAGGTCAATCTCAGACAAGAAGAAAGCCGGGCTCTACAAGCAGTCCCACTTCGCCTACGTCACCTTTTGCGGCGAATTCGACACCCGCTCCAACGACAGCGTCAAGTCCGTCAGCGGCCTCCTCTGCCTGGATTTCGATCACATTCCGGATGTAAATGCGCTCAGACAGCAGCTCCTCCAGGACCGCTACTTTGCCACAGCGCTCGCATTCCGCAGCCCGTCAGGAGACGGCCTCAAATGGGTCATCGAAATCGACAGCGGCTCACTCTCTCATTCCGACTTCTTCAAGGCAGTCGCTTCATACATCACCAAGACCTACGGCATCGAGCCGGACAAATCAGGCAAGGACATCGCCAGAGCCTGCTTTCTCCCCCACGATCCCGAGGCTTACATCAATCATTTATTCGTATAAAATATGGAAAAATTCAATCCGGAAGAGTGGCTGACCCGGGAGCCGGCCCCTTCCACAAGAAATTATACCCCGAATCCAGACTCTCAGGATGACATCGAACTCATCACGCAGCGCATCGAATCCACCGGCGTGGACATCACTGCAGGTTACGACAACTGGCGAGACATCGGCTTCGCGCTCTCCTCTGAGCTTGGAGAATCCGGTCGTGATATCTACCACCGCGTCAGCCGTTTCAATCCTGCCTACACCGAAGCGGAATGTGACGTCCAGTACGACAAATGTCTCCGTGCCCACGGCACCGGCATCACCATCAAGACCTTCTTCCAGAAAGCGAAGGAAGCCGGAGTCAGTCTCGTCACCAAATCCGCAATATCCGCAACTTCCGCAATATCCGCAAAGGCACAACCTGCGGATATAGGTACGGATTCAAAAAGCAAATCCGCAAACTCTCTTACTGCGGATATTGAGGATTCTGCGGAAACTGCGGATATCACCCCCAGCGAGCCTCTTCCGACCTTCTCCCAGGACATAAGGGACAACCTGCCCGAATTCCTGCAGAGAATAGCCTCTGTGAACAACTCCGTCTATGATGAAGATATCCTTATCCTCGGCTCTCTTGCAGTCCTCTCCGCCTGTATGCCCCACGTTCACGGCATCTACGACGGCAGAATCATCTTCCCTAACATCTTCCTCTTTGTCACCGCCAGAGCCTCGTCAGGTAAAGGCCGTCTCACCCTCTGCCGTTACCTTGTAGAGCCAGTCCACGACCGGCTTCGCGAAATAAACGAGGCTGAATTTATGGAATACAAGCAGAAGCTCGCCGAATACAACGCAGCCGGCAAAAAGAAACTCGCCCTGCCAAAGCGCGAAGAACCGCCTCTGCGTATGCTTTTCATTCCGGCAAATTCCAGTTCCACGGCTGTCTATCAGGTGCTCAATGACAACGGAGGCAAAGGCCTGATGTTCGAGACCGAAGGCGACACCCTTGCCAACACCTTCGGCTCCGACTACGGCAACTATTCCGACGGTTTCCGCAAGGCATTCCACCACGAGACCATCTCCTACATCCGCCGCAAAGACCGTGAATACGTCAACATCAAGCAACCTCGCCTGTCCACTATCCTGACCGGCACTCCGCGACAGATCCTGAACCTCATTTCGGATGCAGAGAACGGTCTTTTCAGCCGATTCGCGTTCTACTATCTGGACGTCCCGGTGGTCTGGAACGATGTCTTCAGCGACTCCTCATCTACAGGTACGCTCGATGACTACTTCCGTCAGCTCGGTACCGAATATTACGACCTCTTCAAAATCCTTGACAGCAAGACAGGGGACATCCTCTTCAGCTTCAGTCAGGAGCAGCGCGAAGACTTCAACGCCACCTTCGCCAAATGGCAGGAAGACTGCCTTGCAGACTGCGGAGAAGATTTTGTCGCATCCGTTCGCAGGCTTGGAGTCGTGATGTTCCGCATCGCAATGTGTCTGTCAGTGCTCAGGCTCACCGAAGATGGGGATTTCGAGAGCGACATAACCTGCCTGGATATTGACTATCAGACAGCCAAATCCATTGTCTCGGTCATCCTGCAACACAACATCCGTGTATTCCTGACACTTCCGGCCAACGCAGCTCCGGTGCAGAAATCGAAAGGCGCGGAACGCACCATCCAAAAGCAGCAGTTCTGGGACAAACTCCCCGCCGAGTTCGACCGCAAGGAGTACTCGAAAGTCGCGGAATCCCTCGGTCTCATCCCGAAATCCCTCGACCGCACCATCCACAAATGGTGCGAAGAAGGCAAGCTGGAGAAAGTCACTTACGGCCAATACCGTAAGTGCAAATAACGAATCGGGCGAGACTCATCATCTCGCCCAATTTTTATCTCCTTGTCGGCTTTCCCTGCTTCCGAAGTTTTTCGTCCTTTGTACTCTCATACTGCTCCAGTCCCTCTTTCAGCCGGGTAAAGATATCCGTGTCGTTCTTGTTAGCGCTTGCAGAAGACAAGTTGTTGTTGAACGAACTGTAATCCTCTCCCAGCATATCCCCGAACGCCTGGAAAACCTTGTTCAAGGTCAATTTGCTCCCGTCCACGGACTGGAAAGCGTTATTCTCATAAAGGCCGATGACGACCCTGTATAAGTCAATCAGCCTAAATCCCTTCCTTCTTTTGATTATCTGTTCTGCCATATCTTCGTTATCCCATTCAATAGTGTTACTGTATGTATAAAACTGCTCACCGGCCATATATTCAGACATCCAAGCCTTCAGTTCCGGGCTCCGAGTGTCCATCTCTGCGCTGTATTTCAACTCCTCAATCGCCTTCCAATGCTCACCCAAC
>CAVJRU010000090.1:0-7060 GCA_963652025.1 bacterium
ACACTTGAGGTAATCAGAAAGAAACTTCAGAGCATTATCGAAAGGCTACAGTATTCCCGGCAGTTCAGGTACAGTCTGCTCGGTTTATACCGAAGCTACGACTTCTCCTACAATTCTCCGACAATCTATCTTTTCAGAGAAAATATAGAGGCCTATGCTAGTCAAAGCGGCATCCAGTCGGAGTACGTCTTCGGTTTTGTCTATATTCACGAGGCGATGCACGCCTTTTACAATTCCAAGAACAACTGCGGATATTTGTCAGTTACGGAACTTGAAGAAGCATTTGCAGAATGTGGGATGTTGGACTTCTTGAACCGTGTCGGCGCCGTTCTTCCGAAAGGATTGTCCGACGCCGCAAGAGAAAATGTCTTAAGAAAACAGAAATCCGGTCCGTATGAATACGGTTTCGGACTTGCATTGTATGAAATAGCCTCAGCAGCGGGAGAAAATCATTCTCTTATGTGGCGGTACCGCACAGTTTCCAATTGGATAGGCGACAAGGGCACTAAGGTCCTTGACTACAAAAAAGAAGTTAATAAATTATGGCGCATAGCAGATTCCGATCCCAGATACGATGCCAATGCTAAAATTTGTTACGACCTTGTTAAGGAGATTCTTAAGACAGACTATTTACAGCCAAGCATAGATCTTACAAGTCTCCCGGGGCTTGAGGAGTTTATGAGGAAGGCAGAAGTCCTGCCAAAGCCTGGAGCCAGAATCAGAGGGAGTCATTCCATAGGTCTTTCCGGAGTCGGAGGATCTTCCCGCCTGTATTCAGGTGCTCTTTCCAGAAGTTACATACAGTTCGAACTTGCGACAGCGGATTCTCTTGATGACCTGGTCTATGCCATATTCAAATTTCTGGAGAACTCCCCGAAATTGCTCCTTTCAGTCATCAACACGCTAAATATCCAAACAAAGCCCGCAGGTGACACGACATTACCCGGTAAGTGGATAAATAGAGAAATAAGTTTTCCTGATGGCAGCATAAGGAACATTCAGGGCGGATGGAGCCTTGCTCTCCTACCCCTAAATGCCCCAGATGCCCTTGAACTTTTAAGGGCGATCGCTTTCCATTCAGAGAGTCGTGTGTTTTCTATTTTGGCTCTTAAGAGCGGTTATGTGCTATACGGACCGAAATCCTTTTTGAAGATTTTTGCACATGAAGAGGAGTCTCCGGCTCCAAAGCCGACTACATCCGCCGCTTTAGGGTCTTCAACTAAGCAGAGATACACCTACGAGCTGACGGACCTTAGTGGAGTAACACACTCAGGATTAACAATGACGGGACTGGTCCGGGAATGTTTTAAATCATATGTTTCAGCCAATCCGACGATGACCGCGGCACAACTTCAAACTAAATTCCCCAAAACTCTTGTGTGGGGCCCACGCTGCTCACTTGAAATCATTAAGCCGGTAAAGTCAATCTCGCCTGACAAAAACACACGATACGACACTGAAAAAATACAAGTTTCCGACTGTTTTATCAGAGTAAACAATCAATGGATGATAACCAACATTGACCCGGTTATATGCGAATTTGAAAAACTGGGGATGAAAATCATTTGCCACAAAAAATAGGCAGACACCCTTTCCGTCTATGTAAAGCGCAGATTACGCCTAATTTCCAGTAATAAAATCCGCCGGGTGCAGTATAAAGGAGTATGGAACTTGAGAAACTTTCTGCGGCGGACATTCTCGGGAAGAGGATTCCGATGGAGGAGATCCTGCGGGACTCCGTTTACTACCCTGCCTGCTACAAGGACGGGAGACCTATAAAATTCTGCAACACCATCTGGCGGGACCGGATGGGGGTTAACAGTTTTGTCTATTGCGACTACCTTCTCTCCGAGGGGGAGCTTTTGCGGCAGCTGGGCACCGTGCGGGGGTATCACACTCTGGCACACCGAAGCCTGAGCCGGGACGAATACGTGCCCGATGATTGGGAACTGAAACTGCAGTCTGGAAGCCGGGAGAATTACCGTGACCATTTCAGCTTGGGTGGATACGCTCCTTTCGCGCACTGGGCCGTGTTCGAGAGAGATTCTGACAAGGGCGAGGAGCACGGACCGAAGAGGTTTTCGCTGCTTTATGTGGGCGGCGAGGGCCTTGCCACTTTCCAACAGCTTTACTGCCACCATCACATCTCCCCGCGGATGATTTGCTTCATCCAGTGCTGGGGATTCGCCGGAAACTGGACGAACTTCACCGCCGCGAACGGGGACTTTGCGCTCACGCTCAGAAGGCAACCGGAGTGCATCCCGGACTATTTCTGCGTCGGTTCATACGACCACATCAGCGGTGTGATTCAAATCAAGGGGACCGAGGAGAGGTATAGAGTGCGTTTCATCGATTACTTGAGCCCAGAGGGAGCTAAGGCATTCTTCAGAAGGGAGCTGGGCTGCATTGAGGATGGCCCTGACGTAGGACTCTATTGTGCCTTCAAAAATGACAAGGCCTACATTCTGATAAGCCTGTACCACGACCACTTCAGGTACGCCGTTTACGAGATTGTGGATGGACCGCTCGACATCGGGCCTATTCTCGACGGGATGATAATGGGGGAGAAAAAATAGGGATTATGAAGTACGACGAAAACGTAATTATTGACAGCGTCATAACGGAATTTCGGCAGTTTGCGAACAACGCCGCGAATGAAGGACGGGAAATAGTCGTCGGCAAATGTGTGGAGGAGGCAATTGCCTCGACCTTCCACTTTTACAAGCGCAGAGGTTATGCCCCCGAGGCCATCCGGGACATTCTTATGAGTGCGGAACGCGACATCCTGCAGCGGTGCGAGCCGATTGTCTTTGAGGTGAAGAAGAAGGCCACGGCCCGCAGCATTCGGAAAAACGCGGTCGAGGCCGTGCTTGACGACTTGATTGAGGAGGCCGGGCTGGATATGACCTACAAGGTGCGGGGGAACAACTCCGTGGGAATTGCGGTCCGCTCTCCTTCAACCGGGCAATATCTGAGGTTCAGCGCGGCATCCTCAAAGATCCTCACGCCCGAGTGGCGGGCGAGGCTGCTACAGGACATCAAGGCCTATTTTGAAATCAGCGCCCATCTTGGAAAGATAAGGACCACGACTAAGGGGATGTAAACACATCAGTCTTGCTCTGAGTTCAGAAAAGTGCAGACTACTCCCGGCGAATTAGGTTTATATGCTCACCTTCCTGAAGGGTAGAGTTAGGCGGCGCATCCGGGTCATATAGTCACTTGCGCTGTCCTCATCGGGCTCTGACGGGGGTAGAACACTCATTGAGGAGAGCAGGGTCTCCGGGTCCTCAAGAAGCGCCGCGAGTTCATCCAGGGGCACATTTATATGCACCTGCTTTACCTGTCTGAGTGTGAGATAGACCTGAGGCTTGCCGTCCTTGAAGTGTATCTCAGATCTGCTTCTGAGGCCGAGCGGGGTGACATATTCCTCAAGCAAAGCCTTCAGGGTAGAATCGGCGATGCTCCGTATCGTCCGGGCCTTCTCCTGTTCGAGAGCCTTCTCCTGAAAAAAGGCCACGAGGTCCTCCACCGCCTTTTCCATCTGTGGAATCGCCGAGTCGAAAGCGAGCATAGCCCCGGCAAGAGCCTCCGGGTCCTTGTCCGTGACCCAGCAGTGCGGATAATTTCCGTTCTCCTTGCACGGCGCCGCCTTCACTTTCCCGCTGGCGTTGCGCTTGAGAACGAACAGGGAATGCTCAAGTTGAATCATAAACTTGCCCCGCGAAAATTGGACATTCTCCTTGCCGACCCCGCGGTGGATAAGCAGCGCTCCGACCTCGGCCGGGGCGAACGTTCTATCTTCCTCCCCCTTTTGCACGGTCTCAAGAAGGATAGCCCAAACGCCGTCCCAGATGAAGTTCCGAATCAGTTCGGGGCGCAGCCTGAAAGTGTTATTGTCCAGATACCCGCTAAGGTCCCTTGCCTTCGCCTGAGCGGCGACTGAGTCCACTATCGGGCTCAGATCCGCCTTCGTTTCCGTCTGTATTGTATTCATATTCAATTTCTTAAGTTCTTACTTCCGCTGGTATCTAACTCATTTATATATAAACAATTTCTCTCTAATCCCACGCACTTTTTACCCCAGTTGCATCGTGCACACCCTGCCGGATTTCTCCATCCAGCGGTGGCAGGACTCATAGCTGCGGGAATCCTTGCAGACCCAGATGATTTTGCAGCGGAAGTTCTCCGGGATTACCGGCTCGGGGGCAAGGCCGTCGGTGAGGATTAGAAGCCCATCGTAGCCCATCTTGCCGGCATACTCTATGGGTTCCTGGAAAGAAGTGCCTCCGCGTCCCACCGCAACAACCTCCCTGGCGACCTTTTTGAGGTTCTGCACCGCCCTCACGCCGCAGTCGA
The DNA here is from genome assembly GCA_963652025.1 of bacterium. Taxonomy (GTDB): domain Bacteria; phylum Bacteroidota; class Bacteroidia; order Bacteroidales; family UBA932; genus Cryptobacteroides. The sequence goes on from CAVJRU010000090.1 coordinate 4,357, forward strand.
ACTGGATGACGTCAATGCTCTCGAAGCCGTAGCGGAAAGCCGAGTTGATGACTCCGTAGAAGTAGGAAAGCGCCTCAGAGGAAATGGAGCCGGAGACATCCACGGCGACAAGTAGCCGCGTGTCAAACTGCCGGGTGGAGCCCATCTGGTCGAAACCGAACCGGCGGCTGGGGCGCATACGGGTCGTCTTGCGGCGGCTTGAGAGTATGCTTGCCCGAAAGCCGGAGAACACCGTTCTCCAGTTTATCTTTGCCCGGGCGGTAGCCTTGATTTTCTCGGCAAAGGCACCGGCAAGGGAGCCCCAGCTCTGGCAATTCTCGATTATTCCGTTGATTAGGGCCACCTGGAGGTCGTCCTCTTCCCAAAGGGAAGCAAGGTCGTGGTTCCGCTCCGCATTGTCCCGAAGTTTGTCCTCATACCCTTGCCCGCTCTTTTGCCTCTCATCCTCCTTCGGAGTTCCGTCGCCATCCCCGTCGCCTTCGCCGTCGCCTTCTCCATCACCTTCACAGGCGGCCCTGTCTGAGCCGGCTCCGCTCGCCGCGTCTCCCGTGCCAAGACCCTCGGGCAGCATCGACTGAATCCTCCGGGAATACCACTCGTAGGGCATCCCCTTCTCAAGGCCGTAGTCTCCAGGCTTGTCAATGCGGAAATTACCATATTCGTAATTGTCTCCGATGACAATGTCGGAGCCGACTCCGATGGCCTGCTGGCTGCATCCGTCCGGTCTGCGCTCGTATGGGTGTTTGAGGAGAATGCGGCAGGCCTCGGTGCGCAGGGCTTCGTCAAGACCGTCCTCAGTCATCTGGGCAAGGAAATCCGGATTGTACTCCAGCCTCCCTTTTCCGCTCCGGACCGGGCAGCTCATAGCCCTGTTTTCCTCAAGAGCGTGAGTGCAGATGACTTGAAACATAGCCGGCTCCTGCACGAACCATCGCTGAATTATCGCTTTTATTCTGTCTTCCATCCCGAGTCTGTTTTAAGTTTAGGATATATGCCCATACACTCCTATTTTATATGGTTCACATACGAAATCATAGACATCACCAGCACGCCGCAATACTTCGCAAGGAATCTCTTCGCGGCCGGATAGGTGTCCTGCATATAGACATTCGCGAAATGGGCCGCAGCCTCCTTCTTTTCCTTGACCAGCCAGTCGAAATAGCTTCCGATGTTCTTGACCGCCTTCTCCCTGTCTTCCGAGGCGATTTTCTCGACTTCAAGGAAGCGGTACAGGCCGTCACTGACGACGCTCAGCTGATGGAGCTGATACTCCTCAAGCGTGGTCTTGACAGAGTCGAATTTCAAGATGACCTCGCGTCCGGAGATAATTTTGCGGTTCGCGACGTCGCTGAGGAATGCGCTCGCGGCCTTCGGACCCACAACGCTGGAGATGAGTTTGGACATAACTCCGCCCATATCGCTGACGTTCAGGATTATGTCCGACACTCTTTTCCACGACCTGCGGTCCGGAGTTTTGTCAAGCCCCGTGTCAGCCCCCTCCTTCGCATCAGGGTTGCGGTCCAGCCACTCCGAGTGTTCCCGGATAAAGCCGGTCACCCTCGGGTCCAGCCCCTCCTTCTCGGCCCATAGAAGCCATTCCTGGGCGGTAGGGCGGAAGTTCAGGACATTGAACCTGCTCACAAGGGCCGGGTCAAGGTCGGTGAGCTGATACTGGTCACCCTCGTTGACGGCGCAGATGATGCGGCTTCCCTCAGGAAGGCGGCGTCCTGCCAGACGGCGGTTGAGACACAGGTCCATCACGGTCTGGAGAATCTCGGGACGTGCACGGTTGAGCTCGTCAAGAAACAGAACGACAGGCTTTCCGTCGGTCGGGAACCAGTACGGAGGCATAAACTCTGTCTTGCCGGTCTGCTCGTTCTTGTGCGGAAGTCCGAGCAGGTCGCCAGGGTCAGCCATCTGTCCGAGAAAGAGGACGACCACCTCCAGACCCTTCGTCTGGAAGTAATCGGTGAGGATTTCAGACTTGCCGACCCCGTGGGCGCCGACAAGCATAATGTTATGGGATGCGGGAGTAGAGTCGAGTACCTGCCGAAGCTCGGTGATGTTAACATTAATATTAGCCATATCTTCAATTTTCTTTTCGCTATCTATATACTCCCCCGGCGACTTTTTCTTACCGAAGAAAATCGAATTGCTAGTAAAAGATTATCGAAGCAGCTCTACATATCATTCATTGACAAGCCCTTATAGGAAATGTTATAGTTCTTGAACTCACCTGTGGCACGCAGGAAAGCATCGGCTTCGATGCAAATAACCCCGTCCCCGGGGGTGATAACCTGTTGCCTTCAATGACATTCTTGATTTCCACCAGAGGTTCGAAACCATACACCCGTTTCAGGACGGCAACGGCAGGGTAGGGCGTCTCATTATGTTCAAGGAGTGCCTGAACAATGACATAGTGCCGTTCATCATCACCGACGAGCTGAAGGACCTCGTTCCACCTGGCGGAGATTCCCTCCATCCAACCGTCTATCCTCTCCTCGAGGCTTATGTTATATTCAAGTTCTTCTCTCATCGCTTTTCAGATTTGACGATTCCGGCGTTGTCCAATGCCTCCTTCAGCCTTGCCGCCCGGATGTAACCTATACAAAGTTCCCTTCCCTCTGAAGCAGGGAGACGCTCGACAGTCCCGATTTCTGAGCTATATGACAGGCCGCATCAAACAATGGATCGCCAACAGTCC
>CAVJRU010000091.1:0-6834 GCA_963652025.1 bacterium
TAGTCTTTTTTGTTGTAGCCATATCGCTTAGAAATAATATATCGGGTTGGTGTCTTTACTTCGCGCAATGCGAACTGCAAAGGTATGAAAATTTTTCGTAATCAATGAAAATAAAATATCTACAATATCTATTTCACTTTCATAATGTCCTATATCCATAATCATAAAACCCTTCGGGGTGAAGAAATGGTGATAGGAGACGTCGCCGCAAAGATAGAGCTGAGCGCCCTCGGAGCGTGCTTTTTCTATAAGGCTCGTCCCTGCCCCTCCGCAGGCCGCAACCCTCCGGATGAGAAGCCCCTCCTCGGGACGGGAAGAACGTATGACGCTCAGACCGAAGTCCTTTTTCACCTTTTCGAGTGCCTCCCCCGGGGTAAGAGGAGAGGGAAGGTCCCCCACTATGCCAAGGCCATATCCTGGCGTGTCCGGGTCAAGGATGCGGACATTCTGCAGGCCAAGCCTTTCGGCAATCGCCCAGCTCACTCCCCCCACCACCTTGTCGGCGCTGGTGTGGGCGGAATAAATGGACACTCCGCCGCGGATGGCCTTTATGATGGCAAGACCAACGGGGTCGTTCGGACTGATGCGCTTCACCCCCGAGAAGATGAGCGGATGATGGGTCACAATGAGGTTCGCACCCATCTCCAGCGCCTCGTCCACAAGGGCGGGCGTGCAGTCAAAGCCGACGAGAATGCCTGTGACCTCAGAGGATTCGTCGCCGATGCAAAGGCCGCTGTTGTCCCAGCTCTCCTGCACTTCTTCGGGCGCGAAGGTGCGTACAAAGCGGATGACATCGCCGACAGTAAGTTTTGTATTGTTTTCCATTATCTTATAATGTGCGGGTGGGTAGGATTGAATCAGATGGCAATGCACCTGCTATTTCATTCCTGCTATTTCGATAAGCTGTTCCTTAATGGAAAGCAGCGACTGAACGACGTGTAGTTTGCGCTCCGCCCCCTTGCGGTCTTCCATAAGACGCTTAGTCACGCCCTCTATGGTGAGCCTCTCTGTCTTCAGAAGAAACTGAATCAGGCGGAAAGTCTCAATGTCCTCTTTATGGAACATCCTGTTACCCTTGGCGTTACGCACCGGACGGATAAACTGCGGAAAGGAGTCGCTCCAAAAACGCACGGCCGAGGTGTTCTCCCCCAACTCCCGGGAAACCTCCCCGATTGTATAAAGAATCTTTTCCATATCTTAATCCATTGATTGACGGGTATTTGTCGCTGTAATAAGCATATTCACATATTCATACGGTCCGACAGAAGCAAAAAGGTGGTTCACCGGGTCGAGCGTGAGAGAATCGCGGTGCACCTCGTAGTGAAGATGCGGTGCGTAAGCGTTCCCGGAGATGCCCACATAGCCGATCACCTGTCCGCGGGAAACCTTCGCTCCGGGTCTCACCGTAATCGTCGCAAGATGCGCATACCCCGTCTCATATCCCCCCGGATGGGTAATCCGTACCATATTTCCCTGGCCCTTCATTGACCTTACGACGCCAGCGACGACCCCGTCACCTGAAGCCCTCACCGGCACATCCGCCTCCGCGATGATGTCAAGTCCGCCGTGAGGCACCTCCACCTTATAATAAGGGTTGATCTTAGAACCCACAGAAGCCCCTATCTGGGCGTATGAAACCCCGGTGATAGGAGAAAGAAGCGGAGGAAGATTGTCCTTATCCTCGGAGAGGACCTTCAAGACGGCGAGGAGATTGTCCTCGATTTTTTGAGCCTTCTGCGAGAGGATTTCAGCCTTACGGGAGGCGTAAATTACTATGTCAGAGTCAGGTATGGAGTCAAGTGCGTCCGGAAGGCGATAGGAAGATAGCACGTCAAGACGAGGCGGGTCCGTTTGGAAAATTTCTCTGTAGATTTCCTCGTCGCGCTCTCCCAGACGGCTGATTTCCCCGGAAAGCATCTCCGATTTTTTCTCAAGCGAAGGAATCTGTGAGCCATAGGCCCGGTTCTGCGAGATGAGTGCAGATTCTTCCTTTGTATTGAAAACAAGGGCGAAGACAAGATAGAACGTGACGGTAAGAGAAAGGGAAAGCAGCACAAAAGCCGTGAGCCACTTCGCGACTCCCGCAACGGATATGCGCTCCTTCCGGAAACTCAGACTGTCCTTGTCATATATGTATCTTCCTTTTTTTGTCATATAAGTAATTTATTTCCCGCCCGGACACCAAATTGCTCCTCCTGCAGGGGATTTACGCAAACTCTCCCCTCCCTACTTCTTTCCTTTTTTCCGGTGCGAAGGATGAATCACCACCCTCTGGGCATTGCTCTCGCTCACATCTGCCATCGTCGCATACTCTTCGGGACTCATTTCCAGGTCCATATAGTTTATAGGGTTGGTTGCCACACCCTTGTAGATGACTTCGTAGTGGAGATGTGCTCCGGTGGATTTCCCGGAATTTCCGACATTACCGATGTTCTCGCCCCTTTTTATCTTCATTCCCTCGGCGACATTCACGAAACTCAGGTGAGCGTAACGGGTCTTGTAGCCGAATCCGTGGTCAATGACAATCTGATTTCCATAGCCCCGAAGTTCGAACTTCACGGACTCCACCACCCCGTCGCCCGTCGAATAGACCGGGTAACCGACCTTTGCAGCGAAGTCAAGCCCGTGGTGGAAGGCCGGCTTATGTGTTTTAGGGTCGGAGCGACGTCCGAAGGTGCTGGAAAGGTGATATTTGCTCTTATCGGGGTTCACTGGCGGAATCACGGGGACGCAGGAGGCCATATCGCCGGCCTGCTTTGCGAGCCGTCCCACTTCGTCGTAGGATTTGGACTGGATGTAGGCCTTTTTCAGCATAACGTCCGTGCCCACCACAAGATTGTCGAACTGGGCATTGTACTCGCCCTCGTCCAGCCAGAGGTAGCGGTTGGCGCCGGAAAAACCCGCGTCACGCACTTCTGGGGCAATCTGTCCCATACCGAGAATGGTCCGGTAGATGTCGTTGTCCCTCATCTGGAGGTCCAAGAGCTTTTCCCGTGACTCCCGAAGGTCAGCCCCGAGCATCTCCACCTGCGAAAGCAGAGAAGCATTGCGTTTTTTCAGCAGCGACGTCTTAGGCAGCTCCACATTCAGGACCCCGGTCAGCAGCCAAAGGTTGAAAACCGCCGCAAGCGAAGAGAGCACAAAAAGCGCCACGACTCCGGCCGCTCTGGTCGTAGCCGAACTCTTGTCCTCCTCGTAGGAGAGCGTAGAGGGGTTGAATATGTACTTCTTCAAAGCCGACATTGTGCAAAACTTGTATTTACGAGGCGATTCCCAGCACCAAGATTCATTCCGCAAAAATAATAAATCCGGCGGCAAAAACAAAAAATCCCGGACCGCGGCAAAGTCGCCGGTGCGGGATCTTATCTGTCGCTCTGCCCGGCGGTTACCCCAGCGTGCGGGTGTAGATATCCTGGAGGATTAGGCCTGCGAGGGTCATTCCGAAGATGGCGGTGACGGGGGCGGTGGTGCCGTTGATTTGGGCTTTGGAGGTGCTCCAGTCGTGATTGAGGAGCTCCGGGTCTCCGGGGCCTTCAGAGGCTTGGGATGTCGCTGCGAGGGTTTGGGAGGATGTCGCTGCGAGGGTTTGGGAGGCTGCCGAGGAGAGGGTTGAAGATGCTGCTGAGGGGGTGTCTGTCGCGCCCGCGTTCAGAGAGAAGGAGTCAGAGGCGGGAGCGTTGTGGCCGAGATTGGGAAGGACCTCGTCGTCATAGACGCAGAGAAACTTCTTGGCTGGGAATGTGCCGGCGCGCTTCATTTTTTTCCTGAGCGCCGCTCCGAGCGGGCAGCCCCTCACCTTCCAGAACTCCGCGACCTGCACCTTCAGGGGATTCACCTTGAGTGCCGCCCCGAGAGAGCAGAAAAAGCGGGCCTGACTCTGCGAGGCGCGAAGAATCAGAAGAGTCTTGTCCTTGAGAGAGTCCACAGCATCAACAACGTAATCAAACTCGTCCAGATTGAACTCGTCTGCGGTTTCTGCGCAATAAATCTTCTGCAAGGCAACGATTTCGGCCTCGGGATTTATCTCCAGAAGACGGGAGCGGAGAGCCTCCACCTTCACCTGACCCACCGTGCGGGTGGTCGCCATAAGCTGGCGGTTCACATTGCTGAGGGCTATGCGGTCAGAGTCCACCAGTGTAAGATGCCTCACCCCGCTGCGCACAAGCCCCTCCGCGCACCAGCTGCCTACTCCTCCGACGCCGAAAATTATGACGCGGACCCGTCCCAGAGCCTCCATTGTGTCTTCTCCAAGAAGCAGCTCAGTGCGGGCGAATATTGCTTTTCCCATTGTTTACAAAAACTACTTTCGCGAATATCTTTACTATTCAGACAAAAAGGCAGGCTGGAGCATCCCCCAATCTGCCTTTTTTGGAATAATCTCAGTCCGCGGACTACAGAGTCCTCTTCACCTCGATAATCTGGTAGGCCTCCACAATGTCGCCGACCTTGATATCGTTATAGTTCAAGATGTTGAGACCGCAATCCTGTCCGGAAACAACCTCCTTCACATCATCCTTGAACCTCTTCAGTGAACCGAGTTCTCCGGTGTAAACCACGATGCCGTCGCGGATTACGCGGATTTTAGAAGTCTTCTGAATCTTACCTTCGCGGACGATGGCACCGGCAATCGTTCCGACTTTGGAAATCTTGAAGGTCTCCATAACCTCAACGGTTGCGGTAACCTCCTCTTTCTCCTCAGGCGCAAGCATACCCTCGATACCGTCCTTGACCTCGTTGATGGCGTCGTAGATGACGGAGTAGAGCCTGATTTCAATCTCCTCTTTCTCAGCGAGCTTACGCGCACCGGAAGAAGGACGCACCTGGAAGCCGATGATGACAGCATCCGAAGCCGCAGCCAAAAGCACGTCGGACTCGGAGATGGCACCCACAGCCTTGTGGATTACATTCACGCGCACCTCCTCGGTGGAGAGTTTGATGAGGGAGTCGGAAAGTGCCTCCACTGAGCCGTCCACATCTCCCTTGACGATGACGTTGAGTTCCTTGAAGTTGCCGATTGCAATCCTTCGTCCGATCTCTTCGAGAGTCATATGCTTCTGGGTCTTGATGCCCTGGATGCGGATGAGCTGCTCTCTCTTGTTGGCGATTTCCTTAGCCTCGCGCTCGTCTGCCATAATGTTGAAGGTCTCGCCCGCTGTCGGAGCTCCGTTGAGTCCGAGAACCGAAACCGGGGTTGAAGGTCCTGCAACGTCCACCTTCTGGCCTCTTTCGTTGAACATTGCCTTGATGCGGCCGGTGTAACTTCCGGAGAGCATCACGTCACCCACCTTCATCGAACCGTTCTGCACGAGGACAGTGGCAAGATAACCGCGGCCCTTGTCAAGCGATGACTCGATGACAGCACCGGTTGCCCTGCGGTTAGGGTTGGCCTTGAGGTCAAGAAGGTCGGCTTCAAGAAGAACCTTGTCCAGGAGGAGGTCAACATTGATACCCTTCTTCGCAGAAATCTCCTGGCACTGGTATTTTCCGCCCCAGTCCTCAACGAGGATGTTCATATTGGAGAGCTGCTCGCGGATTTTGTCCGGATTTGCTCCCGGTTTATCTATCTTATTGATTGCAAATATCATAGGAACGCCGGCGGCCTGTGCGTGGCTGATTGCCTCGACTGTCTGCGGCATTATCGCATCGTCGGCGGCGATGATGATGATTGCAAGGTCTGTCATCTTAGCACCGCGAGCACGCATCGCCGTGAAGGCCTCGTGGCCCGGAGTATCAAGGAAGGTTATCCTGCGTCCGGACGGGAGTTCCACATTGTAGGCACCGATGTGCTGGGTAATTCCTCCGGCCTCACCGGCAATCACATTCGCCTTGCGGATGTAGTCCAGAAGGGAAGTCTTACCGTGGTCGACGTGACCCATCACCGTGATGACAGGAGGTCTCGGAACGAGATCCTCAGGCTTGTCCACTTCCTCCTCGGACTCGATGGCCTCGGTGATGTTGGCTGTCACGAACTCCACCTCATAGCCGAACTCCTCGGCCACAAGCACAAGGGTCTCGGCGTCAAGCCTCTGGTTGATGGACACCATAAGTCCCAGACTCATACAAGCCGCGATTACCTTGGTGACAGGGGTGTTGTTCATAAGGGTGGCAAGGTCGTTAACGGTGACGAACTCGGTGACTTTCAGCACCTTCTTGTCCATCTCCTGCTGCATCATCTCCTCCTGGAGTCTGTCTGCCGCAGCTTCCCTCTTTTCCTTACGGTGCTTTGCGCCGAAGTTGTTCTTTCCCTTGCCCTCGTTCATACGGGCGTATGTCTCTTTGATCTGCTTCTGGATCTCCTTCTGCATCTCCTCGGTCTCGGCCTCCGTCATTGCAGGTTTGAAGCGTTCCTTGCCTCTGTTGCGTTTTCCGCCGCCTTCCTGCTGCGCGCCTCCCTTACGGGCGTCCTTACCGAACTTTCCGCCGCCGGCGTTGTTGCCGCCCTGAGCTTTAGGGCCGCCGTTCTGACCCTTTCCTCCCTTGTCGCGAGGAGCGTCAGCCGCAGCGCCCACTTTGGTGACATCCACCTTCTGGCTCTGTCCCGGTTTAATTCTCTCCCTCTTGCCCTTCTTCTTTGTTTCGAAGCGGCTGAGGTCGACCTTACCCATAACCTTAGGGCCTGCAAGCCTCTCGACTTCAATCACAGCCTCACGAGGCTCTTTGCGTACTTCCTGAGAAGCCGTCTCAACCTCTGCCGGGGATGGCGCAGTGGTAGAGGCAGTTTCCGAAGTCTTGGCCTGAGGGGTCTTTGGAGCTTCTGAGACCTCCGCAGAGGAAGTCTCCGGGGTGGCCGTCTTAGTTTCAGACGGAGCCGCGCTCTTTTTCTTTCCGATGGCG
>CAVJRU010000092.1:0-6690 GCA_963652025.1 bacterium
TAAGCCGGACACGCCCATTCTGAAGTTATATATGCTTGCTTTAGGCTCCCGGCCGTCGTGACGGCGCTCCGGGAGCCTTTTCTTTTTGAGCGCAACCTTTTTTCTTTTGAGGGCAGGGACACCTTCCGTGTGCGGGAAAAAGGCCAGCCTTTTTCCCTTTCCTCCCGAGTACCCGAAGGGCCCGCTTTTCCGGAACAAAGTATATACTTACCAATTAGTATACATACTAATATACTACCACTTCTTTTCGCATTTCCGCATCTCTTTCAGAGACAGCCTCTTACAAGGACATATTCCCGGAAAATTATGACAGATAGCACGAGGTTTTATGACAGATAGCACGAGGTTCCGAGTCCGGATTATGACAAATAGCACGATGTCCGGAGAAAAAATATGACAAAAAGCACGAGGTTTTCAGAGCCTCCGGAGGCCGGTTCCGGGCCACAGAATGTGCCGGATTTTACCACAAAGAGCCACATCGGCCTCAAAACATCGCGAAAGTTTCCGGAAAATGACATCAGATGACACGAAACTCCGTAAAAACGCGTACGGCCACGTGCGGAATTATGACAAATAGCACGAGGTTTCAAGAGAGTCCGCACGGACGCGTCAGAGTCCGTAGTCGTCCAGCATCCCCTGAAGCGACGCTATGAAATGCGCCACCCTCTCCTTTCGGACCATCTCACGAGAGACCCTGTCCGCGCCGTCCTGGGGGATCCTCTCGCAGGTCTTCTCCCACTTGCGCGGCAGCTCCGCCATCACCGCCGGGGCGGACGAGACCCTGTGGAAAAGCAGCGAGTGCGGACGGATCTCACCCTTGCGCATCTTCACCTCCTCCGTGAGGAACGTCATCAGCCGAGCCTCCGGCCAGAGGACATACTTGCGCGACAGCTCCTCTCCGGCGAGAAGGGCCGGGTTGCGCAGCACCCTGAACTCGATGATCCTCGCGGCGGGGTCGTTCGCCCCCTTCTCCACGGAGCAGTCTATGGTGAGGGCGGTCTTACCGTTTATCTCCTTCACCGCCGGCTCCAGGACCCTGCGCTTGAGGTCGGTCAGAAGGGCGTAGCGGTCGGTGATGCAGAACATCTCCTTGAACCTCCCGACCTCCATCCTGTACACCGAGCCTCCGTCGCGCCCGCAGAGAAGCTCGTAGACCCTCTTGGCGTAGATGGACGTGAGCGCCATACACTCCGTCTCCCTGAAGCGGTGGAACCCGCAGGAGGCGTCGAAAAGCAGCTCCAGCATCGACCGCGTCATCGAGAAGGTGACTATGGTGTTCCTTCCGTCAGCCCCCTCCTGAGGGGAGAGCGTCTCGGGGTCGTTGATGATGCCGGTGTTGGTCGTGTGGCGCAGCCCGTCGGCGGAGTCCACGAAGGTGAAGCGGCACTCCGCAAGGGCGTTCAGCGCGTCGGACATATTCCTGTATATCTTGCCGTCCGTCCTGCGCCCCTTGATGAAGAACTGCATCGGGACGGTGAAGATGTACTTCGTCTGGAGCCGCCTGTTCACCGGATGCTCTACCCTGTTCACCGACACGTCGCCGTAGTCGGTGTGGATGACCGCTATGTCGTCCATCGCGTCCACCGACACGGGGCCGTTCATCCGCTGCCCCGACACGAGGAACTGGAAGAGCGCGACTATCGCGTTCTTGATGTCCTCCGAGAGCGGAGGGAGCCTGTAATGCGCCCTTATGAAGCTGCCTCCCGCGACGATCATCCTCTCGTCGGCTGCCTTTCCGCCGTCCCTCTGTCTTTTCTTTGCCATATATCCTCCTTTTCCTCCGCCCACGCCGGGCCGGAGAGACTAATGAATTTTTCAGCAAAGATAACCAATAATATAAATAGGATAACGGATTTAATACATAACAAAATATTTTTCGTACATTTGCCCCCGCAGGGTGAAACGGGAAAACACACCCTAGAATTCCGGCAAGGAGTGTCGATGTGTACCACCACCCTCCGGAGTGGCCCCACCGACCCGGAGCGCGCGGGGGCGCTCCTACCCTTGCCGCCGGAGACACCCGGCGCAGGCTGGACGGGCAGCTCCGAAGTCGCCTCCCGGGATTGATTCAGAAACTCAACAGACACTCATATGGGAACAGTAAAGGAAGAGAGCAGGAAAAAGATGAAGGACCTGCACGTCAGGCTCACGCAGGCGGACTACGAGACGGTCCGCCGTTACAGCAGGATCTCCGGCTACGGCTCCGTCAGCCGCTTCGTGAGGGCGAGGCTCACCGCCCCGGGGAAGACCCGCCGGACGGCTAAGTCGGGCGCCGTCGACACCGGCGGCGCAGGCACCGTCCCCGAGTGGCTCTTCCTCGAGATGGGAAGGCTCTCGCAGCAGGTGCGGGACGTGGCGGCGAACTACAACCAGGCCGTCGCGGTGATGAACTCCCTCGTAAAGAGCGTATCGGGCAGGGAGACGCAGAGGCTCATCATCCGCAGGGCGGCGAGGCTCGACGTGCTCACCCACGAGATGGTGGACACGCTGCAGGAGATGAAGTCCGTCGTGGAAAAGGCCGCAGGAAGCCTGTCAGAGGGTGAAAAGGAGGACAACCAACTTAATCAGGGCGATTAACGCGATTACCCTGATTAAGCCAATTACCATAAGTATAACAATTAACCGACAGAAGCAATGCAGCAGATTACGATTATAGGAAGAGTCCTCGGGACGCCCAGAGAGGTGCTCTCGCAGGGCAGAAAGACCCTCGTGTTCCTTCTGAGGTCGGAGAACTCGCCGGCGGACAGGGAGCGCTCGTCGTACGACTTCACCGTCGCGACGGGCAGGCTCTCCCTTCAGGACTCGCTCTCGCCGGGGACGGAGGTGTACGTCAGCGGGCTGCTCTCCCTCTCCGGGTCCGAGGGGACGAAGGCGACGGTGCAGGCCCTCGTGACGCACGTCATCGGCCGCTCCGGACGCAGCCCCGAGGAGGCGGCGATGGAGATGCTCAGCGGCGGCATACCGCTTCAGGGGATATGATAGTGCAGATACACAAGTCCTCCGCCTCGACGGCCGGGACGATGCGCTACAACGGCGACAAGGTGCGCGCGGGCGTGGCCGAGGTGGTCACCGAGCACGGCATAGGCTCGAAGGACGTGCGGGTCATCGCGAGGACGCTCGCCGACAGGGAACTGCTCTCCCTCAGGGAGGCGCAGCACGTCTCGTTCCAGATGTCCGTCAACCCAGGGCCGGACGATGCGGTAAGGGACGACCAGATCCCAGCGCTCGTCCGCGACCTAATGGATGGTCTCGGCTACGGGCGGCAGCCCTGGGCGGTGTTCCGCCACGAGGACACGGGGCGCAGGCACTGGCACGTCGTCTCGGTGCGGGTGGACGACAAAGGCAAGAAGATAAACGACTACTGGGAGAAGCGGCGCTGCGACAGGCTCGTCACCGAACTGGGGCCGAAGTACGGGTTCACTAAGGGGGCGGCGAAGAAGGAGGCCCGGCAGCCGGCGGAGGCGGCTTCCCCGATGCCGGTATTCAGGAAGAACGGCGGGGAGACGCTCAGGATGATCGAGGCGTGCGTCGTCCACTCGCTCTCGTACCGGTTCACCACCCGGCGGCAGTTCGCGGAGATACTCCGATGCCACGGCGTGCAGGTGCAGGAGGGACTCGGCAGGGACGACCTGAAGGTCTACCTCTCGTTCCAGGGGCTGGACGGGAAGGGACGCGCCTGCACGGGCGCGGTGAGCGGAGCAAGGCTTCCGTTCGACGTGGCGGAGGCCCTCTCCGCGAAGATAGCCGAGAGCCTTGGCGACGACAGCACGAAGGAGAAAGCCGCGGTGAGGGCGGAGATAAACGCCGAGCTGAGGCGGTCTCCCGACTACGAATCCTTCGAGGAGAGGATGAAGGAGAAGGGAGTGGACATCGTCATCTACCGGGACGCCGAAGGGCGGCCAAGTGCCGCGACGGTAATAGACCACCGGACAAAACGGGCGTTCAAGGCCTCCGAGCTGTCAAGGACGCTCTCCGCCGACATCCTCTCGCTCGCGGCGGGGAAGAACGCAGAGCCGGCGAAGGAGGAAGCAAGACTTCCAGACGATGGGAAAGAGGAGACAGAAAGCAAGGAGGAGAAAGACATTTTCAACGCGGCCGAGTCCGCCATCACCTCCGCCCTGTCCGCCGCGTTCACCTTCCTCTCCTCGGGCGGGAGCGGCGACATCCGGGAGAACAGGAAAAAGAAAGACAACAAGAAAAAACAGATGAGAATATGAAGATAGACATCGACTGCGTCGAAGACCTGCTGAAGCAGGCGGACAGATGGCTGAGGGACGGGGCCAGGGAAACGGCCGTCCCGCTCACGCTTAGGTGGGCCGGGAAGCCGGACACCTTCGAGGTGGAATATGACAGGGACAAGGCGGGGCTGCTGATTCTCGCCATAGCGTCCGACCCGGTGCTGGCGGCCGCGGCGTGGACGGCCCTGCTGAAGGTCATCTCCGAATACGGGGACTTCAGGATGCGGGCGGTCCTGCAGGAGTTCGCCGCCGCCTGCGCGAACATCCACTGGAAGATGGCCGAGGAGGGGTGCTGCGACGGGGACTTCCCGATTATGTTCGTCAGGAACGACAGCGTCAACTGATTATGGGACTCCGGCAGGAAAACCGCGCGGCGTTCGCCTCGTTCATCCTCCTTGGGGTGGTGATCCTGATGGCGAACATCTGGTACTTCGCCTACCCTCTGTGGGACCGCCTCGGGTTCACCCACCCTATTGCTGTGAGGCTCTTCCTGAAGCTGCGCCGCGGCGGGGTCTTTGACAGCCAGCTGACCACGAAGGGCCTCGCGCTCCTTCTGAGCCTCATCACCGTCCTTCCCCGGAGCGGCTGGAGGAACAGCCTAGGATGGATCCCGATAGCGTCGATAGGAGCCGCCGGCATCGTCCTCTATTTCGTGCCATTCGGAGACCCCGTCCTATACACGGCGGCCTCCCTCACAGGCTACCTCGCCACGGTGGCGGCCGCGTCCCTCGCCCTGTACAGGTTCTCGGGCGGCCTCAGGGAGGCCAACGACCTCGAGGAGACCTTCGAGCAGTGCGACAGGCTCGTGGACACGAAGGACTCCGTCAACCTCCCGACGCGGTACAAGTACAAGGGGAAGGAGCACAAGGGCTGGATAAATATCGTCAACCCGTTCCGCGGGACTCTCGTGCTGGGAACGCCCGGCTCAGGCAAGTCCTATTCGGTGTACCTGCCGATGATGGAGCAGATGACCCGGAAGGGCTACACGATGTTCATCTACGACTACAAGTACCCATCGCTCACCTACGACGCGTACAATATGCTTATGCAGAACATAAGCTGTTACCGGGAGCTGGGGATAAAAGACCCGGACTTCTGCGTGGTCAACTTCAACGACCCGCGCTACTCCCAGAGGTGCAACCCCCTCAATCCGCAATACATCAAGAGCCTCACCGACTGCACGGAGATAGCCGACGTGATAATGAAGAACCTCGCCGAGACGGACAAGAAGGACTTCTTCACGCAGTCCGCCCAGCTCTACATCGACTGCTGCACCTCGTTCCTCTGGGTGTACGAGGGCGGGAAGTACTGCTCGTTCCCGCACCTGGTCGAGCTGATGTGCCGCCCGGCGGAGCAGGTCATCGACCTCATCTCCCGCTACCCGGAGGTCAAGACGAAGGTCGCATCGTTCCGGGAGGCTCTCAACAAGAAGGCCAACGAGCAGCTGGCCGGGCAGACCTCCTCGGCGACCGTGCCGCTCGCGGGGATGTCAACGCCGTCGCTCTACTGGGTGCTGTCCGGCGACGACTTCCGGCTCGACATCAACAACCCCGACTCCCCGAAGGTGGTGTGCGTGGGGAACGACCCGGACAACCAGGCGACCTACGGGGCCGCCCTCGCGCTGTTCTTCTCGAGGCTCTTCAAACTCGTGAACCATCCGGGACTGCTCAAGAGCGCCATCCTGCTGGACGAGGCCCCGACGGTGGTCATCAAGGGCCTTGACAACCTCATAGCGACGGCAAGAAGCAACAAGGTGGCGGTGGTCCTCGGCGGGCAGGACAAGACGCAGTTCGTGCGCGACTACGGTGAGAAATACGCCAGCGTCATCTTCAACACCGTCGGGAACATCCTCTCGGGGCAGGTCAACGGCCGCACCGCCGAGGAGCTGAGCAAGGCGTTCGGACGGGAGTTCCGCGAACGGCGCAGCCTCACGGAGTCGGACGACAGCGACAGCATGCAGTACTCCTTCCAGCAGGACGAGCTGCTGCCTGCGAGCCGCATAGAGACGCTCTCGCAGGGCACGTTCTTCGGCAAGGTGGCCGACGACTTCACGGCGAAGATCGAGCGGAAGCTCTTCTGCGGGGAGATAGTCGTGGACAAGGCCGCCGAGAAAGCGAGGAAGGAGAAGAGCCGGCCGCTTCCGAGACAGACGAACTTCGACGAGGACAAGATCCGGAAAGCCATATTTGAAGGCGACATGCGCAAGGCCGCCCTCGACAGCCTCGCCGTCGGGGAGCTGCGCAGGAAAGGTCTGAGGGACACAATCACCGACTCCGACATCGAGAAGGAACTGGCGAAGTTCAGCGACAAGGAGAAGCAGGCGTACCTCGAGGCCTATGCCGAGGAGTACATACAGGAGCATATCCGGCAGGTCATCGAGGACAACTACCGCCGCATCCAGGACGAGATACAGGGCATAATGGACTCGCACGGGATAGGCACGGCTGACGGC
>CAVJRU010000093.1:0-6641 GCA_963652025.1 bacterium
CCGCAAAAAAATAATGAATCTATGGCAGACGAGGGCAGCATAATCATTCGTGGGGCGAGAGTCAACAATCTCAAAAATATTGATATAGAGATACCTCGCGGCAAATTTGTCGTGGTGACAGGCATTTCAGGCTCCGGAAAGTCTTCACTCGCCTTCGACACGCTTTTTGCCGAAGGACAGAGACG
The DNA here is from genome assembly GCA_963652025.1 of bacterium. Classification (GTDB taxonomy): domain Bacteria; phylum Bacteroidota; class Bacteroidia; order Bacteroidales; family UBA932; genus Cryptobacteroides. The sequence goes on from CAVJRU010000093.1 coordinate 186, forward strand.
CTTCGCCGAGAGCCTCTCCTCTTACGCCCGCCAGTTCCTCGGACGAATGTCCAAACCTGACGTGGACTCCATCGAAGGAATCCCCCCGGCCATCGCCATAGAACAGAAAGTCAACATCCGAAACCCACGTTCCACCGTTGCCACAACCACCGAAATATATGATTACCTGAGGCTCGTATTCGCCAAAATCGGACATATATATTCCCCGGTATCTGGTAGGGAAGTGCGCGCAAACTCCGTTAAGGACGTGCTGGACTTCATCCGTGGTCTCGCTCCGTCACTGGAGGAGGGGTCCATTCCGGTTTACGTCCTTTCGGACATCGGCTGGGACTCCCGGGAAGACAAAGTGGAGGCTATGCTCGCGCTGAAAGAAGAGGGATTTTCTCGGTTTTTCAGCCCTGAGGGCCGTGCGGTGAGCATAGAAGACATTATGAAGTGCTCCGAAAGCGGAGATTTCCCAAAGGGTCTTATGCTCCTTGTGGACAGGCTCAAACTCTCCCGGGAGGGCATCGGAGAAGAACTCTCCACCCGGCTTCATTCCTCCATCCAGACTGCCTTTGAAAAGGGCGCAGGACACGTTGAGGTTTGCTGGGGGAGTGCTGAAGGGCTTCGAAGAGAGAACTTCTGCAACCGCCTTGAGATGGACGGAATCCTCTTTCGCGAAAGTGACGAATACCTTTTCAGCTTCAACAGCCCGCTTGGGGCCTGCCCGGTCTGCGGCGGTCTGGGGGAGATTATCGGCGTGAGCGAAGACCTCGTCGTGCCGGACAAGAGCCGGTCGCTTTATGACGAGGCGATTGCCTGCTGGAGAGGCGAGAAGATGAGCTGGTTCAAGGACCTTCTCGTGCGCAACGCCGACCGCTATGGAATCCCGATTTTCGAGCCTTACTGCAACCTCACTGACGAGCAGAGGGAGAAAATCTGGAAGGGCTGCCCGGCCGACAAGGAAGAAGACTCCATCGTGGGACTCGACGAGTTTTTCCGCTGGGTGGAACAAAACAGGTACAAGATTCAGTACAAATATATGCTGAGCCGCTACAGCGGCAAAACCACTTGCCACGAATGCGGCGGAAGCAGGTTGAGACGCGAGGCGCTCTGGGTGAGGGTCGGCGGAAAGAACATCCACGAACTTCTGAGGATGAACGTGGAGCAGATGCTCGGCTTCTTCGAAAGCTTGCAGCTGAATGATTATGAAAAGGGTGTGGCAGGAAAGGCGATTGAGGAGATTGTGATGAGGCTGCGCTGCATCCAGGACGTGGGCCTGGGCTATCTGACCCTTGACCGCCGCTCCAATTCGCTTTCCGGAGGAGAGAGCCAGAGGGTGAACCTCGTGGCGGCGCTGGGAAGTTCTCTCGTGGGGTCGCTCTACATCCTTGACGAGCCTTCGATTGGTCTTCACCCCCGCGACACCGACCGGCTCATCGCTGTGCTGAAGAGACTGCGCGACGTGGGGAACACCGTGGTCGTTGTGGAGCACGATGAGAACATTATGAAGGCGGCCGACCTGCTTTTGGACATAGGTCCGCGTGCCGGAGTCGGCGGCGGGGAGATTGTCTTCCAGGGCCGTCTGGAGGATGCTTTGCGCGGGGCGGCAACAAAAACGGCATCTTCAGAAAATGCCTCCTCAGAGAGCAGCCCCAGCAAGGATATTCCTGATAAAGGGGCGGCAACACGCAGCAACGACGGCCAGGAGTCCCTCACGCTGCAATATCTTACAGGACAGCGCCCGCGTCCAAGTCGTCAGCGCCGCACCTGGAACTACTCCGTCACCGTCGAAGGCGCGATGTATCACAACCTGAAAGACATCAGCGTCCGCTTTCCTCTCGGGGTGCTCACGGTCGTAAGCGGGGTGAGCGGCTCGGGAAAATCCTCTCTCGTGGGCGACATTCTCTACCCGGCTCTCTACCGCCAGATCAATCAGGCCGGACCGCTTCCAGGCACATTCAGAGGCCTAGGCGGCAACACGGACCGCATCAGCGCCGTGGAATATGTGGACCAGAACCCGATAGGACGCAGCTCGAGAAGCAACGCCGTCACCTACCTCAAAATCTACGACGACATCCGCAAGCTGCTCTCCGACCAGCAATACGCCAAAATCAACGGCTACACCCCGTCCTACTTCTCTTTCAACCAGGACGGCGGACGCTGCCCCGAATGTCAGGGAGACGGATTCGTGAAAATCAGTATGCAGTTTATGGCGGACGTGACGATGGTCTGCGAGGCGTGCGGCGGAAAGCGGTTCAAACCCGACGTCCTGGAAGTGCGCTTCAAGGGAAAGAACATCGACGACATACTCTCAATGAGCGTGGATGAAGCCATCGCCTTTTTCGGAGCGGAAAGCGACCCGACTGCCAAAAGGATAGCCGAAAGGCTGCAAGTGCTTGTGGACGTGGGACTTGGCTACATAAAACTGGGCCAGAGCAGCAGCACTCTCTCCGGCGGAGAAAGCCAGAGAATAAAACTCGCCTACTTTATGCTTCAAAGTGCCGAAAAATCCTCGGGAGCAAAGGCCCAGAACATTATGTTCATCTTCGATGAGCCCACCACAGGACTCCATTTCTACGACATCGAGAAACTTCTCCGCTCCTTCGACGCCCTGCTCGCAAAGGGGCACAGCATAGTGGTGGTGGAGCACAACACGGACGTCATCCGCTGCGCCGACTGGGTGATTGAACTCGGCCCCGAGGCAGGCGACGGAGGCGGAAGAGTCGTTTTCGAAGGCACTCCGGAAGACCTGTGCAAATGTCCCGAATCCCGCACGGCGCGCTACCTCTCTGCATAGAGTGGGAAGTTAAGAAAAAATCATTATCTTTGAAGCGCTATTCCTTTATGTTGATATACACAAAGTTATAATTCTAATTCATTATGAAACGCTTCTTTTACGCTCTTGGCGCGATGGCCGCTTCATTGGCCCTTTTCTACGGCTGCGCAAAAAACTCCGACCTTGAAAACCTAACCGCACGGGTGGACAAAATCGAGACGGACAAAATCGAGGCCCTCAACTCTGCGGTCGCATCCATCAACGATGTAATCGTCTCCCTTCAGGAGTACATCGCTGTGCTTGAGAATGAAAACTCTGACCTCGAGGATGAAATCACTGAGCTCAAAACATACGTTGACAGCCTTAACGCTGCCACCAAAGATTGGGTGAGCGATACCTATGTCACGATGGACGTTTATAATTCTCTGTCAACAAAAGTGTCGCAAATGTGGGATACACTTACGGCTCTTGTAGATAAACTTAAGGCGACCGACAGTAAGCTTGCGGAGCACACGGAATTGATAGAAGAACTAGACAATAATCTTGACGAGTTGAATAGGACAGTGGCGGAACTCAAAGCTACAGTATGGGAGATTTGGAATCGCATCCAGTCCCTTATATACATTCCGAGATACTCCGACTGTTCGGCAGTTATGACCTACACCGAAAACGGGACCACAATAACTCCGGGAGAGGCGGAGCTGGATTTCAAGGTGCAACCGATGGCTGTTGCAGAGCAGCACGCGAATGCCTGGAATCAAGGACAGCGACTCATCCAGATGCTTGCCGTATATACGATAACCAAGGCTCAGACGGAGGAAGTTGAACTCACGATTACATCAGTTACATCGCCGGATTATGGCATTCTGCGCGTGGGGGTGAGCGGTGAGGGGCTCAAAGAAGCCTTTTTCCGCGGAAATATCTCCGCCAATGCTAGCCTTCGGATACTTCACTCCAGCGCTGTCGCCTACTCTGACTATATCCTTCTTTCCCCGCGGAAAAAAACGGCCCTCACCTTCTCGGACGCCGCTTTCAATTCCTTCTGCAAGGCGAATCTTGATGTTGACGGCGACGGAAGCTTCACAGACCAGGATGCTGCCTTTGTGACTGAAATTGACTGTTCCTCCGCAACCGGAATTGCTTCGCTTGACGGCCTGAAGTATTTCACCTCACTGAGGACACTGGATGTCAGCGGCACTGCAATCACCTCTCTCGATGTCACCGCAAATCCGTTACTTGACACCCTGAAGATGGAAAACGTCGCTTCGCTCACCTCGCTCACCTGCCCGCGGGGAGTGAAAGTCAAGACAAATTTCGCCGTCGGCAGACAACTGAATGTCAACGGATCCGGCGGAGTCGTCTGGTCTGTTTCTTCTGACGGGTTCACCACCAAACTCGTATCTCTGGACAAGAAGAGCAAAATCACCTGGGCCGATGCAAAGACCTGGTGCGAGAGCAAGGGAGTTTTCTGGATCCTGCCGTCTAATAACGAGCTGAAGCTAATCAAAAAAAATAAGGACGCAATCAGTTCCGCCCTTTCGGCAGCAGGAGGCAGCACGTTTATGACAAACAGTTCCTACGATGAATATTGGTCTTCAGAAACATACACCACGACTAATTCTTATGGCAATACTCTTACTATGGTAAAATGCACGAGTTTTAACCCTGACATTGCCGATTCAGCCTTTACGTTTAACATACAGGCGAAATACGCGCCTTCCGTCCGCGCCATCTGCATCTTTTAGAATTTGCCGTCTTTATTGGCGTCTTCTATGCTCTGATAGAGATAGGTCGGATAGTTCCCGCTGAAGCAGGCAAGGCAGAGCTCGCTGCGGCGTCCCGCCTCCAGAAGCGCCCCTTCGGACAGGAAGGCCAGCGAGTCGGCGCCAAGAGCCTGACGGACCTCGTCGATGCTCTTGTGGGCGCAGATGAGCTCGTCGTAAGTGGAGATATCCACCCCGTAGAAGCACGGGCTCTTTATCGCAGGGCTCGCGATGCGGATGTGCACCTCCTTGGCGCCCGCCTCGCGGAGCATCTTCACTATCCTTCTTGAGGTGGTGCCCCTCACGATGGAGTCGTCGATGAGCACGATTCTCTTGTCTTTCACTATGCTTTTCACCGCCGAGACTTTCATCCTCACGCCCCTCTCCCTAAGCTCCTGAGAGGGCTGGATGAAGGTGCGGCCGACATATTTGCTCTTTATAAGTCCCATCTCGTACGGGAGTCCGGAGGCTTCGGCGTAGCCCATCGCTGCGCTAAGGCTCGAGTCCGGCACGCCCACCACTATGTCCGCGTCCGCCGGGGCTTCCCCATAGAGAAGACGCCCGCTTTGTTTCCTGAAATTGTGCACATTGCAGCCTTCGATGTCGCTGTCCGGGCGGGAGAAATAGATGTACTCCATCGCGCACATATAGTTGTGGCGGAAGTCGGAGTAACGGTTGCTGCGGATGCCGTTGTGGTCGATGGTGACGATTTCACCCGGCTCGATGTCCCTAATGTACTCCGCTCCAATCACGTCGAACGCGCAGGTCTCGCTGCTCACGGCGTATCCGTCCCCGAGTTTGGCAAGCGAGAGAGGCCTCAGGCCGTGCTTGTCCCGGCAGATGTAGATGCGGTTTTTAGTCATTATCAGGAATGCGAACGCCCCTTCCATCATATTGAGCGCGTCCTTGATGGCTGCGATGCGCGGACGTTTGCGCTCACGGGTGTCCTTGCGAATCAGGTGCGCGAGGATTTCGCTGTCGGAGGTGGACTGGAAGATGCTTCCGCGGTCCTCAAGGTAGCGGCGCAGCTGTGCGGAGTTCACCAGGTTGCCGTTGTGGGCAAGGGCGAAGTCGCCGGTGTTGTGGTGGAAAAGGAAGGGCTGGACGTTCTCGCTGGAGTTTCCGCCGGTGGTGGAGTAGCGTACGTGTCCGATGGCCATATCCCCGGGAAGGGAGGCAATTTTCTGTCCGTCAAAGACTTCGGTAACAAGGCCCTGTCCCTTTACTCGTCTGAGGACTCCGTCTTCGTCCCTGCAGACTATTCCGCAACCTTCCTGTCCTCTGTGCTGGAGTGCGTGGAGGCCATAATAAACCAGATTTGCGGCATTGGGCACTCCATAAATACCGAAAACTCCACATTCTTCGTGGATGGATGATTCTGTGAATTTCATAGCGAGAATTTCGTCGCGCAAAAGTAGTAATTTTTCGTGGATAGTGCGGAAAAAAAGGCTAACTTCGTGCGCTCATTTTTCAAATCTATTATGAAAGCAATCACAAACACAAACTTCAATTTTAAGGGCCTCCAAGCCAAGTATGAAGGCAAGGTCCGCGATGTTTACAGCATCGGAGATGATTATCTTGTAATGGTCGTCACAGACCGCATCTCCGCGTTCGACGTGGTGCTCCCCGAAGGCATTCCGTACAAGGGACAGGTACTCAATCAGATAGCCTCCCGCTTCCTGGACGCCACCTCCGACATCATCCCCAACTGGAAGATAGCCGAGGTGGACCCGATGGTGACCGCAGGCTACAAGTGCGAGCCTTTCAAGGTGGAGATGGTCATAAGAGGCTACCTCACCGGACACGCCTGGAGAGAGTACAAGGCCGGAAAGAGGACTCTTTGCGGAGTTCCGATGCCGGAGGGAATGGTGGAGAACCAGAAATTCCCCGAGCCTATCATCACCCCGACCACCAAGGCCGCCGAGGGCCACG
>CAVJRU010000094.1:0-6580 GCA_963652025.1 bacterium
ACCAATTTTACATATAACTAAAAAGGGGAGTGACCAAAAAGTCACTCCTCTTTTTTAGTTTGTATATACGCAAAAAAAAAGGAGGCGGTCGAAAATGAATTTAGGACGTCTGGAGGCGTTGTTTTATATCTTTTTTATATGTGGATTAAAAAATATCGAAAATGATTTTTCTTTTTTTCAAAGCCTGTTTGCTCCCTTGACCACTATCTTTATCTCCGCCACAACATCGTGATACCGATAATAGAAAAATATACACGATTTGTTGAAATAGTAGAAAATAATCTATAATTTTGCGGAACTAAATGAAATATTCTGAATTACACAGGTTGATTCGAAGGAGTGGATGGGTGGCTGTCCGTCAGAGCGGTAGCCACATCATTTACAAAAAAGGCAATGTGACCTTTCCAGTTCCGAATCACGGAAGTAAAGAGATTAAATTGGGGCTGTTCTTGAAAATTAAAGGAGAAATGGGATTATGAGAAAGGTGAAAGTTATTATTGAGCGGGCTAAGGATGGTTTTTACAGCGCAAGTTGCGTTGACTCTCCGATGTTTTTCGGGGGCGGGGAGAGCGTAGAGGAGGCGAAGGCCGAGATGATGGAGACCATCAGACTGACAAAGGAAATCGGCAAGGATGAGGCCGGGTGCTGGCCAGAGTGGCTGGATGAGGACTATGAGTTCGAGTATCAGATTGATGTGCCGTCGCTTATGAACTATTACGACGGGATAATGACTCCTACCGGCATCGGCCGGATGGCTGGAATCAACCCCAAACAGATGTGGGCCTATGCACACGGGAAATCGAAGCCTCGGAAGAAGCAGGCGGAAAAGATTCAGAACGCCCTTCACCGTCTTGGACAGGACCTGTGCAATCTGACTTTCTGATCGCTTTTTACTGAACCTCTTTCAGGAAATTGACGCGGAATTTGCGCTGGTACTCCTTCGGGGTCATTCCGACTTCGCGGAGGAACATTGCGGAGAAATAGGCGTTGTCGTCGAAGTTTACGCTGTAGGCTATCTCCTTGATGCTCAGGGAAGATTCGGTCAGCAGACGGCAGGCTTCCTGGATGCGTAGGCTGAGGATGTAGCGGGCGGGGGAGATGGACGTGTATTCCCGGAACTTTTTCCTGAACCACGAATAGCTCATCCCCAGTTCCTTCGCGATATCCTCTGCCCTAAGGTCATCGCAGAATTTTTCTTTCATAATGGCCTTCGCCGCATCTATTTTTGCCGTTGCAAAATCTTCGGCCACAGTGCGGTTGGTGTCGTAATAGACCGCCAGCCCGAACAGCATATTCACAATCCCGGCGAGATATTGCTGATAGGACGTCTGTTCCTGCATAGCCACCTGAATCGCGCTGTTGTACAGATTCACTACATCTTCCCTCACTCCTACGCTGTAGATTGTCTTTTTCAGAAAACCCTGCTTGCTTCGCTGCTCAACGACGTCGCCCTTGAATCCGATCCAATACTCCTCCCAACCGGTCTCCCGGTCCGGAAAATAGCTATGCCACACTCCGGGCCTGAGCAAAATCATTTCTCCACAATTTATTGGAACTTCCTCGCCTTCGGCAGTGTAGAGAACGCCTCTCCCCGAGTGAATATAGAGAAGCTGCCAGCTGTCCAGAACCCTCCCTTTCTTTACGTCGAAATAAAACCCTTCAGGGTGCTTTTCGGCAGGAGGATAGCTTGTGTAGCCTTTTTCGACCGTCTGCGTGCCGGCTGTGTTGACTACGATTCCCCATTTTTCGTCCTTCGGGGTGCTGATAAGATATTTTATGCTTTGAATTTTTCCCATATCGTTGGCGAAGTTAGTAAGGATTTTCTGTAAAATCAAAAAACAAAATTCTTTAGGCATAAAGATGCGCGGGATGTGGGCCGGATTGAGTTCCTTTGTACTCGCTGCAGAAGCACTCTGCCCTGTTTTTTCTGTTGAGATGCGGGGAAAGGAAATTCTGCTGACCACATAATGAAGAGCATCAAATGGAATCAAATTCTTCCTCAATAGCGATTGACCTTGGCGCGACAAGCGGCCGCATAGTTTTGGGCACATTCCGTGGCAAAAATATTCAAATCCAGGAAGTCCACCGCTTCCCGAACCATATTGTGAAAGTTCAAGGAAGGCAGTATTGGGACCTTTGGGCGCTATGGAGAGAAATCCTTGAGGGGCTTCGAAAAGCCGCCGCCACTGCAGCGTCGCTCGGAGTTAGAATCGAGACCATAGGCGTGGACACCTGGGGCGTGGATTTCGTCTTTTTAGGCTCCGACGGGCACATCCTTTCCCAGCCTCGTTCCTACCGCGACCCCTACACTTCCGGCATTCCTTCCGAGTTTTTCCGCCTCATTCCCCGCGAAGACCTCTACCGCCGCACAGGCATCCAGATTATGGATTTCAACTCAGTCTTCCAGCTCTATGCTCTCGGGAAAGAGGATAATTCGGCTTTGAAGGCGGCCAGCGGACTTCTTTTTATTCCTGATGCTGTCTCTTATCTTCTTAGCGGAGAGAAAGTCTGCGAGTACACCATCCTTTCCACTTCCGCCCTTATGAATCCTTCGACGCACGATTTTGACGACGAGGTCCTCGCTGCTGCGGGAGTGCGCCGGGAGCTTTTCGGGCGCCTTGTGATGCCGGGCGAAGTCATCGGGGAAATCACCCCTGAGGTCGCCTCCCAGACGGGACTTCCGCGCGGAGTGAGGGTCGTTGCCGTTGCGGGGCACGACACCGGGTCGGCTGTTGCCGCTGTGCCTGCCGAGGATGAGGATTTTGCCTACCTGAGCTCCGGAACGTGGTCGCTGATGGGCGTTGAGACTCCGGGCCCGATTGTGACCGGGGAGTCCTTTGAAATGAATTTTACCAATGAAGGCGGTGCCGAAGGGAACATCCGCTTTCTGAAGAATATAACCGGAATGTGGCTGCTGGAGCGGTGCCGCGAGGCTTGGAAAAAAGAGGGGAGGGAGTATGGCTACGGGGAGATTGCCTCGATGCTCCAGGGTGCTGATGGCCTTGGTGCAGATGGTTTTGGTGCAGATGGCCTTAAGGTTAACGGGCGCGCCGCGGGTGAGGTCTCCAGTCAGGAGCAGTCCGCTTCCGGCATTTTCCGGAGCCTTATAGACCCGGATGACCCGTCGTTCGCGAACCCAGAGGATATGCCTTCGGCAATTCGGGCCTATTGTGCCGCGCACTCCCAACCTGTTCCCGAGAGCGACGAGCAGATGGTCCGCTGCATATTTTCTTCCCTTGCGCTGAAATATCGCCTGGTGCTTTCAAGACTGAAAGTGCTGTCCGGCAAGAATATAAAAAGGCTCAATGTCATCGGGGGAGGCTCGCGCAATGAGGCTCTTAACCAGATGATTGCCTCTTCCTTGGGGATGGAGGTAGTGGCTGGACCTTCCGAGGCTACGACCGTGGGAAATCTGATGGCGCAGTTTGTCGCCCTGGGTTTTGCTCCGACGATGGGCTCAATGCGTGCAGCCCTCTCTGAAGACCCGTCTCTCCGGAGGTTCTATCCGCGCGACGAGGCCCTCTGGGACGCCGCCTACGGGCGATATCTATGTATAATAGGGGAGGAATAGACGCGAATAAATATATCCCGGGGGAGGGAGCATATATTCTGGTACAAATAATTGAATATCAAAATATAACAAAACAAAATATGAAAACGGAAAATATCGAAAAAGCATACGCGATTGCAAAGGAACGCTATGCCCAGTTTGGAATTGACACGGAAAAAGTTCTCGCCCAGATGGACAACTTCCATCTAAGTATGCACTGCTGGCAGGCGGACGACGTGAAGGGCTTTGAAGTGCAGGCTGGGGCGCTTTCGGGCGGCATCCAGACAACGGGTAACTACCCGGGAGCGGCACGCAACATCGACGAACTCCGCGCCGACATCCTCAAGGCAAAAAGCCTCATCCCGGGCACCCACAGGCTCAATCTTCACGAAATCTACGGCGACTTCAAGGGTAAAGTCGTGGACAGGGACGAAGTGACTCCGGAGTATTTCCAGAGCTGGATTGAGTGGGGAAAGCAGAACAACACCCTTCTGGATTTCAACTCCACCTCATTCTCCCACCCAAAGAGCGGAAACCTCTCCCTCGCAAACCCCGACAAGGGCATCAGGGACTTCTGGATTGAGCACACAAAGCGCTGCAGAGACATCGCCGAGGAGATTGGACGCGCTCAGGGCGACCCTTGCATTATGAACCTCTGGGTACACGACGGCTGCAAGGACGTGTCCGTGAACCACTACCTTTACCGCAGACTGCTGAAGGAGTCGCTTGACGAGATTTTCTCCGAGAAGAAAGCGAATATGAAAGACTGCATCGAGGGCAAGGTCTTCGGAATCGGCTTGGAGAGCTTCACCGTGGGCTCCCACGATTTCTACACAGCCTACGCTGCAAAGAACGGTAAAATCCCGACCATCGACACCGGCCACTATCACCCGACCGAGAGCCCTGCTGACAAGGTTTCAGCCCTTCTGTGCTTTGTCCCTGAGCTTATGCTCCACGTCAGCCGTCCGGTTCGCTGGGACTCCGACCACGTCACCATTATGGACGACAACACCACCGAACTCTTCGCGGAAATCGTCCGCGCAGGTGCCCTTGACAGGGTTCACTACGGCCTTGATTACTTCGACGGGGCGATGAACAGGGTAGGCGCCTACGTCGTCGGCTCCCGCGCCGCACAGAAATCGATGCTCCGCGCCCTTCTTGAGCCTAAGGAGCTCATTTCCAAATACGAGCTGGAGGACCGCCATTTCGAGGTCCTCGCCCTTGAGGAAGAGTGCAAAGCCCTCCCGTGGAACGCTGTCTACGACGAGTACTGCCTCCGCGCCGGCGTTCCCGCCTCTACGGATTTTATCGAAGAAATCCAGCGATACGAGAAGGAAGTCACCTCCAAAAGATAATTCGGCCTTTATTCTATGCCGTTCGAGAGGTGCCGCAAGGCGTCCCGATACGGGCTATTGTTATTGTAAGTATTTGAAAATTATATAATTGTTAAATTTTTAACGAACTATTGATAACTATGGACAGAAAAGAATTTCTCCAAAGCCTCGGCGTCATCACCGCTGGTACTATATTTCTTGGTGCTGAGGACCGTCTTCGTGCGGCCGGAAAATTGACCGGAGCGGAAGCTGAATCAGCCGCAGCCTCTCCGTCTTCGAGTGCGACTTCTCCTGAACTGGATTTCCCGGTGAAAGGATTGAAGGCGAATGTTAAGAACGGTCCAGTGAAAGTTGTCGTCATCGGAGCGGGAAATAGAGGCAGGACATACACGGAGTATGCCAAGAAGTTTCCTGACTGTATGCAGGTTGTGGGCGTTTCCGACATCCGCGAAAGCCGCAAGAAGGCTATGGGGGACAAGTTCTCCATTCCCCTGGAGCATCGTTTCGGAGACTGGAGCGAAGTCTTTGCTGTTCCTAAGTTCGCTGATGCCGTGATTGTCTCAACCCCGGACAATACCCACTACGGACCTTGTATGAAGGCGCTTGAGATGGGCTATGATGTCCTTTTGGAGAAGCCGGCCGCACAGACCGAAAAGGAGTGCAAGGCCATCGAGCGTCAGGCAAAAAAATACGGAAGAATCGTCGCTGTCTGTCACGTCCTCCGCTACAGCCCATATTTCAGGGCTATGTACCAGACCATCAAATCCGGGAGAATCGGCAAGCTCATCAGTATTCAGCATATGGAGCCGATTGACTGTCGCCATATGGCCCACTCATATGTCCGTGGAGACTGGAGGGATTCAAAGGAAACAACTCCAATTATTTTGGCAAAGAGCTGCCACGACCTTGACATCCTGCGCTGGTTCGTGGGTAAACCTTGCAAGAGCATCGTCGCTGACGGCTCGCTGACCTGGTTCAAGGCTGAGAACGCGCCGGAGGGAGCTCCGCTTCACTGCACCGACGGCTGCCCGGCCGAGAGCACGTGCCCGTTCTCCACAATCGACATCTATGTCCGCCGCAAGGCCTTCCTCGGTGTCTTTGACCTCAAGGACAGAAATGACGAAAAGGAGATTATGAGCAAAATTTCAGATCCTACGAACCTTTGGAGCAGGTGCGTATATCACTGTGACAACAATCAGCCGGACCACTTCGTGAGCGAGATGGTGTTCGAGGATGGCACCACGGCAGCATTCTCTATGGAAGCGTTCACCCCGTACGGAGGGCGCCGTACAAGGATTATGGGAACGACCGGCTACATCGAGGGCGACAGCACCACCTTCACCCTCTATGAGTTCCGCAGCAATCGTCGTCTCGTCTGGAACAAAGACATCTCCGACATCCCCGAGTATAAGGGCTCTGGTCACGGCGGCGGAGACCTTGCACTTGTCTGCGACTTCCTCGAGGCTGTCTCCTGGCAGGACCCGGACAAGCTGACCAGCACCATCGAGGCCTCCATTGAGAGCCACGTTATGGGCTTCCGCGCAGAGAAAAGTCGTCTCTCCAAAAAGAAGATAAAGGTGGACTAGAAAACCCCGTTTCATCTCTTTAGACCGAATGTCGAAAATTGATAAATAAATTACCTCAATAGTTCGTTAATTTTATAAAAGTTACGCCACGGCGCGAACGCCGTAGAATA
>CAVJRU010000095.1:0-6463 GCA_963652025.1 bacterium
CAGTCTCTTCTTCCTGCTGATTATCGAACAACCCGCCCTGCTCCGGCTCGGTGGCGGCTGGAGTCTCCTCCTGCTGCTCTTTAAGCCGGTCGATTTCCGCCTGGACTAATTTCTTGTCAGCTCCAGGATTGTCCTTGATTTCTTCGAGGTGCGCAATCTGCTTGTCGATACTCTCCGGCTCCTGCGGAGTTTCGGCAGGTTGCTGCTCTACTTCTGCTTGTTCATCTCCTGCATCGCTCCGAACAGAAGAATCATTTTGTTCTTCTGCACTTCCGCTTTCCTCTTCTCCTCCTGACTCTGCTCCTGCGGCTGACTGCTCTCCGGATTCTGCGTTGTAGGTTTCTGTGTTGTATCCATATTTATCAAGTATTGATTTGACTATCGACTCCTTGCTCTCGACATCGCCGAGGAACATATCCATCTGACCGCTCGCGGCCTCGGCTGCTCTGGTGTTGTACAAAGATAGCAGATTTTTCAATCCGTTCAGCTTCGTGCCGTTGATAACGTTCGCAATCATCTGAATGGTGGCGGAATAGACCGGATTCTCTCCGAATCCCTCGAGCACCGGCTGATTCATAAAGTTCGCCATACTCTCGCCAATCTTCACGAGCTTGCTGGCCTTTGCCTGATAGAGCAGCACAATGGCATCGTTGAATTCATCGATGAGCGAGTAGTCGCTGCCCAAAGTGTTGTTTCCGAGCAGCTGCATAAGGGCAGACATAATGCTGCGCCTTACCGCTCCGTCCTGCATAGCGCAGCGCAGAGCATCCTCCCTCAGGACTGCGCCGAGCATAATGGTCTCGACTCTATCCTTTCCTGTTCCGGAGAGCTGCTTTCCGTCCATCATCTCTTCGACCTCGTTCTCCTGAATGACTCCGGCAGCCACGAGCGTGCTGACAATGCGCGCCACTGCGGACTCATCCGCATAGGCTTCCGCTATGCTATCGAATCCGTCAATGATGCGTGCGATAAGGTCTATCGTAGTCGCGTCAATGGTCTTGCCGGCCTTGACCGCTTTCTCCGTACGGCTCTGGCTCTTGGTCTCGCGTCCGTTGAAGCGAGCGAACGTGTCAGTGGTGTAAGGCATAGCCTCATCCGGAACGAACACCACTCTCGGATTCGTGAACCCCTCAATCTGGTCGGAGGTGAATCCGTATTTCCCCGCGTGCGACTTGAGGTAGTCGGTGTATTTCGTATCCGTGCCGTTGGTGGCGGCGAGCTGCGATGCCATAGTGCGGTCATTACCCGAGAGGACAATGCCGTCCGAGCTCACCACGACCGGAGTCTGTAATGCTCTCTGGTCATAAGACTGCGCTTTCTGCTCCACCTGCCTCTGAGCGGCCTTGTCGTGTTCATAGTCGCGGTCATTGACCGTCCTGCCGTTCGCATCGACTGGGAAGCCCTTTGTCATAGCATATCCGCTTCTCGCATCGTGTGACGGAGTTGGAGCGAACGCCTCGGTCAGAACATAGTGACCTTTGACGGATGAGCCGTCCGAGAGGACAATCTCATCATCATATCCCACTTCCTTCGGTGCGTCATCCCACTTCTTCTTTATCTCTTGCAGGGACTCGGTGTTGTGCTTCGCCAAGTCGGCCACCTTACCCTTGCGGGATTCTTCGAGCTTCTTGCGTGCCTCTTCCATCTCGAGGCGGTTCTTCTCTGCGGCAGCGGCCTGTGCTTCCGCGTTGCGCTGCTCTGCGGCTTGCGCATAGTCAGCGAGCAAGCCCTGGAGCTCTGCGAGTCTCTGCGTGTCGGCAGCTATCGATGCCTCCAGCTGAGCGCGCTTGTCGAAGTTAGTCTCCTTTTCGTATGTCTTGGTAGTTTTCTTTATGCTGCTTTCAAGTCCCTTGATGACGGTGCCGATATACTTCTTTGAGTTCTCGCCATTGTCCTGCCGCTTCTCATCGTTCCATAGTGCCCACGCCTTAGCATCCCTGTTCCAGAGCGCAGCTTCATCCACAACGGTCTCGCCGTTGACGGTCTTGGTCGGCAGAGGATTGCCCTTGTAGTCCACCAATGCCGGCTGCTGCGGCTCTTCCGGAGCCTGCTGCTGCTCTTCCGCTCCCTCGGCAGGTTGTGTATTTTCTGCACCATCTGCGTTCTCTTCCGGTGCAGGAGTCTCTGCGGCCTGTTCCGGTTCCTGCTGCTGCTCTGCTGGAGCCCCGGACTCTTCTACCGACATAACGCTTCCTGCCTCCTCGATGAGGTAGTCAAGGTCGGCAGGGTTGACATCTTTCGCGTCTATGAAGGACTCATTTCCTTGGTCATCCCTTACACCTAAAAGCAACCTGCCATCATCGGTGAGAATTGAGTTCCCGGTATAGGTTGCTCCGTTCAGCTTGACGTTGGTCAATACTACGAGCGACCTCTTGAGAATATCGTGCATCTGCCTGTTGGCCTCAAGCGCGGCCTGCTCGCTCTGCTCTATCTGCTCATCTGTCTGAACATTGATTGGCTGACCGAGTTTCTCCGCCACCTGCTCCCAAGTGTATGTGTCGAAGCCCTGCTCTGAGTCTGGGTTCTCAACGACTACGCCATCGGAGTCCATACTGATGACCGGAGCCCAGATAGGATTCTCGACCGTGCCGATATTGAGCTTTCTATCCCGCTCGATTTGTGCGCGCGCATCAGCGAGCTGCGAGTTCATCTCTCTCTCAACGCGGACCGTTTCATCCTGCCGTTTCCTCGCGGCTATCTCGGCATCAAGGTAGTCATCGAGGCGTATCTCGCCGCTATCGGTAGCCATCTTGTTGTCTATCATCCGCTGGAGCTGCTCCTTACCCAGGAAGGATTTCTTTCCGTTCTTATCCATCAGAGCGAGGTCTCCCTCATCCTCTCCCACAACATAGGCCGTGCCGCCTCCGGCAAAGCTGATTGTGCGGACGGACTCCAGCTTCATCGTGCTTTCGTCCGGCAGGGTTGTCTCCTTTTTACGAACGATGCTCTGGCCTGCCTGCTGGTTCAATTCATCAAGCTTTGCTTGCCTCAGCTGCTCCGCCCTGCCCTGAAAGGCTCCGTCAAACGTGCGGTAACGAGCTACTGCGTCTGCATAGTCCATAACTGCTTCGAACACCTCGGTCGAGGTCGGCAGGTTGTCCAATGCCACCTGATTGACTACCGGAGCGAGCTGCGCCGCGAGCTGTGTTGGGTTAGTCGCTTTCGTTATGTCGAGTATCGCCTCTATCTGGTCTTGCTCATATCCGCTCTTGGTCAATGCGGCAGCAAGAGCCTTGCCCTTTGCCGCGAGTCCTTTCTTCGCGAGTCCGTACTGCGCAGCGGATACGCCGCCGCCGAAGATGGACATCGGAGCGAACGAGGTGAGTGTGATTATCTGCTGGTCAACGGTGGCGAAATCTCTCAGAGCGTCCTTATCCACGCCTGTCATCACGCGCAGGAGGTTGCCATACCATTCCTCGCCTATTTCCCCGATGTATCCGTTCCATCCAGCCTGCCTGAGCAGCTTAGATGCCTGCGAGTTGGTGAACGCCTTGCCGAGCTTGCCGAATTCCGTTCCGGCAATCCACTTGCCGAAATTGGTCTTGCTTATGCCCTTGCCCGCCATTTCCGGCAGGAAGCCGAGGATTCCCTCGACCTGCGTACCTGCACTCTCAGAGAAGTTCTCGATGAACACATCTCCGATAGCATTGATGATTGCTCTGCCGGACAGGTCAACGCCGCCGGTCTCTGGATCGAGAGTCGTGAGGTTGTTGAGGAAGTTGCTATATGATGAAGCCATCGCAGGTGTCATCACTGCGGTCTTGACTATGGACTTGACTGTTCCCTCGAGGAACTTGGCCGGAGCCTGAACGAGCTCGCGTTTCAGCCCTCCGAGCCCCATATCAACAGACTTCTTCGCGATTGCTTGCGTAAGTCCCTTCGTAGCAGCGGATGCGGCCTTCTGGCCAATTCCTCCCATAATGGCGAAATCTGCCATATATCCGAGGGACTGCATAGCGGACGCACCGGCTTGATAACCGAGCGACATATCCTCGCTGCGTTTCCAATCGACCGCGGACTTTACGCAGAATGCCTTCACAAGCTCCTTCTGCGCAGATGAGAGGTACCCCATTTCCTCCGAATGATTGAATATGAGGTCGATTATATTCGCATTATCACCCTCCGCGTCTTGAATCATCTTCACGGCCTTGATGAGCGGAGCACCCTCGCCCAATGCTTTCGTGAGGGCAACTATGGACAAAGATTCCGGAGCTATGCCTGCTGCACCCCGGAAGAAATTGCCGAATCCGGTCTTATTATCATCATACCGCGAAGGAGCCTTCTGGGCTTTGAGCGCATCTTCGTAGTACATCCTCGCGGCAGCGAGAGCTGCGTGATCTCTTGTATATTCTTCATCCTCCTTTGCCGTTTTCGCCGCCGTTGCAGCAGCGAGGCCGACAGTATGGGTGTTCATACTTAGCCCTATGGCCTTCTTGCGTCTCTGGGCAGCTTCCGGATTACTTTCATCGAGGGCGGTCAGCATATCGCTCATTGTCTGTATCCGCGCCTCGATCTTTGCTATACCCTCTTTGGTATTTCTCTGATAGGCAGGGTTTTCATAGATGCGCCTGCCAATCTCATCGAGCTGGTCCTGCACATCCTTCACTTCCGGAGTCAAGTCTGCGACTGATTCCAAAGCAGCCGCAGCCTCCGGGTCGGCCACGCTTGCGGCAAGAGCACTTGGCTTGTACTTCTCTTTGAGAGCATCTCTCTTTGTAATTAATTCCGCCTGCTGCCGCTCCAGGTCTCGGAGTTGGTCTCCGTAGTAGTCCACGTTCTTCGCGCGAAAAATCTTTGCGTTAGGATATTGGTTGATAAGGTCATCATAATTGCGTTTGAGACGCCCTCCGTTCCAAACTTCAACCTCGTTTTCATATTCTGGAAGCGAGACGATGAACTGCTCATCGTCCGCTGCATTCCCGTCATAATCCAACAACTCGCTTACCTCTGCATAGGGATATTGCTTGAACAGGTCATCCTTGTTGCGTTCATATCTGCCGCTGTCCCAGACTTCAGTCTCTCCGTATTCCAGGAGAGACACGATATACTTCTTTTCCGGAGTCTTGTTAGTATCCATAGATGCTTATTTGTTTAACCTTGATAGGCGACTTCCGCCCTGTCCTTTATCCTTCTCGTCCTTCTTCTCGCCGCCGGAAGCCGGCACGTTCGGGATTTCCGTATTGCCAGAAACCTTAGCCTCCTCGTTATACTCGCTGACGTAATAGGCAGAGCGAGCCATAGCCTCCTCCAGCTTTGGATACTTCTTCATATATGGCAAGAGCTGATATGCGCGTTGCTCTGGAGTGAGTGTTTTGTCGGCTTGAAGCATCGTGATGGATTCCATTACCTCGGCCGGAATCAAGTCAGAGTTGGCATTGAGAGTTGCTATGATGCTGTCCTTGTCCATCCAATAGGTCTTGTTCCCAGATGTGAGAGGGAATGCGTCCTTTGGTATGCCACCACCCGAACTGCTGCTTGATGATCTCAGCTCTGCTGCCCTCTTCGCATCGGCCATATATTCCTCATTGATGCTTCCATCTTCATTGTAACCTTCCATCCGGAGCTTCGCAGCCCACTGCGCCTTCTGCCGGCTTTCCGCTCTCCTCTGCTCTGCTTCCTGCTTGTCGGCAGTCGCGCCCTTGATTTCTCCCTCATATCTGACGGTGGCGGCATCATCGCGACCTCTCGAGCGTCTCTCTGCTGCTTTACCCTCGGCGGCTGTGTAGTTCTTCGCCGCTGCCGTTTCAAGCCCGAGTATCGCCTGTGCGTTCTCGCGGTCGATGCCGGCTGCTTGCAGAAGTCCTTCGAGCTTCACCTTGTTCATCGCGTCCTCGCGTGCAGAGAGATTCTCCCTCGCCTGCTCCAGACGCTGCTTGCGCTCCTTGTGCTCCTGGTCTGCCTTCTGCATCCAATCCTTTGAGACAGTCTTGATAGTCTGATTCGATGCGCCGTTGGCCACGCCTATGGCATTGGCTATGTTCGCCACTACCTCGGTGAGACCAATCCACTGCGCTCTGTTCGTGTCCTTGCGATACTGCTCATCATCGTTCTTCGTGTCCATCTCATACTCTGCCATTCGCGCTTCATAGGCTTTCTTGAGAGTATCGAAGTAGGAGTTATTGGCGGTCTCGACTGCATCCTTATGAGTTTGGCCGATTTTCTCCTGCTGCTCTATGGCACTTGCGTCATTCGCTTTCTGCTTTTCCGCGAGGTCTAATATAGCCTGGGCATCAGCTTCCGCGCCGGTCTCGATGTTCTGCGCGCGCTGGTCAGCTGCCTGCTGAATAAGCTCCCCGAAGGAGAGCTGCTTGTTCTTGTCTTGCTTTGGAGTTGGCATAGTGCTATGAATCCTTTTTGGTTATATTGGCTCCTGCGGTACTCATACCCATACCCATAAGATTGAGTCCGGCATTGGTGACCTGTGAGCTTGCCTGCGCCGTGCTGGTAGCCTGCTGCCCGAGCT
>CAVJRU010000096.1:0-6330 GCA_963652025.1 bacterium
GAATAAAAAGATGGGATACAAGGCTTGCGACGACGCGAAAACCGCAGCAACCTTTCGGTTGTGAGGATTTTCGCTAGGAGCGTAACGCAGTAGACCGCTTTTTATTAGGCCTCTTCCGGCTCGTTGAATGGGAGCAGGAATGGATTCTTGGTC
Organism: bacterium; assembly: GCA_963652025.1. Classification (GTDB taxonomy): domain Bacteria; phylum Bacteroidota; class Bacteroidia; order Bacteroidales; family UBA932; genus Cryptobacteroides. The sequence continues at coordinate 154 of CAVJRU010000096.1, forward strand.
CGCTCGTCGCCGATGGTGGTGCTGCGGCCGTGCCCTGGGAGGACATCCACATCGCCCGGAAGCGGCAGCAACTGGGTGAAGATGCTCCGCATCAAGGCATCGTAGTCTCCGCCCGGAAGGTCGCTTCTTCCGATACATCCCGCAAAAAGCGTGTCTCCGCTGAAAAGTACTCTCCAGCCCTCCGGGTTATCCCGTTCGCCATCAATTCTTGCAGACTCTTCAGTAGGGGAGGTCTCGCGGCATAGGTAGCAGACCCCGCCGGCGGTGTGTCCCGGGGTGAGGAGAACCTTGATGTCAAGCCCAGCCTCTTCTTTTGCCGTGCATTCTTCCTCGTTTGAAAGTCTGACCCCGTCCACGCTCACAAGGATGTGCTGAGAGTTTTCAACAAGAGAAATCCTGTTCGAGAAATCCTCTGTTACGGCGTGGGAGACGTTCGCGCACAGCGCTGGCAGAGCCGCAATCGAAACTTCCTCGCCGCGGTTCATATAAACCGGGATGTCGTAATCTTCGCAGAGCCGGTGCACCCCGTAGGTGTGGTCCGGATGGGCGTGGGTAAGGAGCGCTGCCACAGGGCAAAGTCCCTTCTGGGAGATTGTGTCGAGAAGCCGTGCATAGTCCTCGTCAGTGTCAAATCCCGGGTCAATCACAACGCAAGGCTTCTTCTGTACGGAATCCTCAAAGGCCGGTTCGGCCGCTTGGGGCGTCGCCGCATCCTCTCTCCAAAGAAGGTAAGACTGCTCCTCAAAACTGTTGAATCTGAATTTTTGTATACGTATCATAATTTCATCTTTTTTTTGGAATATGCGGCGGCTGATTTTATGGTATTTCTCCGTCAACTTACCACAGGGCTTCCTGTTTTTGCCACATATATCCTGTTTTTGCCGATTTTTCTTTTTGTCGCACAAAAATACGAAAGTAATTCTTAACTTTGTCCGATTATGTATGTCAAAAGTATATTATTAAAAATAGTGCTGACTTGACAAAATTCCCCGACTTTGGCGGGAAAGTTTACAGTTTGAAAACGATATAGATATAAAATAGTAATTATGCATATAGCAATCGCCGGAAACATCGGCAGCGGAAAAACCACTCTCACAAGGATGCTTGCTGCCCAGTACAACTGGACTCCAAGGTTCGAATCAGTTGACTATAATCCCTATCTTGCTGATTTCTACGAAGATATGGAACGCTGGTCATTCAACCTCCAGATTTATTTCCTCAACAAACGCTTCAAGGATGTTGTGGAAATCTCCAAGAGCAACGAAGTCATCATCCAGGACAGAACCATCTATGAGGATGCACGCATCTTCGCTCCAAACCTTCACGGAATGGGACTTATGTCAACAAGGGACTTTGAGAACTACTCGGACCTTTTCGACCTTATGATGTCGCTCGTCAATCCGCCTGACCTGCTGATTTACCTCCGTTCTTCAATTCCAAACCTCGTGAGCCAGATTCAGAAAAGGGGTCGCGAGTACGAGAAAAGCATCCGTATCGACTACATCACAGGCTTGAACGAACGCTATGAGAACTGGATCAAAGACTACAAATCCCGTCTTCTCATCCTTGACGTGGACCGTCTCAAATTTGAGAATAACCCCGACGATTTCCGCGAAATCTGCGACAAAATAGACGCCGAGCTTTTCGGTCTCTTCAAATAATAATTGACCTCCGGACAGCCTCCCCTCGCTGGGGCTCTGCCCGGATTTGTTGAATCATTAAAATTATAGTTATGGACAAAAGACTGACTATTATTGACTTTGTTGAAAAATACACCCGCCAGTACGCCCAGAATACATTCCTGCGCGAAAAGGTTGACGGTGTGTGGACTGAGACTTCATTCGAACAGACCCGTAAGATGGCCTACAGCATAGGCGCGGGACTTATGAAACTCGGTTTGAATAAAGGCGATAAGGTTTCTCTCATTTCAGAAGGACGTAATCTCTGGCCTGTCACCGAGATGGGTATACTCTATGCCGGAGCTGTGAACGTTCCGCTTTCAGTTAAACTTGAGGAAAGCAATGACCTTATCTTCAGAATCAAACATTCTGACTCAAGGTTCGTGATTGCTTCCGCATCCCAGCTCCCAAAGGTTCGTCGCATTCTTGCCGACTGCGAGGCTGTGGAAAAAGTCATCGTTCTGGATGAACTTCCTGAGTACGGCGAGAAAGAAATCTGCATCACTGAGGTTCAGAAAATGGGTGACGAGTTCCTCGCATCTTCTCCTGAGGCTTTCGTGGAAAGATACAAATCAGTGGGTCCGGACGACTACGCAAACATCAGCTACACTTCCGGCACCACGGCAGACCCTAAGGGAATCCTCCTCACGCACCGCAACTACACGGCAAACGTTGAGCAGGCCCATTCCGTCATCGGCATCAACGAGGATGACGTTATGCTCATCATCCTTCCGCTTGACCACTGCTTTGCGCACGTAGCCGGTTTCTACACTATGATGTCATTCGGAGCTTCGATTGCCACCGTTCCTCAGGGACGCAACGCTATCGAGGCACTCAAGAACATCCCTATGGCAATCAAGGAGACTCGTCCTGCAGTGATGCTCTCTGTGCCTGCGCTTTCAAAGAGCTTCAAGAAGGCAATCGAGAGCGGCGTGAAGGCAAAGGGACCGAAGGTTCAGAAACTTTACGATTTCGCTGTTAAGAACGCAATCGCTTACAACAAAGAGGGTTATAACAAGGGCGGCAAGGACTTCTGGAGATGGCCTCTGGTGAAGCTCTTCGACAAGATTCTCTTCAAGAGCGTCCGTGAGAGCGCATTCGGAAACAGAATGAGGTTCTTCGTCGGCGGCGGTGCGCTTCTTGGCATCGACCTCCAGAAATACTACTACGCAATCGGAGTTCCTATCTACCAGGGTTACGGTCTTTCAGAGGCTACCCCTATCATCTCCGCCAACTCCAAAGACCACCACATCCTCGGTTCATCCGGAATGGTTGTGCGTCCGATGGAAATCAAAATCTGCGACTCTGAGGGCAAGGCTCTTCCATACGGTGAGAAGGGCGAAATCGTCATCAAGGGCGAGAACGTTATGGCCGGTTACTGGAAAAACCCTAAGGCTACCGCCGAGACCGTTGTTGACGGATGGCTTCACACCGGAGATATGGGATATATGCTCGATGACGTATATCTTTATGTGACAGGACGTTTCAAGTCTCTTCTCATCTCTTCAGACGGTGAAAAATACTCTCCGGAGGGAATCGAGGAGGCGCTTGTCGCAAACTCCAAGTTCATCTCCCAGGTCGTTCTTCACGACAATCAGGACCCTTACGTGGCGCTTCTTATGGTGCCTAACAAGGAGGCTCTCGCAGACTTTATGAAGAAGGAGCACCCTGAAGTCGCTCCGGATTCAGAGGCCGGCAAGAGGATGCAGCTCGGAAAGATTCAGTCAGAAGTGGACCAGTATCGTGCCGGTGGTGCATACGCAGGTCTCTTCCCTGAAAGGTGGTTGCCGACTGCAATCTGCGTGCTTCCTGAGCCGTTCACCGACAAGAACCATATGGTCAACTCCACAATGAAGATTGTGCGCGGAAAGGTTGAGGAGGCTTATGCCGACAGGCTGAAGTTCGCTTACACCGCCGATGGCAAGAACATTGTGAACGACCTTAATATGTCTTCACTCTAGAGCGGAATTTATGAGAAGGCGTGACTTACCTCTTGCAGGAAGGTCACGTCTTCATATTCATAGATAAATTAATACCAACTAAAATTTAATAAAAAATGAGTAAGAAAAACGGAAATGTCCTTGCGATTGCCGTGATGTTTGCACTCTTCTTTATGATTGCGTTCGTCACCAATTTCGCGGGCTCAATGGGAGTGATTGTCAAGAATCAGTTCCTCGGAGACAGTTCAAGCGCAAAGGCTCTTTCACAGCTGGGATCGCTTGCAAACTTTATCGCATACGCTTGTATGGGTATCCCTGGCGGAATCATCCTCAAGCGTAAGGGTTACAAATTCACAGCCCTTCTCGCCGTCATTATCGGCCTTGTGGGTGTGGCTATCCAGTGGATCGCAGGTCCGGCTGAGTCATTCCTTATCTATGTAATCGGCGCTTTCGTGGCAGGTTTCTCAATGTGCCTTTTGAATATCGTTGTGAACCCTATGCTGAACACTCTCGGCGGCGGTGGAAACACCGGTAACCGTCTTATCCAGTTCGGCGGCTCTTGCAACTCCATCGGAGGAACAATCGCTCCGATCCTTCTTGGCTACCTGGTGGGTGGAAGCGTTGAAACGGCATCTGTCGCTGACGCTGCTCCGGCTATGATCATCGCTATGGCAATCTTTGCTCTCGCCGCAATTATCATCGCCCTCACCAAAATCCCTGAGCCTCATATGGAGACTGCAGAGGAAAAGGCAGCACGTAAGGCCGGAAATGCCCCTAAGGACAAATACAGCCCGCTTTCATTCCGTCATTTCGTTCTCGGAGCCGTTGCAATCTTCTTCTATGTAGGAATTGAGGTCGGCATCCCGAACACCGCAAACGTATATTTCTCCGAGATTCCTTGGGTCGGACCGGCTCTCGCAGGAACTATGATCGGAGCATACTGGTTCTGTATGATGCTCGGCCGTCTCGGTGGCGGACTCATCGGCGGAAAGGTGTCTTCAAAGAGTATGCTTTCATCTACTTCCGCTCTTGCAATCGTCTTCTGCCTTTGCATAATCTTCATCCCTGAGACAGCAAAAATCGGCCTCTTCGGCAAAGAGATTCCTGTTTCACTCCTCTTCGTGACCCTTTGCGGATTCTGCACCTCAATTATGTGGGGAGCAATCTTCAACCTCGCGGCTGAGGGACTCGGAAAGTACACTGCAGCGGCTTCAGGCATCTTTATGGCGCTGGTTTGCGGCGGCGGAATCATTCCGTTCTTCCAGAACTTCATCGCTGACAAGGTCGGCTCACTCCAGAGCTACTGGGTGCTTATCGCCTGCCTTGCATACCTTCTTTTCTACGGACTTGTCGGAAGCAAGAACGTGAACAAGGATATTCCAGTTGACTAATCAGAAGGAGGAAAGAATATGCCAGAATCATTTGACAAGCAGTATGTCCTCGGTATTGATGTAGGAGGACAGACAACAAAAATGGGCGTTGTGGACGCCCGCGGACAGGTACTTGCGCAGACCGTAATCCGTTCCGACAACTATGAGGATGCAGATCCGTATCTCGACGAGGTGGCTGCGGCCCTGAAGAAAATCATCGCTGAAGCAGGCGTTGAGGGAAAGGTTCGCGGAATCGGCATCGGCGCTCCTAACGGAAACTACTACACAGGAATGGTGGAGAAGGCTCCGAACGTCGTTTGGGCTAAGTCCAAGGCTGTGCCTGTTGCTGAGCTCCTGAGCAAAAAGATGGGCGGCATTCCTGTGGCGCTCACCAACGACGCCAATGCTGCGGCTGTGGGCGAGATGACCTACGGAGCCGCACGCGGGATGAAGAACTTCATAATGATTACTCTCGGCACCGGAGTCGGCAGCGGAATCGTCATCAACGGCGAGGTCGTTTACGGACACGACGGTTTTGCCGGAGAGCTGGGACACGTCAGAGTGGTACGCAACAATGGCCGTCAGTGCGGTTGCGGAAGGTTCGGCTGTCTTGAGGCTTACTGCTCCGCTATCGGAGTGGCACGCACGGCTAGGGAATGGCTCGGAATGAGCGAGGAGCCTTCGCTTCTTCGCGGCTTGGACAAGATCTCTTCAAAGGATGTTTACGATGCTGCCAAGGAAGGCGATGCGCTTGCTCTTCGTGTGTTCTCCTACACCGGACATCTCCTCGGAGAGGCTTTCGCGGACTTCATCGCGTTCAGCGCACCTGAGGCAATCGTCCTCTTCGGCGGTCTCGCACGCAGCAAGGAGTTCCTCACCGAGCCTATCCTCGAGGCAATGAACGGAAATGTTCTTGACATCTGGAAGGATAAGGTTCAGCTTGTTTACTCTTCCCTCAAGGAGTCTGATGCGGCTATTCTGGGTGCGTCAGCTCTTGCGTGGGAACTGTAGTAAAAACCGCCTGAGCGGCGCGCTTACTTTGTTGCAGTCTCGATTTTAATCCTCACAACCCTTAGGTTGCTCCGGTTAAAATCTCCCCTGCGCCGCGTAATCACACCACTCATACGATTTTTACCAATTTTACATATAACTAAAAAGGGGAGTGACCAAAAAGTCACTCCTCTTTTT
>CAVJRU010000097.1:0-6154 GCA_963652025.1 bacterium
CAACAATTACCCTGGATGGCGTATAAGTGTAACTTGTTGTTCCTGTAAAGTTGTATTGCGGGTCCATTCCGTCAAGATGGCTGAGGAGGAAAAGATTGTCCCCGGTCAGGAAGACTCTCAATTTCTTGATTCCGGCTTTGGACGATATTGAAGAAGGAAGCGTATAACCGAGTGTCACATTCTTCAGTGCCAGATATGAAGCATCTATAAGATCCTCTCCGCAGCAAAGACGGCCGCTTGCAATTTCCACTCTCGGGACATCCGTGATGTCACCTGGTTTCTGCCACCTTCTAAGTACATTCCTATGCCAGTTGTTCCCTGCAAATGCCACATTCATAGAATCATCATAAAGGCTGTCGTGAATCTTGCCTCCCACAGAATACGAAAACATAAAAGAGAGGTCGATTGAGCCCAGGAACACAAAACGTGAGGAGAAACTTCCGGAGAAAAGAGCCTGACGGCTGCCATAATAGTATTTGCTGAGTGTCGCAAGCTGCGTATCATCCGTTACGTATGGGTCGCATTTGACCGGGACAACCGCTCCGGACTCGCCGACCTCATACTTGTAATAAGCCCAATACAATTGCTCGCCAGTGGCGGGAGAGACGCCTGCAGACTTTGGAAGATAGAACGTATATATAGGCTTTCCTTCCTCAATTACTATGATGCCGTCCTTGATTGAGCTCTGGCTGCTTGTCAGAGACAGGACTTTGTTCCTGTTGAGAGACGTAAGCAGAGTGGCGTCCCAGTGGAAAATACTGTTATCAAAGACAGTATAGTTCAATGATAATTCGAGGCCTCTGTTGACCATAGACCCAACATTGTCATCGTAACCCGTGAAACCTGAAGATATGGCAAGAGGGTTATTGAGAAGCATATCACGAGTCTTTCTTGAGTAGTACTCGAAAGTCGTGTGGAGTTTTCCGGAAAGGAAAGCCGCTTCAATGCCGGCATTGAAATTACCGTTTTTCTCCCAGGTGACATCCCTGTTCTCTATGCTTGAGGCAAACGCTCCGGCTCTCGTACCGTTATCCCATCCGTAATCAAAGAGTCCCTGCCAGGCGTAATATGACCCGAGGTTGTCATTTCCCTGGACTCCATAGGAAGCCTTGAGAGTCAAGTTGTTAAGCCAGCCTGACGTGCCCGCCATAAACTGCTCCTGGCTAACTCTCCAGGATGCGCCTACAGACCAGAATGTTCCCCATCTGTGCTCCGGGCTGAATCTCGATGAACCGTCAGCTCTGAAACTTGCATCGAAATAGTACCTGTCGGCATAGCCGTAATTGATTCTTGCAAGAGCGGATGTAATTGCGTAATTATTTGAATACGAAGTATTCGTCATTGTAGTTACGGCAGGAGCCAGTTCGGCTATTCCATCCACGATACCGCTTTTTTCGCCCAAAGCATAATTGTAGTTGTAGCGATAGTATTCCGCTCCGGCAAGTGCGCTGACTGAATGCTCGCCGAACGTTCTGTTGTAGTTGAGCAGCGCGTTGGCCGTATAGGAGAATATCTTGCTGTTTGTCTTGGAGACACTTCCGCCCTGGGAGGCCATATTGCCGTGGTATTTATCCCTGACTGCGGTTTTAGCGAAGTCGTTGAAGTCAAAGCCGAAGTTGACCGTTCCGGTAAGACCATAAATCGGAGAAGATTCATCCGTTGTTCCAAGTGTGGCATAAGCACGTCCGGACAACGCATTTCTTACATATCCGGTCGGATTGTTCTTGAGTTCAGCCAGAGAGTTGAAACCCTGTGCACTTACTCTATTGGCATATCCGTTGTCATCTTCGTCTCCATATTCATACTGCAGATTGCCGTTCTCGTCAAGAACATTATTTCCATCCATATCCTTCAGATACAAAGGATATATAGGGCCCATAAACTGCGCTGTGTACCAGACGTTTGACGTTTCTGAGCCGGAGGCCTCCTGGAGATGAGACTTTGACCTGGCGAAATTGGCATTCATACCGACTTTGAGCCATTGCGCAGCCTGCACGTTTGCACTGATTCGACCGGTATAACGCGTAAAATCAGTACTTGTAAGAGTTCCCTCCTCGTTATAGTAGCCCGCAGACAGGAGATAATCCGCCTTTTCGGAGCCTCCGGAAACAGAGAAGACGTGTTCAGTACGGAATGCCGCATTGTTGGACACCTTGTCCATCCAGTTATCAGACCCTTTCCGGCTACCGTCCCACGAGGCTTTGGCGTCAGACTTTATCTTGCCGGTTGTCTGGTCAATAAGGTCCGACCAGGTATGGTTCTTATATGGATTGTAGTACTCTGAGTTCTTGATACCGCCGAGAGTTGTACCGAGGTTTGAGGCAGCGTACGATGAAGCGGCTTCGAAATCCATTCCGCTACCATATTGAGCCGCATTTCTAAGTGCCTCGTAAGTAATCTCGACGAACTCATCCATATCAAGAAGGTCATATCTGCTCAGGGCACGGGATGAGACACCTGCATTGCCCTTGTAGTAGATATTCACCTTGTCCTTGCCACCTTTCTTGGTGGTGATGACAACGACTCCGTTTGCGCCTCTCGCTCCATACAAGGCTCCCGCAGACGCATCTTTAAGGACGGTTACGCTCTCGATATCAGATGGATTGATTGAACTTATGGCGCCGTCATAAGGCACGCCGTCAACGACATACAGAGGTAATGCCGAAGCATTGATTGAACCGGCTCCACGAACAAGCAGTTTGGCATCTTCACCGGGCTGTCCGCCTCCGGAAGTCATCTGAACGCCGGCGACGGAACCTTCCAGGGATTTCGTGACGTTGCCGGTGACGCGATTCTGGATATCTTCAGCTTTGACGACTGAAGCCGAGCCGGTAAACGACTCTTTCTTTGCAGTTCCGTAGGCGACAACCATCACCTCGTCAAGATTCACAGAATCCTCCTGAAGGATTATGTTGATTTCCGTCCTTCCGTTCACATCGGCCGAGGCATCCTTAAAGCCAAGACACGAAATCGACAATTTTGAGTCTGCAGGGACATTTCCGATTTCATAGTTGCCGTCAATGTCGGAAACTGTGCCGGCTGAAGTGCCTTCAATGAATACTCCGGCACCGCAAACGGGATTGCCTGCAGCATCAGAGATATGTCCCTTAATGGTCAGATTAGTCTGCGCACCTGCAAAAACAAACGGTATAAGGAGCGTGGCAAGAGCCAGCGAAATTTTCAATAAATGTTTCATTGTCCGGCTCCTGTTTTAAAGTTCATTGTATAAATTTCCGTCATCGCATTTCCTTCTCCGTCTATCCCGACTGCCGCAGCGGTATAAGCCGTGTCAAATTCAAGTTCCGCCAGGGAAACTTCAGCGGTTCCGGTTCCTTCATAGGATGAGGTCAGAGCTGACTCGTCGGTATATGAAGAAGCCGGGACGACACAATATCTGTACTTGATATTCGACATCGCATAAATTTCGAATGTGACAGAATTCCCTTCGATTTTCGGAGTCGAGAATACGAAAATAGGGACATCCACATCATCGGGTTCTGTTACGAATCTTATGGTAGCAGGCTCAGAATCAGATATATAGGAGACTGATGACTGCGCTCTGACGCTGAATTCATATTCTTTTGACGCTGCAAGGTGATTGAATTCAATCCGGTTCAAAGAAGTCCCGGCAGTCACACCGTCAAAAGTATATTCGAAGACTTCCGCGCCGGCAGGTTTCGTCCATTCGATTATTGTCTTGGATTTGAATGAAGAGATGACAGTCACAGCGGGTGTTGACAACACAATCTCGGCGCCTGTGATGACGTGGACTTCGGTCCATTCCGAGGATGCCGACCGGGAGTTGGAACCGGCGTCAGCTCTGACGGAAAGCACATACTCAGTATCGGGAGCAAGTCCCCTGAACTCAACGCAGCGGTCTTTCGTTGTCACTTCTGAGCCTTCGTCAAATACGTAAGTATAAGAACCCGCATCTTGAACAACAGACCAGCTGGCAATAAAGGAATCACCTTTGACGGAAGTGATTCTGACTTCCGGAGCAGCGAGCGAAGAGGCATCCGGCTGTTCTTTTTCGCTGCAGCCGACAATGCAGAAAAACGCTGCCGGAAGTAATATATTCTTGAATGCTTTCATTCTTCTATCTGACCGTTACCGTAAAACTTCTTGTTGCACTCGTCGCATCGGACAGGGTAACCACAGTGGTTCCTGCGGAAATTCCTGTGATTGTGAGCACACCTCTCTTCAGAGTAGCCGCAACAACATCTTTGTTTTGGATAAATACTGTGATTGCCGCTGTCGAGAAGAAATATTTTGAAAGGTCCAAAGTGACGATGCCACCTTTGGAAACCGCCTGGTCTTCTATCGCGCTCAAATATCCGGCTGACGGGTCAACGTAACGAAGAAGCGCATAGGTATCGAGATTGCCTCGTCCCATCTCCCCTCTCAAGGATTCCGGCACATTAATATCGACATCCGAAGCGGAACTGAGCAGAGCTTCCCGGAGCATTTCGGCGGTCAATCCCATTCTTTTCTCTTTGCCGTAATAGTATGAAACAGCAAGAGCACAGGCTCCGCTCACGTGAGGGCAGGACATTGAAGTTCCCTGCTGATATCCGTATGCTGATTCACCGTTTTCACCGACTATAGTGCTGTATACTCCGCCGTATGACGAATCAGTCTTGTAGTCTCCTCCGGGAGCGGAAATGTTAATCCACGAGCCATAGTTGGAATAATAAGCCCTTGTGCCATTGTAGTCAGTGGCAGCGACCGCAACAGAGAGTTCATCCGCAGCTGGATAGCAAGGGAGGAATGTATCGTTATTTCCGGCGCTGAACACCATAAGTCCGCCCTTCATCGGGCCTGTCTGGTCTCCATTGTCATCAGTTCCGGCATATTTGGTAAAATAAGCAATCGCTTCCTTGACGGAAGAATATTGAGTACGAGTCCAATCTGCCTGGCTTATGTCGCTGTCATACGACCAGCTGTTCTGGCAGATGACAGCGCCATTGTCAGCTGCATATTTTATTGCTCTGACTGTTCCTGCGATACCGCTTGATGCGCTTGCGTCCGCAAGAGTTCCGACAGTCTGAAGTGTCATTATGCGGACACCGTCACCATTTCCGGAGCCGCCCGCTATTCCGTTGACACCCTTACCATTGTTGTTGACCGCAGCGATGGTTCCGGCGACGTGGGTGCCGTGGGTAAGAACGGATGACGACACGATTGACGCGTTGCCGCTGACAAAATTATATCCGTAGACATCATCAACATAGCCGTTGCCGTCGTCATCAACCCCTTCAACGCCGTTAAGTTCCGCCACATTCACCCACATATTGTCAGCAAGGTCTTCGTGGTCATACTTTACGCCCTGGTCGATAACGGCCACAATCACATCCGGATTTCCCTGGCAGAGACTCCAAGCGGCCCAGACATTCGCATCCGCACCGCAAAGAGATGATTTGCCAAGTACATCTCCCGTGTTATTGTAATGCCACTGCTTCAGGACTTCACTCCTGCTCTCATTGAAAGGAAACTCAAAATCTCTTGATAAGGACTCCGAGTATGATGATTTTGTCACCGGACCTTTAGCCTCCGAAACTTCATTGACACTGATTCCGGAGGGGAATTCCACAACATCGACAACACCGGTTGATTCAAGAAGTTTTACAATTTCATCACCTGAAGAATTGCCGTCAGTTTTTGCAAGATACCAGCGGTCAAGGCCCTCCCGTTTGGTCCTGCCCTCAAACCTGGGGTCGGACGGGAACAGGCGTTCCATCTTGAAAGACCCGCGGGAAGAGAAAGTCTCGATTACTTTCTCCGCAGGGACGGTGTAAGTGGATGGGGATTTTGTCTTAGGACTGTCTTCTTTGAGTTTGAGGATGAACTCGCCGTTATCAGGCAGAGCATTGCCGACAACAGAGAGTTTCTGATTCGATTCAGATTCATTCCCTCCCCCAATATCATCAGCCAGGCTGCAGGATGACAACAGAGCACAAAAAACCAGCAGTCTTTCAATGTTCGGAAAACTTGATTTTCGCATGAATAAAAACACACTACTAATAAATACACTACTAGCTCGCAAATGTAGTTTTATTTCTGCTCACTTGCAAATCTGAGGGGCAGAAATTTTTGTAGCGCGTCAGGAGAAAACTGACATCACACTGCAGGGGAAATCGATGAAGACTCTCTTGAT
>CAVJRU010000098.1:0-6088 GCA_963652025.1 bacterium
GTGTCAGGCCATCAATTATGGAATTCAACGCTTCGGGGACATATACATTCTTGGCAGTAACCGGACGGCGAGGTCTCATATCAAGCTGTGCCCTTATCTTTGCCATTGCATCGTCGCTAGGGTCTGGAGCCTTTTCTTTTGGCGTATGCGTGACTCCATTCTCTTTCAACATCTTGTCTATATCGTTTTCCACTTCTCCCTTGAAGTTCAAAAGCTTGGAAGAGTCTTCTGTCGGGATGAAAGCTCCCATATCCACAGCCTCCGCATCCGGATTGTAGTAAGCCTCGGGGTCAATGCTCATAAAGCAGGCACGTGCGACGTCGGATGTTTTGGTGTCAACAACTTGCTCAAGACCATATCGGAGGCTGAACTCGTAGACAAATTTCTTGTAAAACACCGAATAAATTCCCGGGTCATAGCATTTCTCGCTAAGTCGCATAATAATTTTCAGCCCATCCTGTCCGGGAGAAACAAAGCAGAGGAGAGTGCGCGGGTCGGCGGTCAATTTCGTTTTCACTTCAGTTAGTGAAAGTCCTTTGTCACCGATGTGGTCAATGTCAATTATGAAATACTCCGTGTAGGCGAAATTCTCCGTTTTGCGGAACGGCGGGTTGAAGGCTGCGCACACGAAGAAGGGAAGCTGCTGCTTGAGTTTCGAGTATTGCTCAGTGCTCATCTGACGTACAATCCTGAGACGGTCAATTTTGGACACCATCTCTGGCTTGGGGCGCTTCAAGGCGTTGAAGAGATATTCCACCGGCGCTTTTTTTAACGGCTCGGTGACGCTCCTGATGTTTGATCCGACTGAAAGCATAGTCTTGGTTTGGCGGGTGTGTTATAATGAGGGTTCAATAAATACTTCCTTAGACGTATTTCTTGAATTTCTGTGCAAGATTTTGGACATAGAGGCCAATTTGTGTGGCGCGGCTGCGTTGAAGACCTCTCTCTTCAATGACTTCGTCAAAATAATCGTTGACCGACTGAATCAGCACCCTTCGTCCCAAGGGCTCAAGCCAGTAGGAACCGTCAGAGCGTACGGAGTAATGTTCCGTTGTGATTACGTCTTGACACAATAGGGAGAAAACTACATAGTCAATCCACACGCGGTAGAGCTCGATTACATCATAGACGAGCACCGGGCGGTTGTAGTCGTCGCGGTGGAGTACTCCGACGTATGGGTCGATGCCGGCTTTTATCAGAGCCCCCTCAATCCGACCGTACAGAAGTCCGTAGCCGTAGTTCAGGAGCGCGTTTGCAACATCCATCGCCGGGTGCTGTGTGCGAGAGGCGAAACGGTATTTTTCAGGGATGAAGAGGTTAAGAGTGTCGAAATAGATCTTGGACGACACGCCTTCCCATCCACGAAGAGTTGCGGAGATGTCGTTCACAATTTCACCATCCAGGGAAGCGATTTTAGTCCTATAGTCTTCCAGACGGTTGATGGACTTGTCCACAGTTTGTTGAAGTGCGGGCGACGGAGATGTGTCCATCATTAATAAAAGGGCCTGCTGGTTCTGTATCTTTTTGGATATAACGTCTTTAATCCAAATTACGGCATCGTGGTCGAAGGTGAAAGTGAGTTGTCCTTTACGGATGGTTGAGACTGAACCATATTTGGGGCTCCAGATGCGTCCTATCGGCATCCCGGACTGTCCCATAAAGATAATTTCAATCTCATTTTCCACTGCAAGCATCACCGCGTCGCTCGAAATCTGTGCTCCGCGCCCCAACTGGATTGAGCGTATGCCGTTTACTGGTATTTTCTGCACTCCGTCGTGGTTGGAGATTACAAAACCGTCATTGTCCTTCGTTAGAGACACTCCGAATGTGTTGATGACCAAATCCATATAATCTGCTTTCTCTGTGTAGCGGGTGGTGGCTAAAAGCCTTCAATGTAAATATCGTCAGGGATGAAGAATTTTTCCTTTGCTCTTGTCATAGCCGTATATATCCACTGGTACTGTTGCTTTGTCGGATTGAGCATAATGTTGCGAGGGAAATAGGCATAGACATTTTTCCACTCTCCGCCCTGAGCTTTATGGCACGTCAGAGAGTATCCGAATGAGACTCTGAGGGCGTTGAGGTAGATGTCCGTAGTCATCTTGTCTCTGAACAGTTCCGGGTTTTTCTTCTCTTCAATTCCCGCTCTGCGCATTCTCATTATGAAGTCAAAGAAGAGTTTGCTCTGCTGTTCTGAACTGAGATTTGACTGAGGCTGAAGCAACAAGTCTTCAATCATAAGCTGCTTGAATTTTCTGCCTGTAAAGAGTTCTTTGACTTCAATCTCTCTGAATGTAAGCTCTGCTTTTGTAAACGTGGCTGCCGAGACGTTATCCACGACTACCAGGTCTCCGTTACGCAGTCCTGAAATCGGGTTGTTCTGCACGACGAGAAGCAGCTCGCCCTTTTGAAGCGGTCCTCTGAAGCCCAGGGCGTCACGAAAGTCAAGGCTGAATCCGTAGCAGCCTTTGTTGCTCTTGCAAATGAAGACGGCATTTGTGTAGTTTCCGTCGGCGATGTCTCTGAGATACAGGTCTTTGAGCTCATTGACATTTGCGACAAGTTCAAGGTCGTCAACATAGCGGAACGGGAGTTTGCCCCAATAGTTGCGGAAGTAGCCGGCGGAGTTTTCCGGGGCCTCTTCCCACATCTCTCGAACCCTGCTTGAGGCTTCCAAAATGCCGCTGTCGCCTGCTTGACGCATAACCTCAGTGAGTGACGCTTCTTCTACGTCATAGTTGAAGTATTCTTTGAGATATGACGCCGACAGGGCGGGGGAAGGTTCTCCGCTTACCGGTGGCAGCTGGCAGGGGTCTCCTACAAAGATGAATTTGGCTTCGGGGTTGTAGTTGAAGAGGTCGGACAGAAGTTTTCCTGTTCCGAACCTGGACTGGGTGACGTCCTTATCTTCTTTGTTGGAAATCATTGAGGATTCGTCAATCACATACACGTCAGGAGCCGCCTCGTTCAGCCGCTTCAGATCAAACTGAATCGTCAGTTGAAGCCCGGGAATGTATTCTCCGGTGTTTGACTTGATTTTCTCCGCATCCTCATTGAATCCTTCAAACGAGTAGATTTCGCTGTGGATAGTGGTGGCCTCGCCTCCTGTGGCGTCGCCGAGGATTTTTGCCGCTCTTCCGGTGGACGCAAGAAGCTTGAAATCAACCTTGTTGGACTCCATATATTCAACAAGCGTCTTAATCATCGTTGTCTTTCCGGTTCCGGCAAAGCCTCTGAGAATGAAGATTTTAGAATATGGACTCCGCAGGAATGTCTGGATTTTTGACATTGCCTCCTTCTGCCCGGCGTTGAGAGTTATTTTCTTATCATTCATAGTCACGGAATCTTACAAAATTAAACTGCGAAGTGCGGCTTCCGTCCGCGTTCTCGGTGCAGATGCGTTTCGTCGTGGAAGCGACGCAACGGATGCCGGCCTCTTTAAGACGCTTGACGAGGGCATAGGTAAATGTCATTTCGCCCATAAGATGCACTGTGGCTTTTTTGCCGGTCGCAAGAGCGAGAATTTTTGCAGCTTCCTGTTCTACGGCTTTGGAGATTTCCTTTGAATCCAATAATGGCTCAACTGAAAGGAACGGCAGATCCACTACAGAACCGAACTCTTCTGCCGCCTCAAACTGCTCACTCTGCCAAGCGGTTGAGGGGTGGTTGGAGTAGTTGATGAAGATGGAGGATTTAGCGGCTGCCTCAATCTGACCTGTTTCAGGTATTTGCGGCGGTGTTAAGTCCATTTCAAAAATACTCATACATTTTTCAGAGTCTGACAGGAAATTGTTAATAATGGTGTGTGCTTCTTTACCTTCTGAATATCCTGCGTGATTCAGATCATTGCGTCCTTTAGTTAAATCTTTATATAAAATTCTGAATTCTTTAACCCACGGAAGTGCGAACGCTGCTCTAACGTAGTCGCGCTTTTGAGCCAATGGATCCCTCCAGGATTTTTCATCGCTTACTTTTTCTTCATTAAGAGCGAATATCGCACTCCAAAGTCCTCGAAAATCCTTGCGTTTCAGATCAGGATTCGTTGATGCCAGTTTAGAACATACAACCGTAATTATTCCTTCTTGGCATAAGGTGTAACCTTGCTGAATCAGATTGTAATTTTGACACCACTGCACTGCTGTGCGGATGTTTTCTAATGAATTCAGTTTGAATGGCTCAATCTTGACCTGTATCTCTCGTAAAATATTGCGAATAGGTGTCGGTAAAGAGTCTCCGCTTTCAATTCTGGCTATTTTCTCTACTTTTTTTATGAGTGCTTTGGCTTGTTGTATGGTTCCGCCAGCTATGATATCTTCGCAACGGCAAGTCTCTATTTGGTCCTCAAACTTGTTTAATTGTAAGCATAATTCCTTAATCACGACACTCAATCCATTACTTTCTTCCGGCTTGGCATAGTCTTGTATTGCTTGAACTAAGGTCTTGACTTTTCCCATTGATGTGAATGAAAAGGCAGAAGATGTCCAGTCCTGAAGGACTGCGAGCGGCAATAAATTTATTATTGGTGCGATACCGCCATTATTCTTGCTGACTTCGAAATTGCCGTAAGACATATAGGCTATAGTCGTATGTCTTAAAAACTTTGAATAATTGCCCAAGACAAGAACAAGCATAGGGATGTATCTGTAACCGTGAGTCAAGTCAAAATACAGTTCATCCCCGTCTTTGAGAATTTCAAACGCCTTCTGGAATATTTCCCACATCTGGGCATCATTACTTCCGTCAGGTATAGATACGCCCTTCACTGAGCAGGAAAGAAGATGCTGGAGAGTTGCTTGCAAGCCGATATTGTCATCTTTGGGCTCCCAATGTTTTTCTCTCGCCTCCTTAGTCAAAAGAATGTACACAGCGTCCTCTTGCCCCCAAGACTTCGCTCCGATTTCATTAAGCGTGGCCTCTTGGATATATTTCGTTGTGGTCTCGGTATTTTCCCCTTTATAAATGCACTCCTTGTAATTCCCTGTGCCGAGCACCGATATAAAGACTTTTCTTGCCATAATTATCTTGCGTTACTTGTTTGCACTAGCTCATTTAATAGATTAAAGAGAATTTCAGGATTGACCAGTTTCCCTTCTGTGTCATTAAAACAGAAGCAGGCAATGCCGTTAGTCCTGCACTTCTCCTCAGCCTGTTTTCCCATATACTGCTGCGTTATGAAAATCGCTTTCGCGCCAGAGCCGCCGTAGTTCTTGACTGCCGCAGAAAATTTGTCAATATCCGTTCTGTCAAACACCTGAACCTTACATTCAACAAACAACAATTTGGTGCCGATGCCCACGACAACATCTATCTCGTTCTTTGGGGATTTGTTACTATAGGGAAAAATCACATTAAGCCATACATTCTTGCAGAAAGACCATTTTTTCAGAATAGCAGCGACCTCGTACTCGAACCATCCGGAAGAGGTAACCAGGTCAAACGCGTGCGGGGAACTAAATTCGCATTCCTCGCGATATCCGTTTTTCCCGACAAACTTCAGTTTTACATACTGAACAGGTTTCCCTCCCTTCAAATGCTTTTTATCCCAACTGATTTCCGAACCGGAGTTTCGGTCGATGTAACTATCCTTGACATTTGTGAACTTCCCACGGTTTGATTTGTTCGGGATTGTCACATTGTTGAACGCCATAGGATATTTCGAACGGATTTGTTTAATACGGGGAAGAACTTCAAGATCCTCAGGAGTGTAATCCGTCAAAGAGGTATGAGCCTTCACATCCGTCTGGTTATATTGGAATATATCCTCTATCTCAAGCGGGTCCACTTCGCGACATACTGCTGTACGGTAATTATACACACGGCTGTTCTGATCGACATATATGAGTTGAACATTTTCATATCTTTCAGACAACACCGCCATAGCAATGCTCCAGGGTTTGGTGCCACCGGAGATATTCGCTTCAATCTGCCAATCGTCGTATTCTTTCAACAATTTTTCGAAACGGTCTTTCGCTGCAAAAAAATCAAGCGGGTCAAACTCCAGAAGTTCTACCGGAAGTTCCATTTTTCCTGAGATGTCCTCCGAGAGTTTGCGTGCAGAACCCGCGGTCGTTGATGAGTGAATCAATAT
>CAVJRU010000099.1:0-2253 GCA_963652025.1 bacterium
GGAATATTGTTTTTTGCGATTGTTTGCTGTGAGGCCGTAGTTGCTGATTATCAGAACTTTTTTTACAAATTTTTGCTATTTTTTTTTTTTTTTTTTAGACAAAAAGTCTATACCTTTGCCGCCCAATAGGAAAACCTATGAAAAACAGGGTCTTAGGCACTCCTATGAAACTATATGGCTAAACATACTTCTTTTATCAGACTTAAATATATTTTGCTGATACTCGCCGCATTATGCGGGGAGGGGTATTGTAGTTTAGCCGCTCAGACAGTTTCTTCTCCCGCTTCATCGATTGAGATATATTTCCGCGTAGGGTCGTCAAAGTACGAGCCTGGGTTCCGCGGCAACGGCAGGACGGTTTCTCGTTTTGTCAGGGAGACTTCAACCCTTTCAAATACACTCACTTCCGGCAGGGTGAAGGTGACTTTCAGCGCCTCGGCTTCTCCGGACGGAGACTCAGCGCTTAACTCGCGCCTTAGTTCCGAGAGGCTTAGAAGCGCAATAGCGGCCCTTGTCGGTGCGGGACTCAGCGCTGACTTTTTCAACGCTTCCAACTCGGCTTCGGATTTTGTTGGCGTGGTGCCTCTGGAGAGCCTTGGGGAAATGGTGGAGACGGCGTCTTATTTTGATGCTGGAGAAAAAGCCGAGATTCGTGATATATTGTCGGACACGATCCTGAGCGACGAGGACAAGATCCAGTGCCTCAAGACCATCGAGGGAGGCATAATCTGGACAAAACTTGCGGAGAGATGTTTTCCTGCGATGCGCTCTTTCCGTGCCATAGTCCGCGTTGTGGAGGAGGAGTCGCTCCCGGAGGTTGTCCCGTCTGAGACCCTTTGCTGCGACAGGGCTCTCGCTCCGCTCCCTCCGCTTGCCCAGCGCTCTGAGCCTAAGGCGAGTGAGGAGGAGGCTGCCTTAGAAGAAGCCCCGTGGACTCGCAAACTTAAACTTAAAACCAACGCCCCGTTCTGGGCGCTTATGATAGCGAACGCCGGGGTTGAGGTGGACTTCACCGAGAACCTCTCGTTCAATCTTCCGGTGTATTTCGGCACGCTGGACTATTTCACAAGCACTATTAAATTCCGCACCCTCGCGCTTCAGCCGGAGCTGAGGTGGAACTTCACCCGTCCGCGTGGACTTTTCCTCGGGGCGCATTTCAGTCTGTGTTACTTCAACTTTGCCGCGAACGGAAACTACCGCATCCAGGACCGTTCGGGACGGACCCCGATGCTTGGGGGCGGAGTGACGCTTGGATATAAACTGCATTTTAAGAAGCATCCGAAGTGGGGAGTTGAGTTTGCTCTCGGTGCGGGAGCATATCGCTTTGATTATGACCGTTTTGTGAACGAGGAGAACGGCCCTTATGTGGACACTGTAAACAAAACTTACATCGGCCTTGACAACGCCGCCGTAAGTTTTTTCTATGAGTTTGACCTGGGGAGGGGGCGGAAGAAATGAGTCGGAGAGTTTTACAGGCGTCTCGGGTGTTACTGACTCTTAGTAACTGTGTAAAAGAAGTATATAGAGAGTTTCGAGATAGAGTAGTTTCAAGCTTCAGGGGTTCGGGAGCGAGCCGCCCTGAGGGAGCATTGCTGATAATAAGTTGTTGTATGTATGTGCTTATTGGCACCTCCTCCTGCAATGTCCACCAGTGGCCGGACGAGTCCACCCCTGCGGCTTTGAAACTTGACTTTGTCTTCGCGACCGACCTTCCTCCATACCTTACCGTGGACTATGAGGGCACAAAGACCGCAGCCGAGGCTGCAGCTGCCGCTTCCGGCAACTCTTTCCGTTACACGGTGAAGTTCTACCCTAGCCTTCCGGACGGGACATTCTCCCGGGCGGCTTCTGAAGACTACACTCTGGTTCTCACCAAAGACGACCTCACGACGCTGGACTACAGCGCGGTGACCTATCTTCCGGAAGGGACCTGGCAGGTTCGCTGCTGGGCGGATTATGTGGAGCGCGGGAGCACCGGTGACCTCTTTTACAATACGGCGGATTTCTCTGCTATCGAACTGGCCGAGAGCTACACGGCAGGCACCGACCGCAAGGATGCGTTCCTCGGTGTTGCGGAGGTTACCCTTCGTCGCGTCGGCACTCATCAAGCTCCAGTCACCGCCCGTCTTGAGATGGAGCGTCCGCTGGCGAAGTTCCAGTTCATCGCCACGGATTTCGGCGCCCTTGTGACCAAGGTTATGAGGGAGAAGTCATCATTTGATCCTTCTAAGGCCCCGGGGTTCACGCCATCGG
>CAVJRU010000099.1:2263-5725 GCA_963652025.1 bacterium
CGGTTCTACTACACTTCGTTCCTGCCGAGCGTGTTCAACCTGTTCACGAACAAGCCGATAGACTCCCGCTCGGGCGTGCAGTTCGACTCGGAGTTTACGCCGCTTTCGATGGACGAGGTTCTGATGGGCTTTGACTACGTCCTTGTGAACGGCCACGAGTCCAGTGTGAGCGTCCAGGTGGCCCTTTACGACAAATCCACGAACAATCTCCTTTCGCTCTCCCCGGCCATCACCGTCCCTCTTACCCGAAGCAAACTGACGACGGTTCGCGGTGACTTCCTGACCCTCAGCACGGGCGGCGGCATCGGAGTCTGTCCGGACTTTGACGGGGAGTACAACATAACGATACCATAGAGAAGAAACAACATCATCGCCAAAATCTCGATAACGCCTCTACACCGAAAGCTAAATCGGCAAGGCACAGATAGGAAAGCAGAGAAAAGAAACAGATAAAAATAAATAAACAATAAATATTTAATTAACAATCAATTACTAACAATTAAACATTATGAAAAAAATCCTTAAATCGCTCGCTGCCCTTGCTCTCGTGGCATTTGCAGCATCGTGCTCAAAGGAGCAGGTAGCTGAATCTGCGGCAGAAGGTGAGGAGGCTCTTGTAAGCTTCACCGTCGCAACCCCTGCTCTTCAGACGAAGGCCATCGCTGACGGCACCACCGTTGACAAGGTGTCCTGCAACGTCTATGACGCAGAAGGCGCCCTCATCGCCAACTCAGAAATCAGCAAGACCATCGCAATGACTGGCGGCAAGGCAACTTTCTCAGTCCGTCTTGTAACCGGTCAGACCTACAGCTTCGTTTTCTGGGCATACAAGGACGGTGCTCCTTACACTCTTGACGCTGCAGCAAAGAAAGTGACTGTAAGCTACGAGGGCGCAACAGCCAACGACGAGAGCCGTGACGCGTTCTACGCATACGTTGCTCCGCTTCAGGTTAAGGGCTCCCTCAACCAGACCGTAACTCTCTACCGTCCGTTCGCTCAGGTGAACTTCGGTGTGAACAAGGACGACATCACCGCTGCCGAGAATGCCGGCATCGAGGTGGGACAGTCTTCAGTGAAACTCACCGGTCTCGCAACCGAGCTCAACCTCGTTGATGGCACAGTGAACGGAAGCGAGGATGCAGAGTTCGCTCTCGCAAATCTTCCTGCAGAGGACCTCACAGTAGCAAACAAAGCATACGGCTACGTAGCAATGAACTATGTTCTCGTTGGAAAAGCTGCAAAAGCCCTCTCTGACGTTACTCTCACCGTTGCAAAGGCTGACGGCACCACAGTCAACACCCTTTCAGTTCCGAACGTTCCGCTTCAGGGCAACTACCGCACAAACATCCTCGGCAGCCTCTTCACTTCCGCAGCCAACTTCAACCTCGTCGTTGACCCGGCATTTGCGGAGCCAGATAACGGCTGGGCCGGCGAAATTTCTGAGCCTTCTGTTGATGCTGACGGCAATTACTTGATTACTACTGCTGCTGAGCTTGCTTGGATAGCAGAGAAGGTCAATGCAGATGCAGCTACGGAGCACTTTGGCGGGAAAACCTTCATCCTCCAAAATGATATTAATCTCTACAACTACGAATGGACTCCAATCGGAAAGGACAACGCTCACGACTTCAGAGGTACATTTGACGGCAATGGTAAGACCATTTATAATCTTAATGTGTCCAGCACTGTTATGAACGGGGCCAATGCCGGTCTATTCGGGACGGTTTCTTATACTTGTGGTCCTCAGGCCAGCAATGCGGATCGTGAGGGTGTCAAGAATTTGACCATCAATGGTGCGACAGTGAAGAGTACTCACTACGCCGGTGCAATCGTAGCTTACTGCCAGTATTCGAAGATAGTTAACTGTCACGTACTTAATGCAACTGTTACCTCTTCGACCGAATGGGCTCTTGAAGATGGAAAATGGAGCTGGAATAACGGTGACAAGGTAGGTAGCGTTGTGGGTTACATTAACGGCGTCATATTGAGCGATTGCTCCGCAGAGGATGTGACTGTCACCGGTTACCGTGACCTTGGTGGAATTGTCGGTTATGCGAGGAACTATGAAGGCTATACCTGCACCATTTCCGGTTGCTCAATCGACAATGTCACCATAAATGTGGACAAGACTCATAATTATAAGGGGTATGATACAGACAGTAAATACGATGCAAATTCCATCGTCGGAGAAGCGACATCGGAAGTAACAGTCGGGAGTGACAATACCGGCGAAGCAACAATCAATTACCCTATAATTACCCTATAATTACCTCAGCGGCAACGTCAGCGGAACTTGCTGAGGCTGCAGAGACTGAGAATGCTGTTGTTGAGCTTGCAGCTAGTGCGGCCGCATATACTCTCCCTACCAGCGTTGCTGATGGCGTTACCATCAAGGGTGCTGGCGAGAATACTGTTGTGGAGGCTAGTGATGCAGTGAATTATGGAGGCAAGAATGTGGCATTCTCCAACCTTACCTACAAGAATTCATCCGAGAACTATAAAGGTATTCAGCACGTAGCAAGCATAAGCTATGAGGACTGCGTAATCACTGGAAAGCCGACTATGTATGCTACAACAGCTACATTCACCAATTGCACCTTCAAGCAGGAAGCATACGACTACTGCATCTGGACATACGGCTCAGAGAACATTACCTTCACAAACTGCACATTTGAGACAGTCGGAAAGGCAGTTAAGGTCTACAGTGAGTCAGCAACATTGACGCAGACTGTAACATTTGACGGCTGCACCTTCAGGGCGTCAAACATCCCGGCGGGCAAGGGCAAAGCTGCGATTGAGGTTGATAGTAGGCCCAATACTAATGGAATGCATACCATTATTGTCAAGAACTGCACTGTTGATGGATTTGTGAACGGTGAAATCAGCGGCAACACTTTGTGGAATGTTGAGGGTACCAATGCAACCGTAACTGTTGACGGTACAGTGGAATTCCCTGGCGAGTAACCACTTATACAGTCAGAATAAAAAAGGGTGACCTAAAATTTTGGGTCATCCTTTTTTTTGCGCGTCTAGGATCTCATTGATGATTTTTAGGAGTATGATGCCGTAGCCTTCGGCTTTGGCGGGGCCTATGCCGCTGACCGAAAGAAGTTGCTCCGGGGTGCGGGGCTTTAGCGTGGCTATGTTGTCAAGGACTTTGTTGGAGAAGATGTGGAAGGCGGGGACGTTCAGCTCGTGGGCTTTTTCAAGCCTCCAGGCCTTCAGCGCGCTGAGAATTTGCTGGGAGGCGGCGTCCATCTGCTCGTTTCCCTCTGCCGAGAGCTTTGCTTCGCGCCTTGGTTGCAGACCTGCCGGGACGAAACCTGCAGGGCGGGGTTTGACCCCCTGGGTGCGGATGGGAGAGATGGTGTCGCGGCTGCGGTCGTAGTCGAACGGAGTGTAATGCAGTGAGGAGGCCAACTTCTCGGGGTCGGCGACGTGGCTCTGGAGGTATTGCTGCAC
>CAVJRU010000100.1:0-2379 GCA_963652025.1 bacterium
ACTCAAGGCTTCGCGCCTGGCTTATATGACAATGCACCGCGTTGATTGTAAGGTAAGGTTCAGAGTTACTCCTATCGAGCAGCCACTTAAAATCCTCTCCATCAACATCAATCCCAAACCTTGACACAACTCCGTTGCCGATATCAAGGTTAAGCCTCAATCCAACTTTCAAACGCAAGCCCTCATACTTAACATACTCAAGCAGATTCTTAAATTCGTCGAGATTGTCTATGTTGACAATACCGCCGCCATAGGCGACCATAGCCTTTCCGAAGGAATCCTCTATAACTCCGTTGTAGATAATCCTATTGTTCGGGAATCCGGAGACATAGGCGAGTCCAAGCTCTTTAGTAGAAACGATTTCAGCATATTCGCCAAGGCGTAGAATCTCTCTACGGAAGGTGTTGTGATAGTTGGTCTTGAAGCTATACCCCAGGTGGTAATTGGAGTAATGCTTCTTTACTGCATCGCGGAAGTCGGTCACGTTCTGCCTAAAGGTTTCGATGTCGCAAATGTAGGCAGGAGTTACTATTTCATTAACGTTTAACATTTATTCGTGCGATATTTCGTTTATAATCAAAATCGTAGTATCTACCCCACTTGTTCTTCATCGCGAGGCGGAACTTTCTGTTGGTAGCCGAATCGACGGTTGTACCTCCCGCATTCTTATCCTTTATGGAATCGGAGTGGAAGTATTTCGGCAGCAGGATAATTCTATTCATCAGAAGCTCCTGCATCATCATATCAACATCAGAGGTCGCCCAATCAAGCGGGTCAAACTTCGCTTTGAACGCGGCCTTGTTTATCCACCTTATACCACCGGGCATTCCCTTAAAACTGAACTCCTTGTCATAAACATAGAGCGCGGGCTGGGGATTGTCGCAAGCGAAGCCAATGTTCAAATCGACAAGCAGTTGAGCAATTCGCTCGATCTCGGCTGTAGCGACCTCAAGCGGAGCATCGTAGTATTCTTCGGTAATTGGCGTACTATCATTGAGTCGATACACGAACTTTGCAATATCGTCATCGGCAACAAAGATGACATCCTCCGGCGTGTTCTCTATAATCCAATACAAAGTGGTCATAAAGCTCCATACCTTTGTTCCAGTGCTTATTGTCGCGTCGGTAGGGATAACGAGCAGGTCATCAACCCCGCTCGCCAGGTAAGCCTCAGCCTCACTCTCGCGGACAACATAGGTGCAATACTCAAGAGTGTGCTTCGTAAGTATTCTGTCCGGCCGCTGATAGGACATACAATAAATACCGAAGGTCATACTACTCAAAATAGCGCGTTGCGAAATACTTCTTCATCTTAAAGCCCTCCTTGATAGGCTCTGCAGGTCCAACATCTTCTCCGAGAAGTAGCTTGCATCTGAGATATATCATATTACACCCTGCTTCCGCGACAAACGGAAGCGACGCGTTGATTCTCGGGTTGATTTCAAGCAGGACAACAGAGTCGTCTTTTTTAAGAAGAAAGTCAATTCCGATATTTCCGTCAAGGTTAAGCTCAGCAACAAGCCTTTCTGCAATCTTGTAAGCCATATCATTATGCTTAATCTCTCCGAACATTATAGAACCGAACTCAAGCACATATCCGACATAGCCCACAATTCTCACAATCTTTCCGTGGTCGGCAAGCAGACTGACGGTGTAGTCAAGTCCGTCGTGGTACTCCTGGAGAATCACCTCGTGACCACCCTTATTCACAACTCTCTTAAGTTGCTCAAGGGAAACATAATGTTTCTTTCCGAATCTATGAAAGAGGGTGATGTCATCACAAAGCTCATCATCGACAACAGCGAAGCCTTTGCCGCCACACAGGTTAGCAAGCTTGCAGCAGACGCGACCTCCAACGCTATTGTAAAATGCATTAACGTCGGAATCGGTTTTCGCAATAATCTCTTTCGGCATCAATTCTCCAAATCTCTTATGCAACTCGACCTTGTTATTAGCGACTTTAAGAATGGCGTCATCGAGAATGGAAACCTTCGTGCCTATAGCCTCAAATTTCTCTTTATTCTCTGCGAGAATGTCCAAGTCAATCGAGGAAATAGGGAAGATAATGTCTATATGAGTTCGCTTACAAAGGTCAAGCATAAATGGTATGTACTCCGGGTCATCAAGTCGCGGAACTACGAATCTTCCGTCACATATCTCTGCCGGTGGAAGCTCCCACTCAAGACTATTAACAACATACACCTTAATGTCCGCGCCATCTACATTGTTCTTAAAGCAGAAAATAATGTCATTTACGTGTATACTACAACACGTAATCATTACATTGATATTTTTCATTTATCAGACTTTTTAGTATTCGATTCGGTAACTGCAACGGGCTTTATTTGGGCTTTCATCTGGTCATACCAAATTGCCCTC
>CAVJRU010000100.1:2389-5603 GCA_963652025.1 bacterium
TTTTATCCTCTATGCCAAGCGCCCTTGTGAGGTTGAGATAGTCAATCTCGTTACGGCAGACTATCATTACATAGTCATATTTCTCGTAACGAATTAGCTCCATATTGCGAATCATCCTATCATTCGCATCGGTTGTCGGGAGGTCCAATCCAAGGTCGACCTGCAGGTCAGCTGTCCATTCGGCGAGCTTATCCATATCCCATTCTCCCGAATGAGTGTTCGCTTTGATATTGATTGCCTTCAACTCAGGCGTGGAGTAGCCGATCAGTCTCTTGCAGAGAACGGGCTTATCGACATCACTCATAGCCCTCATAGCCTCGACTCTCTGATGTCCGCTTATGATATTATTCTTCTCATCAATGACAATGATGCCGAAATCGCCGAACTGGTCAAGCGACTCCTGCAACTCCTTGGCTTTCTTTTTGGTTATCTTCCTCGGATTTCCGAGAGTGTCTTTCAATTCTGAAAGATTCACCTCTACCACTTCAATATGCTTTTCCATCCGGTTCTTGTCATCTCTAAGCGTTCAACTTCGTGGTTAATATAGCTTATCCCTATCGGGGCAAATTTCTGCTTTCTTGATATTCTCCAAGACGCAACGTTGTTCGGGTTCACGTATCTATAAATTAAGTCAAGGTTAAGCACATCAAAGCCATAGTCTATGACCTGGCGGGTGGCCTCAAATCCTATCCCCCTTCCCCACATTTCAGTATTAAGAAGATAGTAGGACAACTCAGCTGCACCATAGGCGATATGCTTCAGCTTCACGTTCCCGCAATACGCATCATCCGCATATACCGCAAACGCAACCTGGTCGCTTTTATTCAGCTCGCTATAGTAAGCGTTAGTCTCGGACAGGAGAGAGGCCGGCCTTGGTGTATCGCACTCCATAAATCTCCAAACGATTTCATTGTCGCGCAGACTATAGCTCGCCATTGCAACCTCATCAAGGTTAACGGAGGTAATTCTTCTAATCTCTATCCGCATATAAACTTTTCAATAATATCGTTCATACTATAATACTTGTATTCTGCAAGCCTTCCACCAAAGTGGACGTTCTCAAGCTTTGAAGCCATCTCTTTATATTGCTTTAGGATGTCGAGGTTTCTTTTATTGAGGATAGGGTAGGACGGAAGCCCGTTGTCCTCATAATCGCACGGATATTCGTAAGATACCCAAGAGCCTCTTGTTTTTTTGTTTGGAAGAAAGAGCCGATGCTCAATAGAGCGAGTGTACGGCACGTCGAGCGAAGTGTAATTCACGACGGCATTTCCTTGCACATTCTGGCTATCGAAATGCTCGTGCTTGAAAGTGACTGACCGATAATCCAGCTTACCGCGACAAAAACCAAAGTACGCATCAATCGGACCGGTATACACAATATTATCAGCGAGGGCGTCAAGCACCTTTCTACTCTCGAAGTAAT
Source organism: bacterium (assembly GCA_963652025.1). GTDB lineage: Bacteria > Bacteroidota > Bacteroidia > Bacteroidales > UBA932 > Cryptobacteroides. The sequence continues at coordinate 3,816 of CAVJRU010000100.1, forward strand.
CTACATTAGTAAGAACGTTGGCACCGTCAAGCAGCCTATTGATAAACTCGGTATATCCACACTCCGGGATTCCTTGATACTTCTCGCGGTAGTAGTTATTGTCATAGGTCATCCTTAGCGGAATCCTACTCATCGTTGAAGCGGGAAGCTCGGAACAAGGCATCCCCCACTGTTTCTCTGTGTACTCCTTAACAAGCTTATCGTAAATAGTCTTTCCTGCAATGTCCAAGACAAACTCCTCAAGGTTGTTTGGAAAGTCACAAGGCTTTCGCTCACGCAGGATCATAGCCTCGGCCTCGGACGGAGTGTTTACGCCCCACAACTGGTGGAACGTATTCATATTGAACGGCAGGTTATATATCTCGTTGTGAAACCTCGCTATCGGAGAATTTACAAAAGGTTCAAATTCGCAGATTGAATTCACAAAGTCCCATACGGCCTTACTATCAGTTCTGAAAATATGAGCACCGAACAGGTGGATGTCAATTCCGTCTCTTTTCTCGGTATGGCAAAAGCCGCCGACAAAATCCGACTTTTCAACGACAAGACAGGACTTACCCTGTCTCGTTGCCTGGTGGGCGGCCATCGCTCCATACAAGCCAGCACCGATAATCAGATAGTCATATTTTTTCATAACTTACTTTCTTTAGAACACTATTGGCACAAAAGTAAAGAAAATCGTTTCGATTTGCAACGAGTTCGCTCAAATCTGACCAAAAATGTTCAAGATTCGGCATTTTCTTTATCGTTCATCATCCATCGAACCATCTTTTTGCAAAGCGCGTCGACAGCATTACTTATAGCTATAGACTCGTTTGGGTTAACATAGGCTTTACTGATTGATTCGTGGTAGAAATTCATAAACTTAGAGGAACATTTCTCTATAGCAGCGATGAACTTATTCTTAAACTTATACACATCATTCCAAACAATCATCGCGGATTGGGCGAGCAGGTTGCAGACTATCAGCGAAGCGCAGATAGCTTGTTGCTCCATCGGGAGGTCGGTAAGCAGGTTCATTACTTGTACCTTTGCGACCATTATATCGTTCGCAATATACTTCTCAAACTCGTCCATCTTTTCAGTCAGTTCAATCTGCTGATCTATCGTATACAATCTAAAGAACCCACGATTAAGAAGTCCATAATTGTGCTGCCATCGGTTTTTCCACTCTCTCGCTTTATGCGACACCTTGACGTCGCGAACATCGGAGCAATAAATCATATACTGAGCATCAAGCATAAAGAACGGCATTATCATATCGACCGTTCCGCTATGCTGCGATATGCGCATATCGAGCGAGTTGACATAAATCTCGCACATATCCCGATTTGTCATTTCTTGTGCAGTTACTGGTTAAACACTTACTTTCATTTTGGAGAGACGCTTAATCTGAGTCATTCCGTCAGCACACATCTGCAGAATATGCTCGTGCATCGGAGTGAACTGATTGAATTTTCCGCGACACTGAACAACGGAGAGACTTTTCAAGTCAACCTCGATTGTTTCGACACGTTCGCCGTTATGCCTTGCTGACATTATCAGCGAATCCTCATCGTCATAGTAACCATTGGAGAACACGCAGTGGTGCATCGCGTTGCCCTCATCGAGGAACTCTTGAATGTTCATCAGCGGCCTAATCTCTATTTCGCTATCAGCTATGCAGAGAGTGGCGAACTTGGCTATCCTCTTTTCATATCCGTCATTCTTGTCAAGTTCGTGGACGAGGCGCTGCCTATCGCGCTCCTCTTGTTCTTTTAGCCTCTCGCGCCTGTCCTTCTCGTACTT
>CAVJRU010000101.1:0-3633 GCA_963652025.1 bacterium
GAACACCGCACACACCTTTTAAACAAATACAAATATGGAACAGACACAAGAAAAAGCATCTTCCGAAAGGAAGGAGATCGTCTATCCTAAGTTCATCCAGGACAGACTTGACAGGATCCCGTGGGCCGAGCTCGAGAGCAACTACGGCATCAAGAAGGACTACATCCTCGGCAACGAGCAGATTGCACGCCAGCTCGCGAACGGCCAGGTCACGGACTACGTGAACGCCTACGGCAAGGTCGGCAACCTGATGGTGTTGGGGCCTATGTCCCTGCAGGCCAATTACCGCAGCGACCGCGTGGAGGTGAAGCACTTCACCGTGAACCCTAACCCCGAGCTGAACATCTACGGCGAGACCCTTCGCAGCGACAAAATCTCCGAGCGTCTTATGGACAGCTACGAGTTCTCGGTGCGCGACGAGAACGGAGAGACCATCCGCAAGGAGACCCGCCACTCCTTCGCGAACGGCGGCAGCCCGGTCACCCTCACCAGAACCAATGCCGACGGCACCGAGACTAAAACCCGCTGCCTCGTTTCCTTCGACGCGTTCGTGCACGACAAGGAAGGCAAGATCATCCGCGGCACGCAGAGGCTCTTCGTCACCCCGTGCGCGGACGTGAAGAACTACCTCGAGAAGGTCGCCCCGTCAATGTACGGCCACACCTTCACTCCCGAGCAGATCGAGTCGCTCTCCGAAGGCAAGGACCTCTACATCGAGGACTTCAAGACCAAGGACGGGCGGACCTTCGACGCGGTCGTGCAGTACAGCTCCGTATCGAAGCAGGTCGTGAAGGTCGAGACGCCGTTCTGGCGCGAGACCGTCCGCAAGCGCAACGAGGCGTCACGTACCGCCGCTCCTGAGAAGAAGGCGGCCGCCGAGGCGGCCAATAAGCAGACGGAGTCCCAGGCCGAGACGCCGAAACGGGTCCGCAGGGCGTAAACACCAAAACAGAATCCTATGCTTGGGCTCATAGCCGGGGAGATAATCGGCTCCCCGTACCGTAAAGAGAACATCTCCGACATCAACGGCATCTTCTTCCCCCTCTTCGAGGAGAACCGCGTGATGGATCCGAAGACCTACCGGGAGCGGACGCACAGGCCCGCCCCCGGCCATCTCACGGACGCCCTCCTGGGAGCGTCCCTTCGCGAGGGTGACTTCTCCGGACTCGACAGAGAGAACCTCGGAGAAGCGCTCTGCGGAGCGGTCGTGATTGGCCGCGCAGACGCGGCCCTCAAGACGGACTTCGCCTCGCACGAGGAGTCGCTCGAGCGTTACCTGAGGTGGTTCCCGGAGAGGATGCGCGGCGACATCACGAGAGCCTCGGACGCAGCCTACAGGATTGGCCGCAGGCTCGGGAGCAGCCTGGACGAGATGCTCGCGCTGCGCTATGAGCAGCCCAAGCCGGAGGTCCTCTCGGCCCTTCTCAAGGGCCAATTGAAGGAGGACGCGGAGAAGGACGGCACCTACGTGATGGGCGACGGCAAGGCGGACGACTCCTACGCCCTCGATGCTGCGTTCCTCGCGCTGCGGGAGTCGCGCAGCTGGGAGGAGGCCGTGCGCAGAGGAGTGGCATTGGGCGGAGACAGCTCGCTTGTCGCCGCCCTCACGGGAGGACTCGCGGAGATAGCCTATGGCGGAGTGCCGGAGAGCGTCGCGTTCCGTGCGAGGGCTATGCTCTCCCCGGAGCAGCAGCGAAGGCTCGACGATGCGGAGAAGCTCTTCAGCAGGCTCGGCGAAGTGACCTCCGAGACGCCGGCGCTCTCCGAAGAGGCGACGCTCATCTCGGTGCTCTCGCTTCCCGGCAGGGCGCGCGTCTATGCCGTCCCGGAGGAGCGAAGGGACATCGAGAGCGTCATCCTGAAGCTCAACCCCGACAGCGTGGTCGTGAGACGGGAGGGGCTGGAGATGATGCTCGAGCGGATGGAGGTGCGGCGCGACCGCGACGGGAGCATCCTCGACGGCACGTACATCGACTCCGAGCGGCCGGAGGTGCATCAGGTGTATTTCAGGATGAGGGACGGGAAGCTTTACTCCCCGTCCAATCTTCCTGACTCCCAGGGGTTCGCTCCGCTGGACAGGAGGATACGTGCGCGGTCGGAGTTCGCCTCGTTCCGCGAGAAGGCTATTCAGGTCAGGGATGAGCAGGAGAGGAAAGTCGGGCACAACCCCGAGGAAGGACATATCCGCTTCGCGACGGCGTGGCATCTGGGAATCGAGCGCGACAGAGTCCTTCTGTATAAGGGCGATACCGCCTACGGGGAGTTCGGGCTGGACGAGAAGGGACGGCTGAGGGTTAACACCAATACGGTCGGCGGGCGGTTCGGCGGAGAGTATCTGCAGGCGGCGCTGGACAACCAGAAGGTGTTTTTCCGCAACGACGGGCCGGCGGAGGTACTCTCGAAGATTATGGAGAAGTGCCTCGACGCAGGATTCGTCCCGGACGAGGATGGACTTGTCAAGTCCAATATGGATCTGATGATGGAGGATCTGTCCAGGGAGGAGACGCTGCGAAAGGCCGTACCCATATCAGAGGAGGAATTGAAGGAGAGGACGGCGAAGACTCGCACGCGCCACGACTACGGCCTGTCCTCCGAGGCGAAGACCTTCGATGAGGCTCTGTACGGGTCACTGCATAAGGGCGCGGTGTTCACCGTCGGGCACTCGAACCTGGAGATTGAGCAATTCATAGCGAACCTGCGGCGCAACGGGATCACGGTGGTGAGAGATGTGCGAAGCTGGCCACAGTCGAAGGCGTTTCCGCAGTTCTGCCAGCAGGCTCTTCGGGAATCGCTGGAGAAGGCAGGAATCAAGTATGTTTTCAACGGGGATGTATTGGGAGGGCACGTGCTTCGAAAGGAGTTTCCTTCGGAGGCGGAAGGAGTGAGGTTCACCCAATCCACGGGCGGATATGCCCAGAGGACTCGGGAGAATGCGGAATCCGCCGACCTTACGATTGCGTTCGCTGTGGATTTCAATACCGCAGGAGAGAGGCTCACGAAGCAGGCGGCCGAGGGGAAGATTATCCAGATACCTATTGAGAGCGGGGGTGCAGATTCTCAGGCCTTGGCCTCGGACATACTCTCGTGTATGACTACTGTTGAGAAGTCTGAGCCTCTGAGACTGAATATCGCCGGCAACGGGATGCAGACTTTCGCAGCTCACGGGATAAGTCAGGAGGATGTCAATGCCATCGTGTCGGGGACTCTGAAGGAGCTGACGGCTAAGGGCGTGAACATCAGGTCTGTTGTCAGCGGCGGGCAGACCGGGGCGGACGAGGCGGGAATTCTTGCGGCGAAGTCTCTCGGTATCCCGGCTGAAGTCCACGCGGCGAAGGGCTGGCTGATGAGAGGCGCTGACGGGAAGGACATCTTCTCGGAGAGAGCCTTCAAGGAGCGGTTTGCTGCGATGCCTTCGCGGGACCTTTCGTATGAGGAGATGTCCAGAACGGAGGGGTTCAGACAGACTTACGATGAGATAATCGCATCCGCCCGTAAGGGAGATCGGCAGGTTCTGATGTGCTCGGAGACTTCCCCCACCGACTGCCACAGGTTCGCCTGTCTGGGTTATGCCCTCTACCATCCGTCTTTGGTTGGCAGACGCTATGACTCGATCGATGTCCAGCATATAAAGCG
>CAVJRU010000101.1:4347-5473 GCA_963652025.1 bacterium
AGTCGGCGAAGTCCGCAGGGAGGTCGTCCTCGTCGTCATTGGACGAAGGAGCGGGAGCGGATTCGGCCGCGGAGAGCTTCGCGTTGACGCGGTCCACGAGCGTCTGGATCCAGTTCATCTGCGCGGTGTCGTCGATGACCTCGTTGTCGCCGACCATCACGCGGGCGAGCTCGGGCATCGGCTCGTCGGTCCAGTGGAGCTTCTGGCCGGCGGCGGTGACGAAGGCGTTGGTGTAGCCGTTCTTCGAGAGGTAGGTCTCGATGGTGATGTCGTCGAGGTTGCCGAGGCCCTGCTCGGTCACAAGGCTGCGGATGATGCCCTTGAACGCGCCGGACGAGCGGCTGACGGAGATGTCGTACTCCTCGCTTGACTCGCTGTCAGTGAGGATGATGTGCCAGTTGCGGAACTTCTTGTTCTCGAACTCGTGGTCTTTCAGTTCGATGCGCTTGAGCGCGCCGGAGATGGCGGCGTAGGACAGCGTCTGGCCGTCGCGGGTCTTGCTGATGATGGAACCGTTGGAGATGCGCAGGTAGACCTTCTTGGGCTTGCCTGACTCGTTGATTGGAATAAGCATAAGTCGTTAGCTTTTGCGGAAGCCGCTTTGTGTGTTCAGCTCCCTGGTTGAACTTTCTGTTACCACCCGGTAGACGGGCGGCCTTCCTTTCCTCCGGAAGGTGACGCAAACTCCAGGCGGGGCACAAGACAAGAAGAAGCGGTTTTGAAATGGTTCCCCGCCGGGAATTGTTTCAAAACCGCTTCCAAAGGCAAGACAAAACGCACCGCTTAAGAGTGGCTGCGAATTTGCCTTGCCGTTTGCCTTGCCGCCTTACTTCGCGGAAACGATGGAGGGAAGGGAGGGCGATTCTGTCTCTATTCAGATTCCCATTTCGTCAAATCCGAATTAAGCGAAATGCCTCTGGAAAATGAAGGACGCACCAGGAACCCAGTGCGTCCTTTTTGCTGTCTGCGCAAGAATTGATTTTTCGTGGCCGGATGACTACGCCCGCTGAAATACGCGATTTTCGCGAGGTTTGTCTGCGGACCTAAAATTCCGTCCGTGATAAATGGGCGTGAGTAACTTGATTAACAGAATTAGCGGAAGTAGAGCGATTACCCTATGCGAGTT
>CAVJRU010000102.1:0-5397 GCA_963652025.1 bacterium
GTGACATCATCGGCGTAGCTTACTACTCCGATGGTTATCTCTATTGGACAAAGAACGGAGAATGGCTCCTGGATCCTGCCGGCAATATGGTGCGCGCGCAAGGTATCGATGGCAAGGACGGCAAGGACGGAGACGGTTCCGACAGCGGAACGAGCTCCGGTGCGTTCAAGAGCATCGTGTTCAAGCGCAGCAATACCATTCCGGATACGCCTACCGATGGAAGCTATGATTCTCCTGTCCCTACGGGCTGGTCTGACGGCATTCCGTCCGGAGAAAGCATCCTTTGGATGACCACAAGGTGGTTCTATAAGGATGACACACTCACATCGTACACAAGGTGGACGCAACCTGCGCAGGCTACCGATACCGCGAGCGTGGATTTTGAGTATTCATCCATCGTATCGCCGGGAAACCCTACAACCAATCCGGCCTTCTGGCACAACACCGGAACGAGCAACGACATCTGGATGGCCGTGCGCACGAAGAAGAACGGCGTATGGGGCGATTGGACGGTCGCGAAGATTCGCGGTGAGAATGGTGTGGACGGAAAGGACGGAAAGGACGGAACATCCGTCAACGTGAAAGGTTCGTTCAATAGCACTGATGAACTTCCTACCACAGGCTCTGTTGGTGACACCTACGTCATCGATGGTAATCTCTGGGTATGGGATGGAGACTCGTGGGTGAACTGCGGCAAGCTCAAGGGAGACCCCGGGCAGAGTCAGTACATTCACGTTGCCTATTCCGATGACGGAGGGCAGACGCTCACACTGAATGACGGAACGGATGCCGGTAAGTACATCGGTATCTATGTCTCTACATCAAGCGAAAGGCCGCTCAACGCGTCCGTCTATTCTTGGTCGAAGTTCCAGGGCGAGGACGGATTCGGTTATGAGTATATCTATATCCTTACCGAGGACGCGACCGCTCCGAATATCCCTGAGAGTAGCAACGAAGATGAGTATGTTCCTGCCGGCTGGTCTGACAATCCTCTCGATGTGTCCGAGGAGAAGCCTTACTGCTGGATGTGCAGCCGTATCAAGAAGAGCGGCGCGTGGACTAATTTCAATGGCAGCAAGACCAACGAAGGCAAGGCTGCGCTCTTTGCCAAGTACGGCAAGGATGGTACGAACGGCAAGGATGGCAAGGATGGCGTATCGCCTAACACCTCCTTCAAAAGCATTGTGTTCAGACGCAGCAATACGGAACCGGACACTCCGGACGGAGGCTCATACGAGAGCCCTGTGCCGAACGATTGGTTCGATGGTGTTCCTTCCGGAGAAGAGAAGCTCTGGATGTCAACCCGCGTATTCTCCTCTGACGGAAAGGACCCTCAGCAGAGCGCGTGGACTTCTCCTTCCGTAGTGGCGGACAACGAATATATGGACTACGAGTTCTCTTCTGCGGAGAATCCGGGAGTTCCGTCAAAGGACACGCCTTCCGGAGCGGAACACAATTCCGCCTGGAGCAACGAGTCCGACTCCGCCACTATATGGATGGCTATGCGTGTTGTCAGCAACGGCGAATACGCCACCGGCAGCGCGTGGAAGGTGCTGCGCATCAAGGGAGAGAAAGGCGAGGACGGAACAGGCCTCGCAATCAAAGGCACGGTGACAAGCGCATCGCTTCTTCCGAACACCGGCAACATCATAGGAGATGCGTACCTCATTGACGGAGACCTTTACATCTGGGACGGAGATAGCTGGAACAATGAAGGCCGCATTCAGGGAACACCGGGAACGGACGGACAGACTCCATACCTGCATATCAAGTATTCCAACGATGCCGGTAAGACCTTCACGGCGAACAACGGCGAGACTCCGGGCGATTACATCGGTATGTATTGGGACTACATCTCTACGGACAGTACGAACGTGGATTCATACAAGCCGTGGAAGGCGTGGAAAGGCGAGGACGGATTCGGATACGAATACATCTTTATGCTTACCGCCAACTCCACTGCGCCGGCCGTACCGACCGCAACAAGTCAGGTTGATGACTTCATTCCTTCCGGTTGGACGGATAATCCGGGGGATGTGTCCGAAGAGAAGCCGTACTGCTGGGTATGTTACCGAAAGAGAACTGACGGAGTATGGGGTTCGTTCATCGGCAGCAAGACCAACTCCGGCAAGGCGTCTCTCCATTCGCACTACGGAACGAACGGAGAGAAAGGCAGGGGCATCACGGAGATCATCGAAATGTACGCAGCGAGCGGGGACGGAGCCAATGCTCCAGCTTCTTGGAAAACTACCATTCCAGAGCTCTCGCTGACAAACAAGTACCTCTGGAACTACGAAATAATCAACTACTCCGATGGCGATTCAATCACATCTATTCCGTGCGTGATTGGTATGTACGGCACGGGCCGTGGTATCAAGACGGTGAGGGAGTATTACCTCATCAGCGCATCCTCGAGCGGCATCACGCTCTCATCGGATGGCTGGTCAACAGCGGTCAAGACTCCGACCGAATACCGTCCGTTCCTGTGGAATTACGAAGTAATCGTTTATGATGATGGAGAGGAGCAGAGCTCCGAGCCTATCGTTATCGGTCACTACGGCACAGACGGCTCTGACGGAAATCCGGGAATGGGTATCGCGAAGATTGTGGAGTATTATCTCATCTCCGACAAGTCCACCGGCATTACAATCAACGGCAATACCTGGTCCGAGTCCGTACCGACAATGACCTCTGCGAAACCATACCTGTGGAACTACGAGAAGATTATCTACGATGACGATGCCACGAATCCGTCAACGCAGAGCACCGTTCCTTGCGTGATTGGCCATTACGGCGAAAACGGAAAGGACGGGCGAGGCATATCGAAGATAGAGGAATTCTATCTCGCTACCTCTCTTGCCTCCGTGACTACAAGCACATCCGGCTGGAGCAACAAACCTTCAACGCAGGTCATCAGCGTGGACAAGCCATACCTATGGAACTACGAGAAGATAACGTACACTGATGGTACCACAGAATCGACCGAACCTGTTATCATCGGCGTGTTCGGTGTGACCTCGCAGAATGATGTCAGCTTCCTTGCTGATGTATTCGGAGAGACAAACATTGATGCGCAGAGGGGCGCGCTCGTGCGCACCCTTGTGGGCGTAACCTCGACCAACGACACGACAAAGGTTGTAACGATGATTAATGCCAGCGATGTGGGATATGACTCAACCCACGGCAGGCTCTTCATCGCAGCCGGTATGAACGGCATCTCCACCGATAATGGCATCGCAGCTGCGAAGTTCAAGGTGTATGAGGATGGTACAACCGAGGTGAAAGACCTTGTGGCCATCAATGCGGACATCTCCGGTAAGATTACAGCGGTGAGCGGAACAATCGGACCGTTCAGTATTGATAACTATGCCAAGTTGGTATCTACCTATAAGGCTGAAGGCGGTGAGCTTGCGGGTACGTTTAGACTCTGCGGTGGATTCCTACAATATATTGTTACGGGCAACAGCTACGGAGGCAATATAAAGATAGGCTATGAGACCGCCAAAGACAAGGCCTTGATGACTATCTCTGACCTCAGCGAAGACCCCGGCATCCTTATCAAGGGGAATGGCACTATTGAGCCGGGTATGCGGATTGAAAATGCGAAACTTGACTTAGCCTCTGGTGCTCGCATCGTGATGGACACCGCAAGTGAGAATAGCATCATCTGTGGATTCAAGACTCCTATCGTTCGCTCAACAAGCCTTACCCTTGATCCTGCGCAGCACCACACGGTGGTTGTTACTGGCGACGCGACCATCACCCTTCCATCGAATCCTACCAGCGGAGAGGAGTATGACATCATTCTGATTAACTCATCCTATGATGCTACCCTCAACGTGAACGGTAGTGGCGGTGCGCTTATCGCCAGCGGCACGATATCCTATTTCACGTCAGGTACACTGAAGCTCAACAAGGGCTATCACTACAAGTTGTGGTGTTCCGATGGCGATTGGATAATTGTTAAATCTTAAACCTATCTATTATGCCAAAAATCAATTTCAAGAAATTCAACCTGTTCACTGACATCAGTCAGGAGCACACCAACACTATCGATGTGTCTCGCGCCTTCGCGGATAACCTCTACAAGCGTGGCAACGGCATCGTGGTTCACGACCTTGCGCTGCGCATCTACCGCTCCGAGGGCGAGATAACTCTCTCGGCGGAGGATGTGGCAATCATCCTTGAGAACGCGAAAAGCAGCTGCACTCCTATCTTCATTGACTCCCTGAACGCGAACCTTCGCGAGGATGAATAATGGTTGACAACTTCGCATACTTCGAGCGGCTTCTCCCCTTTGACCGAGGGGAGAAGTACCTCGTTTATCTCCACCGCAGGGCGAAGGAGAACCCAGACCTGGGCGATGACACCGTTGACTACGGCAACCCCGATGTGTTGAAAGGCTGGTGGCTGATTGGCTCTGCCGCCGAGCTGGAGAGCCTGCGGGAGATCCTTATAGAGAAGTCCCGCGAGTATAACGCCAGGGTCTATCTGAAGCCGAATCGCGTAGTTGTCGAGGACTTGGAAGATGAATCCTTTACCTCAATGCTTCGCACGCAGCGGCTCAGCGAGAACCTCTACATCATCGACTGCGATGCTCCGGATCTCGGAGACATCCCTGCCATCAAGGAGACTATCCGGAAGAGTCCGTGGGGGAGCGATGCGCTACTCTACGAGGCTCCGACACCGAACGGAGTCCACCTCATAACGAAGCCTTTCCATCTGGGTGTGTTCCGGGAGAAATACCCGAGCGTGCACATCCGGACAAACAGAGCGACAGTGTTGTATTTCGACTAAAAATAAATATCGACAATGGGAAGAAAACTTGACCTCGGAAAGATAATGATTACCGCCGAGGATGAATGGAGCGAGAACCGCAGTTACGAGATACTCTCTGCGGTCCACTATGACGGAAGCGGCTATCTGGCCGTCCGTGACAATACCGGCGTGCGTCCAGGAACCGATAAGAGCGTGTGGATGCTCTTCGCGGAAAAGGGCGAAGCACCCGAGCTGACTCTTGATGCCTCCGGCAATCTCTATGCCGATGGCGTTTTCCTCTCGTCCGCATTGGCGGACATTATCCTTCACGACAACCAAGTGACACGCAACGAGGCCGCTCGTGTCGCTGCCGAGACCGAACGTCTGTCCGCTGAGAGCAAGCGCAAGAGCAGCGAGGACGAGCGGAAAGTGGCGGAGAACCTGCGCATCACGGCGGAGAAGTCTCGCGATGCAGCGGAGAATACCCGCAAGCTCACCGAGTCGCAGCGTCTGACCGATGAGAGCACGCTCCCTGGCGGAGTCCAACCGCAAGCTCAACGAGCAGTCGCGTATCTCTACCGAGAACGACCGTAAGGCCAACGAAGATGCACGCAAGCTGAATGAGAGCGCACGCATCAA
>CAVJRU010000103.1:0-5172 GCA_963652025.1 bacterium
GTGCGGTCGAAATTGTGGATAGAGTCCACCAGCTCTTCGTAAATGCCTGTCATAAAGGCGATTGTGCCGCCGCTCACTCCCGGAATCACATCCGCCGCTCCCATACATACCCCTTTAAGGGCCACCATAGAGTATTTTTTGATATTCTGTTTTGCCATCTTCTATTGCCGTTTAATCCTCGTTATTGTAAAGAAAAAACTTGGGACAGGCGGCTTAACGGTGCTAAATCACACCACCCGTTCCAAGTAGTTCGTTATGCTGCGGAAGCAGTTTATGCTGTCGTGGAAATTCACCTGAGGGTTTTCGCCCGGAGGGGGAGGAGTCATCACAATGTTGAACGGCGAGCCCTCATAGTCCTTCATCCCGATGCAGAACGGGGCGCTCACTATGCCGAGAAAACACCTCACAGCCGTGCAGTCAGAATGGACAAGGCAGATGCAAAGGTCAGCAGGGGAGTCTTTCACCTCCTGCACCATAGCCTCCGGGAGTGTGCCGAACAAGGAGAGATTTCTCCTGAGTATGGTCGTTTTTACTCCCGTCACTATTATGTCGTCCTTGCCGTGTTTTCCCATATCAAGGAAAAACGGTTTCATCTCTATTCCTTTCCCTTTGAAATATTCTCCCACAACTCTCTGGCACTCATCGAATTCAGCGTCCTGCACATCGAAAAGCACCGTAGCGCGGCGAATCTGTCCGAAAGGAACGAAGCCCCTCTGACCTGTGAATCCGTGCTTTTTGAGCTGATGCTTAAGCGCAAGATGTGTGATGAATCCCATAATATATCTATTCCTTTGCCTTATTCGCCGCAATCATAGCCTTGATTTCCTTCTTCGCGGCCTTCCAGCGCGGGATGTCAATCTTGGTGCCAATGACCTCGACCACCTTTGCAGCAATCACCGAACCGATTTCTCCGCAGACCTTCAGCGGCATCCCGAGCGAATGTGCGTAGAGAAAGCCCGCCGCGTAGGTGTCGCCAGCTCCTGTGGCGTCGATAGGGTCTGCCGGCCAGGCTTCGATGTAGTGGTACTCGTCACCGCTCTGAACCATAGACCCGTTCTTGCCGATTTTGACCACTGCGATTTGGCAGTGTTTCGCGATGTCGGAAACGGCCTCCCGCGGCTCAAGACCCGTGAACGCCTTCGCCTCGGTCTCGTTCGCGAAAACGATGTCCACATAGTTGTCCACGATATCGTGAAGGAAAGCCTCGTTGGACTCCACCACGTTGTAGGACGCCATATCCAGGGAAATTAAACACCCGGCCTGCTTTGCCATTTCAACGGCTTTGCGGATAAGTGCCTGGTTCTGAACGAGATAACCTTCGATATGGAAATAGTCATAACCCTTGAAATACTCAGGCTTCAAGTCCTCCGGCACCATTTCGAGCGCAGCGCCCATATAGTCCGCGAAGGTCCTCTCGGCGTTCGGGGCGGTAATCAGCACCATCGCCCTTCCTGAAGGATTCTTGCCCTTGAGGAGGATGGAACGGATGCCGTACTGCTCCTGGTCGCTCTTGAAAAGGTGGCCCAGGTCGTCGTCCCCGATTTTTCCGATGAACGCCGCGCGCATTCCGAAGATGGAAGCACTGGTGATGGTGTTCGCTGCGGAACCTCCTGCAACATATTGAACACCAAGCGGTTTGAGCCTTTTGAGGATTTCGTCGCCCGTCTTTTTGTCAACGTGCTGCATACTTCCGCGCGGGATGTGGTACTCGTTGAGGATGGTGTCGTCGGGAAGCACCGCAAGTATGTCGGTGAGAGCATTCCCTATGCCTAAGATAGATTTCATTGATTTTGTCGTTACAGCCCACAAAGATAATGCTTTTTTGCACAAAATTTGATAATTTTGCACCCGCCTTCGGAGGATGAACTTCAGACGCGCTGAAAATGGGAAAAAACACGAAAAATACGCTCAAATACCTGCTGTCACTTGCCGTGGCGGCGGTTTTGATGTATTTCTGTTTCAAGGGAGTGGACTGGAAGCAGTTCGGAGAAAGCCTCAGCGGATGCAGATGGTGGTGGGTCGTAGGAAGTATGCTCATCGGCGTTCTGGGAAACTGGCTCAGGGCCGAAAGGTGGAGAGGAATCATCCGCCCCATTGACCCCCAGACGAGCCCCGTCACCACATTCAATGCCGTGAACATCGGCTATCTCGCGAATTTCGTTTTCCCGAGGATAGGGGAGTTCGTCCGCTGCGGAGTAGTGTCCCAAAATTCAAAGAACGGCAAGGCAAGCTACGACAAGGTCCTCGGAACTGTTGTCACCGAGAGGGGGCTGGACGTTGTGGTGCTCGCCCTCATCCTCCTTAGTTTCCTCGCCTTGAAATGGGAGGAATTCGGCGCATTTTTTATTGACAAGATGTGGACTCCGTTCTCCGAGAGGCTCAGTTTCAGCCTTTGGTGGATAGTTGCCGCTTTGGTTCTGGTTGTGGCCGCTCTTGTTGCCCTTATAGTCGTTTATAGGAACAAAAATGCCGTTGCAGGCAAGCTGTGGGGGATTTGCAAGGGAGTGTGGACCGGAGTCGTGAGCTGCCTTAAAATGAAAGACAGCTGGAGGTTCGTCCTCTACACAGTGCTGATTTGGGTCAGCTATTTTCTCACGAGCTACACCTCTATGCGGGCCCTTCCCGTTCTTGACTCCCTCACCGGGGCGGACGCTATGTTCCTGATGCTTGCCGGGAGCGTTGCCTGGGTGGTGCCGGTGCCGGGCGGTTTCGGGGCGTTCCACTACATCGTGGCCCTCGCCCTCACCCTATACGGTCTCCCGTTCGGCCAGGGAATAGTCTTCGCGACCCTTTCCCACGAGTCCCAGACCATAATGATGGCGGTGACAGGCCTCATCTCCTACGTCTGGGAAGTCATCCGCAAAAGACGGCAGTAGATGGGGGGCTATGCTGAGTCGCGCTGAAATCGCTATGGACTATTACGATGCCGGCGAGAAATTGCTATGAATAAAAATATATAAACCCACATAAAGAATGAAGAAAAATATTCTTTCGGCGGCTCTTCTTGCCGCCACCCTGCTAAGCCTCGTCTCGTGCGGCGGGGCAAAAGACCCGGATGAAGTGCGGGCGGAGAAATTGATGGCTAAGATGACTCTTTCGGAGAAAGTCGGCCAGTTGTGCCAGTTCAATCTGAGCAAAGGAGCCGTAACCGGCCCGGAAGGCAGCAAAGTTGACCTTGCGCAGGTTATAAAGGACGGAGGCTGCGGCTCTATGCTGAGCATATATGCCCCTGAGGATATCCTTAAATATCAGGAACTTGCCGTGGACAGCTCAAGACTGGGAATTCCGCTTCTTTTCGGATATGACATCATTCACGGTGCAAGGATAACCTTCCCTGAGAATATCGGAATTTCCTGCACCTGGGACCCTTCGATGGCAGAGAAAATGGCCAGGGTTTCCGCGGTGGAGGCTGCTGAGTATGGCATCGCGTGGACATTCTCGCCTATGTGCGATATTGCCATTGACCCGCGCTGGGGAAGGGTTTCCGAAGGAAGCGGAGAGGATGCTTTCCTTTCCGGAGAGATGTCTGCCGCAATGGTTCGCGGCTATCAGACCGACGACCTTTCGCGTCCCGATGCGATTCTTTCCTGTGTGAAACATTTTGCGGCATACGGCGCGGCCGAGGCCGGAAGGGACTATAACACCGTGGATATGTCCGAGATGATGTTCCGCAACCGTCACCTGCCTTCCTACAAGGCGGCTCTCGACGCCGGTGCTCTCACCGTAATGAGTTCTTTCAATGACTTGATGGGTGTGCCTGCAAGCGGCAATAAGTGGCTCCTCACGGACCTTCTTCGCGATGAACTCGGATTCAAGGGTTTCGTCGTTTCTGACTATTCTTCTATCAATGAGATGGTTGCCCACGGAATGGGAGACCGTAAGGATGTGACGGAGCTGGCGCTGAATGCCGGACTGAATATGGATATGGTGGACGGCAACTATTACCTCTACGCCGAGCAGCTTGTCCGCGAGGGCAAGGTCAGCGAGAAGCAGATTGACCGCCTCTGCAAGGAGATTCTTACGCTGAAATTCAAACTCGGACTCTTTGACGACCCGTATGCAAGAGGTGGCCGTGACCGCAGAAGAAGAGATGTGTATCTCCCTGAAAATATGGAGATTGCACGACAGGTGGCGAGGAGTTCTATGGTTCTTCTTAAGAACGAGGGCGACATTCTCCCTCTGAGCGGAAAAGAAAAAATTGCTCTCATCGGCCCTGGAGCGGACTCAAAGGCGGAGATGATTGGCTCCTGGAGCGGACTTGCCGAGTATAACAAGCCTGTAAGCTTCCTTGAGGGCTTGAAAAAGCGTTTCCCGTCTGCTTCTATCCGTTGCGAGAAGGGCTGCGGCTTCCTTGACGCGGAGAAGGACGGCATCGCGAAGGCGGTTTCGGCTGCACGAAGCAGTGACGTCGTGCTTCTTGCTCTCGGACTTCCGAACTCTTGCAGCGGTGAGGCGGCATCACTTACGAGCCTTGACCTCCCGGCTCCGCAGAAAGAGCTCTTCAAGGCCGTAAAAGCAACCGGAAAGCCTATTGTAATCCTTCTTATAACAGGCCGTCCGATGACCATCGCCGAGGAGACCTCAGAGGCGGCTGCGCTTTTGGTGACCTGGCACGCGGGCACCACTGCCGGAACCGCTCTTGCAGATGTCCTTTCAGGCGACTACAACCCTTCAGGCCGTCTCACGATGACCTTCCCGCTTGAACTGGGACAGGTTCCGATTCACTACAACGCCAAAACCACCGGCCGTCCGCGCCGCTCCCCGGAGAATAACGCCAAGTATGTTTCCCGCTATCTTTTCACCCCGAACGAGCCGCTCTTCGCTTTCGGCGAGGGCTTGAGCTACACCACGTTCGCCTACTCCGACCTCGAGGTCCTGAATCCTGAGGCGCGTCTTGGCGAAACTGTGAAGGTGAGCGTCAAAGTGACGAACACCGGCAGCCGCGACGGAGAAGAGGTGGCTCAGCTTTATGTGCAGGACCTAGTCGGCAGCACCACCCGTCCGTGCCGCGAGCTCAAGGGCTTCCAAAAAGTTGCCCTCAAGGCAGGGGAGAGCAAGTCTCTGGAGTTTGAAATCACCCCGGAGGCCCGCGCCTTCTTCCGCGCCGACAACCGCTGGGGCGAAGAACCGGGCGACTACAAGGTCTTCGTAGGCCACAGCTCAAAAGCCGAT
>CAVJRU010000104.1:0-2185 GCA_963652025.1 bacterium
GTGTACGGGTATTTTCTGCATCCAAGGCGAACGGAATACCGGTTGCAGAATTCGCCGCCGCTCAAATAATCTTAGCGGACAAGGGTTATTTTCAAGCTCAGCGTACATACAGATGGCCGACTTGGCATAAGCGGTTTAATGCCTCGAGAGGTTATGCTGAGAGAAAATTCGGTAACTATGACGCAAATGTCGGTATAATTGGATGCGGTGCGATTGGCAGTAAAATCGTGGAACTTCTGGCTCCCTATAATCTAAATATCTATGTTTGCGATCCATACATAACTGAAGAGTATGCCAATCTTCTATGCGTAAAGAAGGTCAGCCTGGAAAGACTCTTTGAGATTTGCGATGTAATTAGCAACCATCTTCCTGACATCCCGGAAACCAGAGGCATTATTGGCGAATCTTTGCTGAACAGGATGAAGCCGACAGCCACATTTATTAATACCGGACGCGGTGCTCAAGTGGATGAAAAAGCTCTTAACAAGGTTCTGAAGAAACACAAAGATATGTGCGCTCTATTGGATGTCACCTTACACGAGCCGCTTCTTCCTTGGTCCCCACTCTACTGGAGGAAGAATGTGTTTCTCACGCCTCATATTGCAGGAAGCCTTTCTGGCGAGTATGGGAGGATGGTCGAATATATGGTGATGGCATATCGTGACGTGATGGAAGGGAATCCAAACCCTTGTGAGACATCCCTTGACATTATTTCGAAACAAAGTACCCACTGATATGATTCAACGGATATTGAGTAAAGCTAAAAAGATATGGCGGCAATCGCCTTTCGGGAAAACGAAAAAGGCTGATAGCCCTATTCGATGGGGTGTGATTGGGTTGGGATATATGGCGGAGACCTTTTCCTGCGCCATTGACGGGAATAAAGATGGCGTTGTTTATGCGGTTGCTTCCCGCTCTCTGGATAAGGCCAAGGCTTTCGCGGCTAAACACGGAGGTTGTAAAGCATACGGCAGTTATTCTGAGATGCTAAATGATAAGGACCTCCATTTGGATGTAATATATATTGCCACACCTGTCAAGTGCCACTATGATCACATTAAACTGTGTCTAGAGGCAGGATTCAATGTTCTTTGTGAAAAGCCGATAACCAGTACATCTGAACAGTTGGATGAGCTTACAGAACTTGCTAGGGAAAAGGGCTGTTTCCTTATGGAAGGGATGTGGATGAAATGTCTGCCATCATTCCAGAAGGCGTGTTCCTGGATAAAGGAAGGACGCATCGGAGAACTTGAGCTTGTAAGAGCAGATTTTTATAAACGAGAGCATATTCGTGAAGGATATGCTATCTATGACGCAAAAGCTGGAGGCGGAGTCCTGCACGATTACGGTGTATATGCGATAGCTTTTATGGAGCATTTCCTCGGTGGTGTTCCGGAATCTTTAACCTCTATGCATCGCATTTCTTCGTATGGTATCGACTCGGATTGGCAAATATCAGCGAAGAGAAAAGACATACAAGCCGTTGTCAATCTATCTTCTGATTTTGGCTCGCAGAGCAAGGCTGCTGTGATTGGTAAAGGTGGGTTCATTGAATGGAACTCTCAATTCAATAGAACAAATTGGGTGACTCTTTATAGCAATGATGGCCTTGTTAAAGAGAAATACTCCGTATCGTATAAATTTGAGGGATTTGAATATGAGGTTGACGAGGTTCAGAAATGCATCAGAAGTGGTACGAAAGAGAGTTCAATTGTTTCTCTAGAAGGGACTCGTAACACGATGCACATTATCGACGATTTGAGTAAAACTTTATGAGAGAACGAATAAAGGAACTTATCGAGAAGATTATACCAGTATGCTCTTCTTGGATAAAAATAGGTAATGACGGTCTGGAACGCTTTGTCGATCCTAATGATGGAGTGGAAATCTCCGCGCATTATGGCGCAACACACACGGCCGCGGCATTTATCCTTTGGGGGCACTTCTCAGGCAACAATGAAATCCGATTAAAAGGAGAGTCCCTGCTAGAGAGCATTCTCAAAAGATGGGATGAAATTAAGGTCCTTCCTGCATTTCACTATGACTTCAATAACTTTGCAATATCGATAATAGAACCGATAGTTGATGAGGACATAGCTAAATTGATTCGTAAAACTGTATGCGAGACTTGCGACAGCAATCATTCTACAGTCAATTGGCTACCGATGCGGTGGTTGGCAAATAA
>CAVJRU010000104.1:2235-4972 GCA_963652025.1 bacterium
AGCGGTATGAATGGAGTTGTAATGGGTGCTATCTACAGGCTATTGAGCGATGCAAGAAATTGATTGCTGAGGCGACCAATGCAGATGGCGGCATAGAAGACAGATTGCCACACGGTATGAGTTTTAATCTCCAATATGACGTGGCCACTACCGCTGTGCTTCAGTACCTCAGAGTCAACGAAGATGAACATCTCGATTTGTCAAAAGAGCTTGGCTTTTTGCTCAATGCTGTCGCACCTGATGGTGACATCAATTATCAAGGACGAGGTGTAAACCAGATCTTTGCTTGGGGCTTGTGGGTATATCTGTTAGCTTCAAGCGGTCAGACCGAGGCTCTTGAGCAGGGGTTGGATTATCTTTGTCCTCGTCTTGGAAAGATGCTTGAGCATAATAATATGATGCTCAATGATTGGGCGGGAAAGGACAAATACCTTTGGTGGGATTATCATTATGCCTCAGTTTATACAGCCCATTGTCTTTTGTGGCTTGTCCTCTCTTTAGTTGATTATGGCAAAGCTGAGATTCATCCGACTTATCCAACTTCCACAGAGACAGGTTTGCATATTTTCCGCTCCTCCAACTTTTTCGTCAGTTGGTTCGATGGAAGAACCGAATATCTTTCTGAAATGGGACCGGCGATTGCAGCCATCTGGTCAAAAAAACAAGGTATGATTTGCAAAGGTGCTTTTGCTCCTTGGCAAGGACCTTTCGGCAATAAATATATTTATGAGGATGTTGTCCTGAAAAACTTTTGTGGTCTACTGGAAGTTAACCGGAACATAGATTGGAGCAAGAATCGTTACATTCATAAACTACTGCCCAAGTTGAAGAGTCCGGCTTCATTAACCCTTAAACCTATATTCTGCCCGATTTCTGTCAATGAAGTTAATGGAACGCTTGAGATTATCTGGAATTATGGTAGCAAACAGGAAACGATATTCAGTCTGCCTTCATTTGAGGAGAATTGCCAATGCGAATTGTGGGTTGATGATAAAAAAGTAGAATACGCTTGTGTGGAGTCGTTAAAGAATCAATATGACTGGATATTTCTCTCTCAAACCAAACACTTTAGGGGACAATTTGTTAAATTGATTGTACACTAGGGAATTGAAATATATAGAATCGAGAAAGACAATATGCCAAAACTTCTTCAGATAAACTGCTGTCTGAATCTATCTACCGGCAAGATTGCCCAGCAGATAGGTGAACTCGCAATCTCAAAAGGTTGGGAGAGTTGGATTGCATATTCAGGTAGAGCCGCAACCGTACCGTCTAAGTCCAACATCATTAGAGTCGGGAACTATTTTGATGCCTGCATACACTATGGAATGCAGATGATTTTTGATAACGAAGGGCTGAACTCTTCTTGCCAGACAAGAAAACTTCTGAAGAAAATAGACGAAATCCAGCCAGATGTTGTTCATCTGCATAATATCCACGACCACTGGTTGAATTACCGGCTGCTGTTCCAGTACCTGTCGAAGAACAACATACCAGTAGTTTGGACACAGCACGACCAGTGGGCTACGACCGGACATTGTATGTATAATCTTTGCGGATGTGAACGTTGGAAAACTGAGTGTCACGACTGTCCTGTGTCGAAGTGGTATTCGCTGGATCGTTCACGGCGCAATTTCAGATTGAAGAAAGAACTTTTGGCGGCTATCCCATCTCTGACCATTGTCCCGGTTTCGGATTGGTTAGGAAACAATATCCGGCAGTCGCATCTTAAGGACAGACCTATTGAGGTGATTCACAACGGGATTGACATCCACACTTTCTCGCCTCAGCCCACAGATGCTCACGAGCGATACGGAATAGATAAACGAAAGAAGATAATTCTCGGGGTGGCAGCTCTTTGGGATGCCAGAAAAGGGCTGAATGATTTTTATGCTCTTGCCAAGAGACTGCCAAAAGAAGAATATGCAATTGTGATTGTGGGTAGGCTTACAGAGGAAGTTGCACTTTCAGAGGACGGCTGTCAGATGGTGTTTGTGCCTCGGACGCAGAATATGCTTGAGCTGGCACAGCTCTACTCCTCTGCTTCTGTATTTGTTAATCCTACTTATCAGGATAACTATCCAACCACCAACCTCGAAGCCATCGCCTGCGGAACACCGGTGATTACCTATGCGACTGGCGGAAGTCCTGAATCCGTGGATGAATCAACAGGAGCCGTGGTGACACAGGGTGATATAGACGGCTTGCTCGCCAATATAGAGAAGCTCACAAGCGGTGATTATACTGAAGCTTGCCGCAGGAAAGCAGAAGCGGAGTTTGACAACTCGAAATGCTTCAACCCTTATATCTCATTGTATAATAAGCTATTAGGGGGGGGTAAGGTTGTTAATTCTCGGAGTATCAAACATTTGGAGCAACGATAAGGGATTGGCGGATTTGCTCTTGCTAAGTCAGAATCCGGAGAATGTCGTCGTGTTGGTGGGAATGAGTAAAAGGCAGGTTGAAGAGTATTCGTCAGAAAAATTCAAAGAGTATAATCTCATTCCTATCCAGCGCACTCATAACCAGTATGAACTGGCAATGCTTTATTCCCTTGCAGACGTCTTTGTTAATCCGACTTACGCCGATATGTTCCCGACCGTGAATCTCGAAGCTCTCGCCTGCGGCACTCCGGTAGTAACTTATCGCACGGGAGGATCTCCGGAAGCTATTGATGATGCAACAGGTGTCGTTGTTCCGCAGGGAGACGTGAACGCACTTGCTGATGCTATAAGAC
>CAVJRU010000105.1:0-3765 GCA_963652025.1 bacterium
CCAGCTGGCAATTCAACAAGGAGCATAGGGGTTCTTCCCTCAATTGTGATGGTGCTGTCGCCTGTGGCATTTGTGACTACATATTTCCCTGAAATCAAGTCATACAAGTCATATGCGCCACTTGCATACGACAGATTGCCATATGTGAGGTGGTCCTGAGTATAAATAACGTCTGCACTGTTGCTGAACGGGTTGTAGTATAGATTCTCAGGATATTTTCTTTCTGTATAGAAATCAGTTATGTTGCAGTCCAGGCGGGTGATTCCACTCACATTTGTCGGAGAAATGATGGAGCCGTAGATTCCCACAGGAGAACTGCTGTAAAGGGAGAACATCGTAATTGTCTCGTTGGTGGACCTCCAGGTCGGGCCGTCTCCCTCGGCAATCGGACACACGGACTTGGTTTTGTATCTGTCGCTCTTGCGAAGACCCTCATAGCCGACTACTCCGCCTGTGTACTGCTTCAGTTCAGGAGCATACTGATGGTCGTCGTCAATGTGGTATGGATAGAATAGACGCGTTGCACTTGCTGCGTGGTACATCCACCTGCCGATTGCACCGGCGAACTGCGGAGCATACTTTACCATCGGGACAAGCGGCATAGCCAGTTCAAAGCTGTTCATAAGAAATGCGTATCCTCCGCCGTCGCTCCAGCTTCCCTGCAGGCCATAGACATCGTATGAGCCCCATTTTTCGTTTATCACGCCCCAGCCGTAACGGCCGCTGCCGGAATGACATCCGTCGAAGGTCCAGTCAAGCATCTGCCTGACATTGTATGAGGTTCCCTGAGTTGCATTGAGATATGCGGCAGCGTAGGCTCCATACGGAAGAAGTATCTCATACAGGCGGCTCTCTGTCTGGGAATCAAGCACGGAAATGGCGCTTTTTGCAGCATCCAGATACTCCTGATTACCGAATTTAAGCCAAGAATGGAGAAGAACATATCCGTGTCCGCCGGCTGCATCCTGCTGCTTAGGGATATTGTTCTCAATCGGGGCCATACTGGCGAAGTTGAATGCCGAGTGGTTGTAATTCCCCGCGAGTGCGTTCTCAGCAAGGACGAACTGGTCCGCGATGGTCTTCTGAATGCCTGTAGCGCCTTCCACAGAAGGGAAAACGTCGCAGACCGCCGAGTAGAGAACGTTCGGAAGGACGTTGTACCACCAGTCAGTAGCATATCCGGATGTGGAGTTGAGCATAATTTTCCACCCCGATCTCTTACCGAAATACTGCTGGAGCATCTGAACGTAGTTGTACCCGTCCTGATTAGTCTTGTCTATGCCCACAAGTCCTGCGCCCAGAACAGCTGCCATTGTGTTGATGGCTTCGTGTCCGCCCTGTTTGCTCGGTCCCTGACGGCTGTCACCTATAGTGGTGTAAAGCCCGAATCCGTCAAAATCCACATTGACGTGCTGTTTGTCAGTCCAGACCAGCGGAAGATAATCCCCGGTGGCATTGCGGTTAAAGACGAATGCGTCATAATCGCGTGCCAGTGTGTACCAGTCCAAAAGTTCGTAGGTGCCGGAGACAAAAGGCATATTGCTCTCCCTGTTAATGGATTCCTGAGCGATGGCATCGGTGGTTTCAACCGGGATAATCTCATTATTTTCACTCGTGCAGGAGGCAGAAAGCACTAGGCCGCCGAGAAGAATAAACAAGGAGTTGCGTTTCATACTTTTTCTAAAAATTAGGACTCTGCAGCAGTTTCACCCGCTGCAGAGCAAAAGAAGAGAATTATTTCTCTGAGTTGTAAATCTTGGATACCTGGCCGGCTGTAAGGGCTACGTTGTAAACCTTAAGCTCGTCGAGAAGTCCCCAGAAGCAAGACCAAGTGCTCTCGCTCTGAGAGGTTGGGTCGAACCAAGAATCTGCGGTAGCTGCAGCCCAAGAGCACTGCTGACCGATGAAGAGGTAGTTGCCCTCTGTAGGAACAGCGATGGTTCCTGTAACCTTGTTAGTCCAGTTCTTGGTAAGAGTACCGTCAACGTAGAAATTAACTGTACCGGATACGAGGTCGGCTGAAACAGCCAAGTGATGCCACTCGTTTGCAGGGCAGCTGTTGTCAGTCTCGTTATCCATATCAATGCAAGCGTCACCTGCCAAAGTAAGGAATGGCTTGCTGGCGTCCTGGAGCTGGAGCTTCCAAGATGACCACCTGTTGAATGAAAGGATGTAGTTGTTTGCGTAAACTCGTGAAGGATTTACCCATACGGAGAAAGAAATAGCTGTTCCGCCAAGAGATGAAGGGTTAAATCCGGTGATTTCGAAGTTTGCACCGTTCTCAAGTTTAACGGCCTTACCGACTTTACCATCTACGTAAGTAGGGTAAGTAGCTGTAGGGAACACCTGTGAAGGTCCGCAAGCAGGAGTGATGGTCCAAGCGTTTGAACCGGTAGTCTTTGTAGCCTCGCCGTCGAATTTGCACTCGAAAGTAAGGGCAGAAGCAGGCACTGTCTCATAAGCAGCAGCCTTGAAAGTCTCAACAGCAGCCTTGAGGTTAGCTACGATGTTGTTGAGCTGAGTCTGAGAAGAAACTGCCTTGTAAGCGGTCTCTGCGGTGGTGATGGCAGTATTCAGAGTAGTGATGGCTGACTCTGGATAGTCATTTGTTGTAGCAGCTGTAGCAAGAGCTTTAGCCTCTGCAACTACGGTGTTGTACTCGGTAGAGTCAAATGAAGCCTCATTTGTCTTACCACAAGCAGCGATTGTGAGCGCTGCCACAGCCATAATGGCGAATGATTTTAAAGTTTTCATAAAATTTGTAATAAAGTGTTATTTAATAGAGTTGTTTATGTCAGTTTCAGCCTGCGGGAGAGGATAGTAGTATCTGTCCGACTCCCACGGGATGTTTGAAAGAACGCTCTTCGCATATTCCTTGCCGTAGCGCATCACGTCGAAGAATCTCTGGAATTCAAAGCCAAGTTCCCTGCGACGTTCGTCACGGATGGAAGTCCTCATAGCATCGGTTGAAAGTCCGCTTACACTTGCAAGACCCGCACGGTTTCTCACAAGGTTGAGAGGCGCCTCAGCACCGGAAGCAGCAGACTCGTTAAGTGCCTCGGCTTTCATAAGGAGAACGTCAGCGTAACGGATGATGTGCTGCGGAATCGTGCTCTGCGAGATTGCCTCATCCTCCGGAAGGGCTTCGTGATATTTCTTGACGAGGTACCCTGTAGCTTCAGACCAGCTTGAAGAGAAGGTAGTTCCGAACCAAGGCTTTCCGTCACGTCCGATTGAGGCGTCAAGACGCGGGTCAACGTCACCGGATGCGGTAGTCTCGTAAAATACGTTCACATAAGCCTCAGTCGGAGCGTTGAAATAATATCCTCCCTCAGGAGAAGGGGCGAACCAGACATTGAGGTTGTTGCCAAGCTGAGCCGTAGTATTGTTAGCGTAGCGGATGGCAAATACACTCTCATCACTGTCTTCCCCTCCCCTCTTGAACAGGTCTTCGTAAACCGGTTCAAGGGAATAAATTCCAAGGTCCTCAATCTGAGAAATGGCGCTAAGACAAGCCTTGTAGTCCTTTTGGAAAAGTTTGCTTTTTGCAAGAAGCGCAAGGGCTGCTCCCTTTGTAGCTCTGCCGGCTTCAGTGACGGCACGCGTTGCAGGAAGGTTTTCCACAGCGTCAGTGAGGTCCTTGTCAATCTGGGCATATATTTCTTCTACGCTGGAGAGTCCCACGTGAATGGCCTCGCTGGTAGTCTGCGGCAGAGTCTTCAGAGGAACCTTTCCGAAAATGTTCACCAGATTGAAATAGGAATA
>CAVJRU010000105.1:3775-4968 GCA_963652025.1 bacterium
CTCGCTGATAGGGCCATTGTCTGCAGTGGCTGTGAAATTGTCTATGCTTGTGATGTCCGCCTGGTCTCCGGCATTTCCACCTTTTACGGAATCATCCGATGCGACGTCCGTGAAAATCCACAATTTGTGGTCGTACAGAGAGTTGTACACAGCGTTTACAGCATACACTGCATTGCTTGGATCTTTGTAGAACGACTCCGATGTGAACTCTCCCTTGAGGTCTTCATCCAAAAAGCCGCAAGAGACCGCAGAAAGCGATACGCCGACCAATGCGACAGCTATATTGATAATCTTTTTCATACTCTTAGAATGTGATGTTAAGACCTAATGTTACACTTCTTGCGACAGGATATGTACCCCAGTCGATACCGTTCGCGCGGTCGCCCTCAGATGAGGAGTTCGTACTCACGGTCATCTCCGGGTCAAGTCCGTTGTACTTTGTGATGGTGAAAAGGTTCGAACCGGCAAGGTACAGATGGCAGGACGACACGCAGCAGTTCTCCTTCAGTTTGAAAGTATATCCGAGCTGGATATTCTTCAGACGAACGTATGAACCGTCCTCAAGGAAGCGGGTGGAAGCCTTTACGTTGTTGGTCTTGCCGCTCCAGGATGCACGAGGCTGGGTGTTGGAGTGGTTCTCCGGAGTCCAGTGCTCATCGTAGTAGCGCTTGGTGACGTTGAAGCCTCTGTAATAGCCCTCGATGTCATAGTTGACCTGAGAGAAAATCTTCTGGCCGAACGCGCCCTGGAAGAACATTGAGAGGTCCCAGTTCTTATAATGGGCAGAGAGGTTCAGACCTGTTGAGAATTTAGGGATGGCAGAGCCGCAGTAAGTACGGTCGTTCTCATCGATTACTCCGTCTTCGTTGATGTCCTTGTATTTTACATCACCAGGAACGATTGACCCTGCCGTGCCCTGATTGGCGTGGAGCATAATCTCGGTTTCGTCCTGGAAGATTCCCTCCATCTGGTAAAGGTAGAAGGAGCCTATAGGGTGACCCACGTCGGTAAGGGTTGCGTAAACTCCGGAGTCAACGCGGGCACTCTGGATAGGGGCATTGATGGCAAGGACCTCGTTGTGGAGGTATCCGCCGTTGAGAGTGATGTCAAATCCCCAGTCCTTGAAGTTGCGGCGGTAGAACATTTCAATGTCGACACCGGTGTTGAGAACGGATCCGTTGTTAACCCAGGCA
>CAVJRU010000106.1:0-4951 GCA_963652025.1 bacterium
AGACTGTAGGCGTAGTTGCCGTCGTGCGGATACGGGGAGACGGACCAACAGTTGCCGCTGCTGCCAACAATGCGCAGAGCACCCGAATCGATGTGCAAATAGCCCGCCGCAGGGTACCAGATGGTTTCATCGGCTCCGAAGGTGCCGGAGAAGTTCAAACCGTAGGAATTGCTTGAGATGCTGAACGACTCAGCCTTTCCGGATGCCGTTGCCCAGACTCCTGTGCTTCCGCCGTCAGGAACTCTCCAACCTGCAGGACACGGGTCGTAGGCGGTTTTCTTTGAGTCCCAACTGCCAGTAGGAAGATAGTTGCCATAGCCAGTATAGTAAGTCATTGGATTTTCTTCTGCTATGGTCTGAGTTATGGTTGAAGAACTTTTTGTCCACGTGCCTGTTGAAAGAGCCTGAGTATTAGAACTTACTGACGAGGCTCCGAGGAACGGGTCCTTGCGACCCCATTGGTACATCAGGCCATTTGCACTCGCGTCGCCCGGAGTGGCGGAGAGGGCGCCGAGGTTGCGGTCCATCATTGTGCCGGCGTTGTTGTAATAGACCTGCTCCTTCCAGCCTTCGGAGGAGAACCAGATGTGCCAGGACCAGAGGATTGTGCCCTTGGAGTTGCGGGCGGCTATGGAGGCGTTGCCCTCGGCAAAGGTCTCGGGAGTGGAGAAACGGATGTAGCCGTCTTTGTAGGAGACTGAGGAGATGAGGTCGCCTTCGTTTGGAGCGACGTCCGTTCCGAAGGACTCCCAGAGAACCTCAACGCTCTTGACGTTGCCCACTGTGCCGGTGGTATTGCCCTGCACTGCCGGGAATTTGTAGTCGCCTGCTGCGGAGACGAGGTAGCAGTTGGCTGTGCCGTTCGCAGAAGTGAGGTCGGTGTAGGTCTTGCCGTCGTCTTCGCCGCTTTCGTCTCCGCCCTGGTCACCTGAGCCGGAGCCGCTTCCGCTGCCGCCTCCAGTGCTGTTCCAGTCGTCAATCTCGCAACCGATTTCCACCTTGATTGCGGTTGTGGAGGTATTGAGTGTCGCCGTGTAGGTGTAGGCCACTCCCGGACGGAAATTGAACGAGTCTTCTAGGAGGTAGGAAACGCTCTTGGAGTTGATTTCGACAAGAGGCACTGAGGTTTCGAGCATCTGAGGCACAACGATGGCTTCGTACACAACCGCCTTCACCCCGTCGTCAAAGGTGCGGACTCCGAGATTGCGCATCCGGATGGATTTCGAGCCGCTGCGGGGATTCTTCACTGCGGAGCCTTTCTCGATGTCAATCTTAGCGTCGGCAACAGTGGAGTGCAGAAGCACAGAGGCGTCCTCGGGAAGAGAACCCACATAGTCTTCTCCGGCGACGATTTTTACCGTGAGCTTGCTCATAATGTGCTTCATCGCAAGAGTGACCGCACCGCCATCGCTCCGGCTCACTCCTTCGGCCTTTGCCCAGAGGAAGTCTGAAGCCTCGTAAGCAGAAAGGGTGCCTTCGGAAGCCTCGGTGGTCTGGTCAGTTGACACGGCGAAGGGCTGTTCGTTCACGTCGGAAATGCTTTCAATATAGGGATAGTAGGCATAGACATCGGCCTTGGAGTCTCCCCAATAGAGAGTTTTCGCCGGGGTCCAGGAAGCGCCGTCGCAGGTCATTGCGAGGTTGTTCGCCCTGTTGCCGGAAATCTGAAGCGGCATCGGAGTGGTGGCGTCGGCGTAGTCTGCGACATAAAGGCCTGCCTTGTCGCCTTGCGAGAAGGAGCTCTCTGTGGCCTTAGTCTCGTAGCCTGGGGAGAGAAGATTGAAGGACATCTGCTGCGGAACTGAGTCTATTTTCATCGGTTCCGACTTCTCACAGGAGGCGAGAGTGCCGAGTGCGAGAAGGGAGAGCAGAGAGTTGTATATTATTGTGTTTTGTTTCATATCTGTTTGCATTATATAAGGTTAGTCTTCGCCGTCCTGCTTTGTGGGAAAGTTGAGCCTAACAAGGCGAGGAATCATTTACCTGCCGCTCTTTGTGAACTCAGGCCTCTCACCCATAAACTTAGGCGGCATCTGGATAAGGCTGACTGAACCGAGATTTTCTCCCTTCCAGTCTGCCGCAGTTGCCTTTGTTGTTGCCGTGCCGAGAGCCTCGGTGTCCTTGGACTTGAAGTCCTCGAAGGAGAAGGTCTCGCCAGCGTAGTTTAGGATCCTGCGGACAATGGACTCGCGGGAGATGGCGTTGTAGTACGGGATGTTGTTGTGCATACAACTCGTAGGCTCGCTGCGGTAAACTCCGCGGGTGTGGAAGAACGCGCCCTCATAGACGTCCACGGTGTTGGAGTACTGCGGGTCGTAGATGAGGTGAGACCACGGAACGTCCGCCATACTTCCCGTGAGGGAGACATTGTCGTAGAAGCCGTAGGACTTCATCTGGTTGAGCGCCTGAACGTGGTTACAGCAAAGGCAGCCGCAGGACTGGATGAAGGCGTTGTGGTAGATGTACTCGTCGGCGAGCTTGCCGAAGCCGTGACCGCCAGCCTCGTGGTGAACAAGACCCTGGAAGTCGTATGGAGACGGGTCAGTGCTCATCGGAATAACGCTGACAGCAGAACCGTCGCCCCACATATAGGTGAGGCCGCTGTAGTCGTAGCTGTTCTCAATCAGGAGGATGAGGGTGCGGCTCACATCGTTATTGACCGGGGCGAGGCAGGCGGCGGCGAAGGTGGTCTCGAAGTCCGGGGAGACGCCCTCGTTGAGAGTGTACTGGCTGCCGAAGCGAGCCTCTCGGATGGTGTTCACCGTACCTATACCGCTGTCCTCCGAAAGGCCGAAGACTCCGTAGACATTGAAATAGTCCTTGTAAGTAAGGTATGGCTCAATGTCGAAGAAGTAGCTGTAGGCGTCCTTCAGAGCCTGGAGGTACTTGCCCTCGCTGATGTCCTTCGCGTCGAAGCAGTCGCCAAGAAGCACGATATTGACTCCGTCGCCCTTTGAGGCGCTCTGAAGTGTCAGGACATCCCCGTCGCCGTAGGAGTAGTCATACTGCTCCACGGTCATCTTGCTGCGGTAGTCCTTGCCGTCAAGAAGGAAAGAGATTTCGCCGGTGCGGTTGCCGCTGCCGGAGGTTAGGGAGTTGACCGTAACGGTGACCTCAGTCTTGCCGGTTCCGGAAGATGGGTTCACCTCCACCCAGTCCGGTTTGCTTTCCACAGACCAGTTCTCGCCGCTCGGGGCGCGAAGGACGAAGGCCTTGGAGCGCTCGGCGTTGAGGGTGCGGAAAAGGTTGCGGCTGAAGGAGAACTCGCGGTGGGCAGAGAACCGCTTGAACTCGCTCCAGTTACTGGCGTTCTTGTACTGAGTGACGGAAGCCTCAGGGACCTCAACCGTGAAATTGTCTTTGGCAACGCCGCTGAAGCTGTTGGAGTTGATTGTCGGAGGGTTCTTTGCCTTGCAGACAAGGGAGGTGATGCCGGAGCAATTAGAGAAAGCACCGCTTTCAATGACCTCGACATCTTTGTGGAGAACGACTCCTTCAAGGCCGGTACAGCCTGAGAATAGGCCGGAAGGTATGGCGGCAATGTTGGACGGGATGGTCACGACTCCGCTGAGCCTCCAGCAGCCTGAGAATACTTTTGAACCGAGAGAAATGAGTTCTTCCGGGAGGACAAGCGTGCCGTTGAATTCATCACGGAAGAAGGCTTCTTCGTCTATTGTCGTTACTCCGCTCGGTATATGAAGTTCTCCCTTAAACTTTGTATCGGAGAATGCACTTGCTCCGATTTTTGTAAGACCATTAGGAAGGCTCAGAGTTCCTGTGAAACCACAATAATAAAAAGTTCGAGTCTCTATTTCAGTAATACGACTCGGAATTGAAAGAGAACCAGTAAGGCTTCCGCAGCAGTAAAATGCTTGTGAGCCAATATATTCAAGGTTCTCCGGAAGCACAAGATTGCCGGAAATTGCGGATGAATAGAACGCGCTATTCCCTATTCTTTTGAGAGACTCCGGGAAGGAGATTGTGGTCATCAGACTTGAACAGTTTGAGAAGGCATAAGATCCGATTTCTTCAAGCGTGGAAGGAAAATCAACGTTGGTGATTTTCGTGCTGCCGAATCCAGACACATATTTTAGTCCCTCCGGAAGAAGAACTGTACCTGTAAGTGCAGTGGAAGAGAATGCGCCATCTTCAATTCTCTCAAGTTTGTCCGGAAGGAAACACTTAATCAAAGTTTTCTTTCCGCTGAAAGCAGAAGACGGAATTTTATAGACCCCGTCAATCAGGCTCTCAACCTCTTTGAGGTTAAGCCTCTGGAGCGAAGTCATTTTGTCGCGCATAAAGGCGTAGTCAGCGGAGCCAAGAACACCAGTGATCTTCAGATTCTTAATCTTTGTAGCATCCATCTCAAACCGCTCGGTGATAGTGGTCTCAAGACGGTTCGCCACGGCATTGTGAATCACTACATACTCCCTCGCGTCATCCCCGTGCGACACATTGTCCGCCTCCCAGGCAGTGATGCTCACCCCGGTAAGTTCCACAGTGTACTCCCCTGTATTCGCCTTCTTGCTGATGCTGAGGTCGAAGGTCGTAATCTTGCCCGGAAGGTATTCGGTGGCCTCATCGCGGGTGTATGTGCGAGGAGAGCCGTCAACGGTTATGGTGAGAAGCTTCTTTCCGGCTGCAACAGTCTGCGGAACCACAATGGCGCGGAACTCCCCGTTGTCATTAAGAGGCACTATGCCGTCCAGCGGAGCCTCGCCGCTCGGAGTAATTTCGCCCGTGGAGAGATTCACCGTTGACTTGCGGATGGTGCTCGTGACGAGAACTTCCTTTGAGACTGCGGCATATTCCGCAGCATCCTCCCAGCCGCTGCCCTGAGAAAAGCGCACACGGGCGGAGGACATAGCGTGGCGGAAGCGGAGAGTCACGCGGGAGGCCGTAGGGACCACATTTTCGGTCTTGGCCCAGAGGAAGTCAGAAGATTCGTATG
>CAVJRU010000107.1:0-2735 GCA_963652025.1 bacterium
AATCTACATAGCCGAGAAAGTCGCTTCGGGGAAACCGGATTACAGCGGCTATGTATGGGGATATGCTGACGGAAAAATCTCCGTACTTGCAGAGGAAGGAGCCGCAATACCGGTTCCGTCTTCCGAAGGATACGGCTTCAGGAAATTCGGGTTCAACACCTACAGCTTCGAAATCGACAAACTTGTGAACCTTACGGTAAATCTTGACAAGAACGCGATGGAGTCCGTCTCCCAGAGCGGGGTCACCTATCTTGCAAAGGAGAAAGTGCAGCTCGTGACGGACTGTGAAGTGACATTCACCGGGTTCGGAGATCTCTCGAAAATGCTTCAGGCAGACCGCTTCGAGATTCTCGACGACACATCCGCCAAGTTCACCGGGCACAATGCCGTCTGGAGCTTCTACTATGACACGGACACAGACTGGATGATTCTGAACTATGCGGTTTTCAACACCTCAAACCAGCTTTGGGTGACGGGAGCGAAGGCCTGCTTCCCGCTCGGAAATGATGACTCGGAGCACGTTCTCAATTATCTTGCAGGAGACGGCAAAGTGTACTACGCAACTCTCGCGGCCATCAAGGACAGCGACACCGACTACCACATTCTCGTCTATCTAAAGGAAGGCTACACCATCCAGCCGTTCAGATGGGTAAAATGGAGCACAACCCTCTCTATGACAACAGCGACACCGGAAACCGCTGCGATCACAGACAAGATTTTCATCACTCCGGGCAGCAATTTCACTCCTGGTCTCTACTGGGTTTACTTCCATATCACCAAGGCCTGTGACGCCGGAGGAGACGGAACCGAAGCTGAAATTTCTGTCGTAGCATACGAGCAGTAATGAATACGATAAAACACATATTCATCGGAGTAGCAAGGGCGGCGGCAGCCTCTCTTGCCGCTCTGACTTTGCTTTGCTGCACACCGAAGAAGACAGCAACAATTCCGATTCTCACCTGGGCCGGAGTTCCGCCCCAGATGAGCGAAGAAATCTTCCCTCTCCTGAAAGAGTGCGGCATCGACGGACATCTGGGACTCTACAACGACTCCGCGACAGCCTTGAAGGCGCTCGGCACAGCGCAAGAGAACGGACTCTGGGTCATCCCCGGATTCCCGGGAATCAAAGACTCCACCGAGGTTGCCGTGAGGCTTCTTCAGGATCACCCGGCACTTTACGCCTGGCATCTCAAAGATGAGCCTGAAACCTGGGACATTCCGTGGTTAAAGGCTCTCGCAGCCAAGGTCGACAGCCTTGACGGAGGGCAACATCCCTGCTACATAAATCTCTACCCGGACTGGGCCTGGGGAGGCGAACTCTACGAAAGCCACATCGAGGCCTTTGCCTCGGAGGTGAATGTTCCCTTCTATTCCTTTGACCAGTACCCGATTACTGAGAATGAGGACGGAAGCGTTTCACTGCGTCCGGGCTGGTACAGAAACCTGGAAGTTTTCTCTGCGATGGCACGCGCCCACGGGAAGCCGTTCTGGGCATTCGCTCTTACGACATCCCACCATCTCGGAGCTCCGTCTCCGGAGGCATTCTACCCTGTTCCTACGCTCGGTCACCTGCGCCTGCAGGTTTTCAGCGACCTTCTCTACGGAGCTCAGGGCATCCAGTATTTCACGGCAGGAGGACTCTATGACAGCAAAAGCCACTGCCCTACAAGGGTCTATACTATTGTAAAACAGGTAAACTCCGAAATCAAGGCATATTCTCCAGTTTTCCTCGGAAGCACGGTTGAAAAGGTTCGGCACAGCGGAGAAAGCATTCCGATGGGTACCGCGGCTCTTAACATCGACGAGTTTGAAGGAGTGAAAAAACTTGAAATTTCCGGTGAAGGAGCAGTAGTCTCAATCATCTCCAACGGAGAGAGGAAATACCTCGCAGTACAAAACCGCGACTGCACCAATCCCGCGATACTTTCAGTGGAATTCGAGGGGAAAGTTAAACGCCTCATTCCTTCCCCGGACAAAGGCCTTGAAAAAGTCACTTTCGACAACAAATCATTCAAGTTGGAAGAAGGAAATGTAGCCATATTTCAGATAAGATAAATTATTAACAACCATATAATTACATAAAATTATGCGTTACTTGAAATCATTTTTTATTTTGGCTTCAGCCACTCTTCTCGCACTTGCCTGCCAGAAGAAGGAAATGGAACCTGCAAAGCCCGAAGCCCCTGTCATCGAGAATGCGGTGCTTCGCGGAGTAAACAATGAAACGGTTGTCCTTGTTGGCAAACCGGTAAACTTTTCTGCCGACGTCTCTGTAAACGGAAGCACCTTGAGCGAACTCAGCGTGGAGATTAAAAAAGGTGAGGACATCCTCGCCAGCGCCACATTCACTCTTGAGGGGACTACCGCCCACGTCGAGAAGGAATTCGACCTTCCGCTTTCGGCGGTCAGCCTTGACGCGGCATTCTATCCTGAAGTGACAGTAAAGGCCACCAACGCCGACGATATGCTCACCAAACTCACTCTCACTCAGGAGAACAATGTCCAGATTACCACTCCGGCTCTGTTTGACGCCCTCTACCTTGTGGACAACAACGGGAAAGTATGGAATATGACTCCAACCGCTGTAAAGGGCAACTACCGCACTGACGGAGACCTCAAGGACCTGGGCACCAGTTTCACCATAGCCTCCAAAATTACCGAGGACGGCAAGGTGGACGCAAGTGGCGAGAGCTGGACGTTCGACACTCCTGACTCCGGAGAATACGGCATCAAGT
>CAVJRU010000107.1:2745-4938 GCA_963652025.1 bacterium
GATTGGCTTTGACCAGTTCACCGAGGAAATTTCGAAGCTTCTGGACAACACCATCACTGTTGACTATTCCAAAATGGCGTCAAACGGCGACCACAAGGTCTACTGGTCATTCAATCTCGTTCAGGACAGCCGCATTGTATTCCTAAACTTCCCTGACGGAGCACTTCTTCAAGCCGACAGATTCGCCGACATCGAGAAGAACACAGCCCGTTACACCGGACATACCGGTTCCTTCTTCGAGATTTATTACATTCACGACACGAAATGGATAATCGTCAAGGAACAGTACACCTGCACTGATGCGCTCTGGGTAACAGGAGAGAACGCCTCACTCCCGATGTCTCCATATTGCGAGACTCATCCGCTGTGCTGGTTTGCCGGTGGCGCATCTGAAGCATTTGACGCGGTATCCTGCGTAAAGACAGGAGAAGGCAAGTTCAAAGCCCTGCTCTATCTGAAAAGCAACTTCGCACTGAAAGCATATTCCGAGCGTGCCTGGGGCGCAGAACTCGACTGGACATCGACGACTCCGGAAACTCTAGTGATTTCCGAAAGAAAAGCGGATCCGGAGACAGGCAAGATTGACGGAAATTACGGCAATGCAGGCCCTTCCTTCACAGAAGGTCTCTATATATTGAGCTATAACAAGGTCACAAAGAAAGCCTCCCTCGTAAAATACACCGGGACACTCCTCGGAGGAATGGAAACCGCCAACGCCGACCCTAACCCATCACCTGTTGACCCGACGGAGCCGACTGACCCTACTCCTGTAGATCCGACTCCTACAGACCCGTCAGATGTCATTTCACTTGACAAAACTGGAATGGCCGACAATGGGAACAACACTCTTGTACGCTGGGTGTTTGAACTCACCCAGAACTGCACCGTCAAGTTTGAGAACTTCGACAAGAAGATCAGCGAAATGGTCAACCTCGCGATTTTCGACACAATTGACGAGACAGCAAAGACCGCGAGGTATATCGGCGTGAGCGAAAAGTACGAAGTTTACTATAGGACTGACTACGGCTGGCTCATTTTCACGAACAACATCTGTACAGAAAATGTGCTTCTCATCGGCAAGAACGCCAGCTTCCCTCAGAGTCCGTACACTGAATATCCAATCATAGAGACTGATATTCCGAGAACTCCGGGGCAGACTCTCCCGCTCAACAAGGTCGCAGACGGAATCTTCCGCTCCTACATCTATCTCGCCCAGAGTTTCACTTTCCAGGTTTATACCGACTACGCTTGGGGCACTCTGGTAAATGGTTGGACCTCCGGTTCCGCGAATCTACTCACTCCGATGAGCGATTGGGGATATTACGGAAAGCAGGGTTCAAACTTCACTCCTGGAATATACCTTGTCGAATACAACAAGACCGACAATAAGATTACGCTTACACCGAAAAATTAGTTAACTTCACAAAAGGTGAGGGCGGCAGGAGAGGCTTATCCCAGTCGTCCCTCACCTTATTTATAATGCAAACTGACTATGGGAAAGATTGACGAGAAATACCTTAAGCCGGAACTTACTGAAGAAACGGCTTCGGCAGAAATGGGATTTGCCGCCAGCGACTATCAATCAGATACCGAGGATCTCAATAACAGGGAATATACCTGGTAGGAAGGAGGATATGAATATGAAAACATTCAGGCCGATATTGATTGCCACGGCAATCGTCCTTGCAGGAGTTTCCTGCACAAAGCAAAGCCCCGCCGCACCGGAGTCTTCCGGGAATCTTGTTCCGATGACTTTCTCGGCTTCATCTGCAGATGCCTTCACCAAGACCTCTGTAAACGGGGTGAACGTTCTGTGGAGCGAAAGTGACAAAATTGCTGTCTTTGACGATGTAGCCTCAAAGCCTAATGAATTCAGCCTAACCGGCGGAGCGGGCACCGTTTCCGGAAAGTTCGAAGGCTCAGTTTCCAAAGATGCAAGTGAGTTTTACGCAATCTACCCATACAGCGCTGAAGCTTCCTGCTCGGACGGACAATTCGAAACGATAATTCCGACAGACCAGTCCGCTACTGCAAAGGACATCTCAGCCAATGTGATGGTCGCAAAAGCAGATGCAGACGGCAAACTTAATTTCAAGAATGCCACTGCCCTGATTCAGTTCACCGTCACCGCTACCGACATCTACAAAATCACATTCTCCGGCAACAATGCCGAAGATATTGCAGGGGCTGCTC
>CAVJRU010000108.1:0-4781 GCA_963652025.1 bacterium
CTGATATTTCAATTCCGGCTGGTGTCGTCCTCCACATATAATTACCAATTGTTCCTCTGCTCGGTTGACTAAGGCTAGTGGCAATCTTCCATAAAAGCCCAGATTGCTTTTTCGTTATTTTGGATAAAGCCGACATTAGGTCAACTGCAAGGAGCGATGACCGGCAGTTTTCTTTTCAGGCGCGTCAGCGATTCCTCTCCTTCTCGTCGGCCACGTACCGCCACCACGGCTTCGCCTCCCTCAGGAGTTCGAGGAAAGCGTCCCTTCCGTTCTTCCTGATGAACTCGTCCGGGTCAGACGGAGCCGGGAACGAGGCGACATATATCTCGTCGAAGTCGAAGTCCACCTCCTTGACGGTGTGCACCGACCTCATCACGGCCTTCAGACGTTTGGCGTAGTTCGGCGCCGCATCGCTCCCCTCCCCCGCCTTCACCGTGTCGAGATCCGGGCAGAGGATGATCTTCCTGGTGCCTCGCGAGAAGGCGCTCGCAACCTGCATCTTCCTGTCTCCGGATATGTCGGACCCGCCTATGGCAACCACGCCGGGGATGCCAGCGGCCGTAGCCGTCAGCGCGTCCATCTCGCCTTCTACGACAGCTATAACGCCGCTGCCCTCCGCCGGGTAGTTGAAGAACTCCGACCGGCGGTCAAGCCCTGCGTTGGCTAGGTACTTCGGCGGGTCTCCCCCGTCGACCCTGCGGAAGATGAACCCCTTCAGAACGCCGGAGCAGACGTACGGTATGGCGAGCGTGTGAGTCTTACCAACGGCGGTCTTCCCGTCGTCGCCGCACACCTGACAGACCGCGTCTAGGTCCTCCTTGCGGAAGCCACGCTTGGTCGTCATATAGGTCACCACGGAGCTCCATAGCGGCACGAACCCGAACCCGAGGTCCTTTATCTGCTCCTCCGTGAAGCCTCTCACGTTCTTCAGATAGGCGCGCGTCCTCGACGCCTTCTCGGTCTTGGCGTTCCCAAGACACCACACGAAATACTCCGCGAGCGCCTGAAGGACACCCTCCCTCCGTTCGCGCCTCGCGGTCGCCGCCTTGACCTCCTTCGAGTCAGGCATCGGCATCCCCAGCGAGTAGCGCTCCGAGAGCCAGGAGTAGAGCTGGTAGACGTTCTCGAACCCCTTCTCCCGCATAAGGATGTCGGTCACGCCGACGGAGTTCGACCAGTCCCCCTGCTCGCGCATCCTGAGGTCGCGCACACCCACAACGGTCTTCTCCGGATGCTTCACCTTCGGCTCCGACAGGTCCATCTTCAGCGGGCTCACCCAGCGGTCGCGCGCCGTGCCCTGCTGCATCCGCCTAAAGGCGTACCGGGGCAGGAGCTGGTCCAGGTGTTCGTATATGAACGGATCGGCGACACGCCTCTCCCAGGACCTAAGTATGTCAAGGTAATCGTTCATAGCGGCCTCCTTCATCTACTGTTCTTCCGGCGTGTCGAACGCTCCTCCGAGAAGGTCCCCGAGGCTCGTGAACTCGCCAGTTTTCGGCTTCACGGATCGGAACGACGGCTTGGATGCGTTCGACGCCCCCGAGAGTATCTGAGAGACAGTGGCATCGTCAAACCTCTTGCGCGCGCTAGAGACATCGTCCGACTCGCGGACATTTTCTTTCTTCTGCATCACAGTTCCGCTCTTTGTCACCACGATGCCACAGGCCTCGTTCAGATGCTTCTTCACGGCGTTGACGACGTACCCCTGCGGGCTGTTGGCGCGGCTGGCGCGCGGGGTCACCTCGATGAGGAACCCCTCCAGGTCGAAGTTTTTCGAAGCGGTCTTGAAGAGGACGATGTTCGCCTTTATCTCGGCCATCGAGAACCCGAGGTTCTTCACGAGCCTGTCGACCACCGCACGCGGGAGCACGTCGATAGGGTTGCTGAGCATACCGATGGAGTTGGTGGTGCTCTCGTAGCGCAGCTGGTGCTTCGGATAGAAGATCACTGACGTGATGGACTTGCGCCCGGCGCGTCCGCGGTTCTGCTCGGACGAGGCCGAGTAGACCGGCTCGTAGTCGAAGGTCCACGGCGACATCCTGTCCAGCTCCTCCTTGGCGGAGACGATGGTATTGCGGATGAAGTCCTTGGTGGCCGGGTACTTGTCCGTGAGCCCCCACTGCTCGCGCAGCTCCTGGATTGTGAACTGGAGCGGGCGGGTCTGGTTGCTCACCAGCTTGAACATCCTCAGGGAGCAGGTCTTGGAGAACCGCATCGCCACCTGTATGTCGTACCTGCGGAAGCCCTTCGAGAAGTCGAGGATGGCCTCCCACGTCGTCCTGTTGACGTTCACCACTATCACGCCCGGCTTGCGGTTTATCCACACGTCGTTGACGAGGTTATGCGCCTCGAATTCGTAGACCTGGTCTCCATTCTCGTTCAGGACGGGCTTCCCGTTCTTCATCGCGGGGCGCTCGTGTGAGATAGTCTTCTCCATCAGCTCCATCACGGCCTGCTTCGCCTGCGAGTAGTTGGTGTTGTTCGCCCCATTCAGCAGTTCGCGGGCCTCTATCTCCACGCACGCGTCGCCGAGCGGTCCGATGCTCACCTGCGATATGCCGGAGCCGTCGCGGAAGTTCAGGCCGGCGACCTGGCACTGCGCCGCCCTCACCAGAAGCATCATCAGGCGCTCCGAGTAAATGCTTAGGTCCTGATGGCCGGTGGCGAATATGTAAGACTCCACGACGTTTCGCGTGGTTGTGGCCAGGGCGGTCATCTCATCGCCCTTTTTCGGCTCTTCGTTCCTATCAGACATAGGCTTCCTCCATATAATTGTAAAACTCCCACTTCATTTGAGAACTCCCCTATTCCGCCGCTGCACAGCATTTCATTTCTCCTTTTATTGATTGCAGAACTCCCTTTTTCTCTCTTAAACGTTGAGCGGAAACCGCTGATACAAAAGAGATTACTATAAACAAGTGCAATTGGGTTAAGACATATATAAGTTCTGTAATTATTAAACAGGACATTCAATCCCGGAGGTATGAAAGGAATGGACTGAACCGCACGGAAGCCGTAAGGCCCCCGCGGCAGGCGCGCTGTGTATGAATTTGGTCGTTCCATAATCCTTCCTGGAGCGTAAAAGCGTCATTTTCCTCTGACTTGCAATTTATTCGCTCCCTTTTCTTCGCAAAATTAGTAAAAGGGAGAATATAAACAAAGAGTTTTTTGAAAAGACTCGTTTTTCTCTCCCTTTATTTTTAAGGAGAAGATTCCGAGGAAACTTAAAATTTAATAATTGTATTTCTCCCTTTTTTACAAGTGGTTGTCACATACAGGCTTCAGCCAAGGCCGGATGGCGGACGACCCTAAACAGCTTTGGACGCGCGTTGCAGATAGTTTTTCGGATTAACGATTATTTACTCCCTTTTTCACAAACCGGGCTTCAGCGTAAACATTTAATTTCTCCCTTTTTTATGATTATTCGCGTGAAATACAGCTGGCCGGAGGAAAGAGAATTTTTCATAAAAAATAATCCCGCAACGGCCTTCCGGTCGCTACGGGACTCTAAACCATCCCCTGCTGCCAGGGGCTGCGTTCTATCTCTTGAAGTATTTGTCGTAAAGGTCCTTCACGGCCTCGTCGACTATCTCCCAGTTCTTCATCTTCAGGCGGAAGCGCATCTCGTCGATCTTTTGTTTAGTCTCTGGACTTATCTGCGCCATGAAGTTCACCAATTCTCGCTCCTGCTCCTTCTTACCGGTGTTCTTGCCCCGGATTATCTTAGCTGTTGTAACGCTCCTCGACGACGCTTTTCGCTCTGCGTTCCTTTCAATCGCGCCCGCCTGTTCGCTCACTGCGGCCGTGTCGCTTTTCTTCTCCTCTTCAGCTTGCTCGTAGCTTGTCTCCGGCGTATTTATCTTTATCGGACTCTCCTCGAGAGTCTTCTTTCTGAACTTATCGAATCCTGTTGGCATATCCTGTGTGCTTTTGTCCGTTTATGTTCTCTCCCCTGCCCTACTGCGCCGCTCCGAAGCCCTGTAGTTCTATCCTTTGAAGCAACTCGTTTGAAGCAGAGAGGTAGTCCTGCGTGGCCCTTCCCGTCGGGTCGTACTCGTAGATGTTCTGCTGGAATGAGGCTGACTGTGCAATCTTCGTTGACTTCCTGATGACCGGCTTTATGAGCTGCGCGCCGAGGTCTTTCTCTATCTTCTCAAGGTACATATCGGAGAGGTTGTTCTTCTCGTACCTTGTCACAAAAACACCTGCGAGACGGAGTTTCGGATTGAGTCTCTTGTTGCTCATAACCTCGTTGACGAGGTTCGCGACCATCTTCATTCCTCGGTAGCTCAGTCCCTCTGCATTGGTGACCATCACGACGTAATCAGAAGCTACGAGTGCGTTGTAGGTTATGATGCTCAGCGCCGGCGGGCAGTCGATAAGGATGTAGTCGTATTTGTCCTTGACTGTCTCGAGGAGGTCTGAGAGCAGGAACTCCCTCACGCTCTGCCTCGCCGTGTCCCTGTCGAAGTTAGACAGGTCGAGGTCGGCCGGCACGATGTCCACGTTGTCCGTTATCTTGTGGATTGGTAGCCCGTAGTCGGGCCCGCCTATGAATGCGTCCTCGATGGTCGTGTCCCATTCCTGTACGGCCGGGTCAGTGTCGGTTATTATGGATGTGAGGTTCGACTGCGAGTCCAGATCAATGAAGAGTATCTTCTTGCCGAGCTTCGCCCAAGCCTGCCCCACAGCGCTGCAGGTTGTGGTCTTTCCGCAGCCTCCTTTATTGTTCACGAAACAGAGTGTCTTTCCCATATTGTCTTACAACTTTAATTTCTGCA
>CAVJRU010000109.1:0-4699 GCA_963652025.1 bacterium
AGATATGCGGGACTTTCTTGGACGGATTCTGCTTCTCAAAGAGATATGCGCAGATGGAGAGCTGCCAGGTCACCGCTTTCTTGTGGACGGTGGAGGTATGCTTGACATCACCCAGAGAGCAATCATCATAAACCTTGTCAATAAAGGTCGCGACCGTCTCGCAGTCGGAGACAAGGTACTCGGAGCAGTGGATGTTCAGACCGAGCTCGCGATACGCCTCGAGGTTTCCCTCGTCATCATCCTTAACGGCCTTGCCGTTGTCATAGTCCTCCAGCAGGGAATGTACCGCAGTACCTTTTGCCGCCGCCTTCATAAGCACATCCTCGGGGATATTGCCGTAGTCCGGAGACAGGCCGTGCTTCTTCATCAGGGAGGTCACTCCGATAAGGAGCTTGCGTCCGCAGATATATGAATGTGTCAGTTCATCGAACTCGACCGAGGTTATCTTTTTGAGTCTCATAGCGCATTACTTTCTATTAGAACGACCTGATCTCGGATTGATTGGGCTGGCGGCTATGGCTTTTACAAAGTTCACATCCTGGCCGAACTGCGCCTTATATGTGGCCCACACCGCATTCAGCTCCTGTACAGTCCTGGCGGCATTGACTTCCGCGATAGCCTGCTCGACAGTCGGCTGCTGGGCAGGCGTCTGCTGCGTCTGCTGCTGATACACCACGCCCGCCGGTGCGGACTGCTCCGCGATAGCCTCCGGCTTGACAAGAGCGTCCACATCATCCTCATCGGTAGCGATGTGGAAAGTTTTCATCAGATAGTAGCGTTCTCCGTAGGTGAGGGCAGAACCGAGGCCTTTGTCCCAGGCGTTCATACCATTCGCGAAGAAATCATTGGAGAGTGTGCTTCCGTCCTCGGAATCGATCCAAGTGAAGCGCAGATGGATAGAGGTGAACATCTCTGTCTTTGTCCCGTTCTTTGTCGGGTAGGTCATAGGAGTGTTGGTTATGTCAACAATCTCCTGTGTAAGGATGAGGCCGACCTCATCCATCTTCGGGCGGATAATCCCCAGAAGCTTCGCTCCTGAGACATACTTGTAGGTGGCAGCACCGGTCTGCCCATTTGCGTTGGCTGCGAGCGACCTTGTGGCCGCTTGCACCTGATGTAATTTTTTTACGACTGACATATTAAACGTGTTTTGTTAAAAAATGTATCTTGCGGGGAGCGCAGAGTCGAACTGCATAGCGAATCGCTTCGCTTCCGGGAACTCCCCATACAGGCCCGAGCCACACCTGTAAATGCCACAAACCTATTAACCACGTGAAGAACGGCTCGGAATCAGAAATGACACTTAATCTTCATAACCCTCCCTGCACTCGGCATAGTGATATTTCCTCAGAGCTATGTCTTGCAGTCGGTCGCGGGCTTTCTCAGTCTTTGCGGCATCCGGATCTATATCTTCCCATCTCTGCCGCCGGGCTTTCTGCAGGAGTCTTACATCGTGCTCCGGAAGCCCTTCCGGTATATCGTATATGTAATTCATAAGCTTCGTTGACTATTTCCATTTTGGAAAGTGTTTGTTTGTGGTTTGTTCATATAGTCCTGCAAGGCGAGGGCGATGTCGTGAGAGAGTTTCTTGATGCTCTTGCGGCGGTTGTCGAAGTGCAGTGTCAGTTCATCATCGATACCCCCCCCTGAGACGGTGATATGTATCACCTTTGCGGTCTTGACTATCTCGACCATTCTGCGTGAGAGAGCGTCCAGCATAACTATTCCTCCTCTCTTGCTTTGGCCATCTCGGCATCGAGCTCTGCGAACTTCTCTCTGATAGGCTTGATATTCTGGAGTCCGAGGAGCCAGGCT
Source organism: bacterium (assembly GCA_963652025.1). GTDB lineage: Bacteria > Bacteroidota > Bacteroidia > Bacteroidales > UBA932 > Cryptobacteroides. The sequence goes on from CAVJRU010000109.1 coordinate 1,816, forward strand.
CCAGCGAACAGGCAGACAATCCAGCAGCCGGACCAGAACCAGCTGACTTCGTAGCGGCATCCCTCTCCGCAGAGAAGAACGAATGCGATGGATGCGAGGATAATTCCCGCGATTTTTCTGATGACTTTCAGTGCTTTCATAACAGTGTTGATTTATATGTTTACTAATTCTTGAATCGGATTGCACTTAACCTTTAATAAAGTTTGCTCAACTTCGGAGCGAAGGAAGTAAACCGTCTTGCCGTTTTTGTAGTGAGGGAGGGAGTCTATCTGATTGCGGATAGTTTTCTCGCTCTTGCCGAGCAGCAGCGCGAGGTCTGCGACCGTGAGAACGTTCTTCGCGGCAAGCAGTGTGTACTGCTCTATGCGCTTGAGTCTCTCATCATACGCCTTCATAAGCTCATAGGCGGACATAGACTGATATGTTTCTTCCTGGGGATACATAACTATTTGCAGGGAAAGAGGGTTTCGACAGGACACTTGGCTCCGATATATTTGCCGACCACCTTGGCGGCTTCGCTGCGGACAACGGGAGAGCGGGGAGTTACGCCGTGCGCCCACTTCCATATTGTCTGGCGGGCGGAAAAGATTCGGGCGGTATAACCGCGCAGCAGCAATTCGTTCTGCTGAACTCTCGTAAGGGAACTATAAATTTCCGGGAAAGACCTTGTGTCAATCGGAATATTTGCTTTACTTTGCATTTCGGTTTGTTTGTTAATTGAAGTAACTTTTTATATTAGTCCTATGTGTTCAAAGGCAAAGTTAAGAAAGTTCAATGAACATTCCAAACTTTTTATGAACTTTCTTATGAATGTTTGATAAAATCGTTGCGAAATGATTGATTTAAGGAGATTTAGAAAAACAAATGAATTAACCCAAGACCAATTGGGTGACTATCTTGGCGTAAAGAAGAGCTTCATAAGTATGATGGAGAGCGGGAAAGCGAATATCCCAAAGGAGAAGTTAACCAAACTCCTGAACAACCCTAATGGTTGGGACACGAGTATGCTCAAAGAGAGCAACGCTCCTATTATAAATGGAGACCACATAGAACAGAACGGTGGCAGAGGAAACATCGGCAAGATTGCCGGCGAGTCCTCGGCAGAGCTTGCCACACTCCGGAAAGAGCTGGAGATCCTGCGCCAGCAGCTCAAGGAGACAAAGGAGCAGAACGAGAAGTATTGGACAATGATTGTGAAATTGACGGAGAAATGAGCGATAGGGGCCAAAAGAGAGTTGCAATCCTATACGGAGTATTGTTGATAGCTGCGTGGATATATCTTGATGTTGCGAGAAGAAAATGGCTTTATTATAGGCCGTATAATCATTATGCCGACTGTGAATCATACTTTGCGGCCGGATTTGCCTTTGTCCTCGCGGCATTGATGTATTTCTCAACGGAGAAAGGAAGCAGAGAGTTATGGCTCTCTCTTATGACACTTGTATTGGGGACATTTGTTCTCTATGGTTTCTTCTGGCTCACCAGAATATCCATTACTCTTGTCCCTTGATTACAATCCGTCACTCTTGCGTCACTCAGTATAAATCAGACCTTTATAAATAATTGACAATAAAGTACATAGCAACAAGGCTGAAATTCTTTCGAATAGGCAAAGGGGCAATTTTGTAACAGATTGAAAGTAAGGAGATTCTTGCGACATCCGGTTCATTTATAATAATTTACACTGTTCCGTTTATCCCATCAATATCCCACCAATATCCCAAATGTTCCCGAAGTCGCGTCACTTTTGCGTCACTCGAAATATATATTATGACAAAGTATAAAATAGACAACGGCGGGAAAGAAGCCGTCACTTTGCGTTCCCGCAAGATGAAAGAGGGAGGAGAATCTCTCTACCTTGACTACACTATCGACGGAATCCGCACCCGCGAATTCCTCCGGCTCTATCTGGTCCCGGAACTGACAAAGCTCGACAAAATCAAGAATCAGGAGACAATTAAGGTCGCACAAGCTCTCAAGGCTAAGAAAATCCTTGGCATCGCACAGGGCGAGGCTCAAATACGCAAATCTCAGAGGGATATGGAGCTCGTAAAATGGGCGGAGGAGCGGAAAAAGGTCTATATCTCGCGCGGAAGTCAGTCCTTTGCGAACTCGGTGCAGAACGTTATCAATTGGCTGAACGACTATGGGAAGAAAGTGACGCTTCACTCTCTGACCCCGGAAGATATTATCTCCTGGTGCGACTATATGCGCGAGGGCGGACTCGGCCAGAACACAATCCATACATTATTCGCAACGTTGCGTACCATAGTCAATTCCGCCATCAGGGAGGGATACATCGAGCACTCCCCTTTCGCCCGGCTGGACATCACGGCAAAGCCGAAGAAGAAAGAATCCGAGCGGGAGTATCTGACTATGGAAGAGGTGCGCGCGCTCTGCCAGACTCCCTGCAACAACGATGAAGTCAAGAGGGCATTTCTCTTTTCCTGCTTCTGCGGCCTGCGCTTGAGCGACATCCGCTCTCTCGATTGGTCGCAGATAAAGCAGAGCGGCGAGGGGTGGCAGGTGGAGAAACGACAGAAGAAAACTGACAAGGTGGCTTACATCCCTCTCTCGGAGAACGCCATCGCCTTCCTGCCGAAGCGGAAAAAGGAAGGCAGGGTATTCGACTTACCGCAGCATCTCGCATCTATAAGCCAATTTCTCGGCAGATGGGTGGAAGCAGCCGGCATCAAGAAACATATCACCTTCCACTGCGCAAGGCATACCTGCGCCACCCTTCTCATCACTTACGGAGCGGACATCTACACCGTCTCATCCCTGCTCGGGCACTCCAGCGTGCAGGTCACCCAGATCTATGCAAAGATAGTGGACGCGAAGAAGCGCGGAGCTGTTGACCTCATTCCGGACATAAAGCTCTAAT
>CAVJRU010000110.1:0-1391 GCA_963652025.1 bacterium
ATTGCTGCGATGCCAGGAAGCTCAATGCCCTCAAGATACTCGAGCATTGCGCCGCCGCCGGTGGAAACGTAGCTTACCTTGGAAGCGTAGCCCATCTGAGTTACCGCTGCAACTGAGTCGCCGCCGCCCACGAGGGTGAATGCGCCTTTCTCGGTTGCCTTTGCAAGCATCTCGGCAACTTTGTTCGTACCCTTTGCGAATGCAGGGATTTCGAAAACGCCCACAGGACCGTTCCAGAGGATGGTCTTGGACTTCATAATCACCTCCTCCCAAGTTGCGAGAGTGCTTGGAGCTGCGTCAACTCCCTCCCAGCCGTCAGGGATTTCGGTGTTGCGGCAAACCTTGGTGTTTGCATCCGCTGAGAATGCGTCTGCGATCACAACCTCGTCTGAAAGATAGAGCTTAACACCCTTTTCCTCAGCCTTCTTGAGGATGTTGAGAGCGAGTTCCATCTGGTCGTCCTCGCAAAGAGAGTTACCGATTTTTCCGCCCTGAGCCTTCTTGAAGGTGTAAACCATACCGCCACCGATAATCATATTGTCAACGGTGTCGAAGAGGTGCTCGATGATGCCGATCTTTGAAGAAACCTTCGCGCCGCCGATGATTGCGGTTACAGGGTGCTCCGGAGTCTTGAGAACGCGGTCGATTGCCTTGATCTCGCCTTCCATAACGTAGCCGAACATCTTGTCGTTCGGGAAGTAGTCGGCGATGAGGGCTGTAGAAGCGTGTGCACGGTGTGCAGTTCCGAACGCATCGTTGATGTAGCAGTCAGCGTATGAAGCGAGCTTTGCGACGAACTTCTTCTGGCTCTCCTTAACGGCAGTCTTGGCAGCCTTTTTCTCCTCGTCGGTTGCATCCTCAGCGAGTCCTCTCGGCTTGCCTTCCTCCTCAGCGTAGAAACGGAGGTTCTCGAGAAGAAGGACCTCGCCCGGTTTGAGGGCAGCGGCCTGAGCGTCAGCTGTCTGGCAGTCGTCAGCGAACTTAACGCTTACTCCGAGAAGTTCCTCAAGGTGTGGAAGGATGTGCTTGAGAGAGAATTTCTCAGCCACTCCCTTCGGACGTCCGAGGTGAGACATAATGATGAGTGAACCGCCCTTTTCAAGAACTTTCTTGAGGGTAGGGATGGCAGCACGCATACGGGTGTCGTCAGTGATTTCGAATTTTTCGTTAAGCGGAACGTTGAAATCCACGCGAACGATGGCTTTCTTGCCAGCGAAATCGTAAGTTGAAATGTTCTGTTGCATAATTTATATATGTTTTTGATTTCCTTAATACGGAATATTTTCTCTCTCCCAGCATCGCTTATTCCCCAAAACAAAACTACATTGGGGTCATCAGCGCGCAAGCGGCGGCAAAGATAGCAAAAATTATACTAACTTTGTATGCTTTTG
>CAVJRU010000110.1:1546-4590 GCA_963652025.1 bacterium
ATTGACTGCGGAAACTTCGAAAAACTCGAAAGATTCGGAAAAATTGTAATGGCGCGCCCCGAGCCCAAGGCCATTTGGGACAAAAGTCTCTCCGAAGGCGAGTGGAACTCTCTGATGCACACTAAGTTCGCCCCGGGCGCAGGCTTCGGCAAAGCCGGCAAGGAAGACAGCGGCACCTGGAACCGCCTCAAAAGAATGGATGACCAGTGGTTCATCGCCTACGACGGCTATGGCAAAGGCGTCCAGGCAAATGCCCAAAACCCCTCAGAGGCCAGCGCGCAAGACAGCAAAGGGGGAAAAACCGCCGGGAGTCGCACCGAGGGTCCGACTTTCCGTCTCCGCCTCGGGCTCACATCCTTTAAGCACGTGGGAGTCTTCCCCGAGCAGGCTTCCAACTGGGAATACATCTATTCGCACACCAAGGCTCTTGCCGACAAAGCGCGCGAGGAGGGCCGCCCCGCCCCGAAAGTCCTAAACCTATTCGCCTACACGGGAGCAGCATCCCTCGCCGCAAAGGCAGCTGGGGCTGATGTCACCCACCTTGACTCAGTGCGGCAGGTGGTGACCTGGGCAAGGGGGAATATGGAAAACAGCGGCCTTGACGGCATACGCTGGGTGGTGGAAGACGCTCTGAAATTCGCCCGCAGGGAAGCCAAAAGGGGCAATGTCTATCAGGGCATCATCCTCGACCCTCCGGCATACGGCCACGGCCCGGACGGAGAAAAATGGAAACTGGACGAGTGCCTGAACGACCTCCTGAAGTGCGTGAGCGCCATCCTCGCCCCCACCGACAGCTTTATGGTCCTCAACCTCTACTCCAACGGCTTCAGCGTAGTTCTGGGAGAGACGGTGGTGCGGCAGAATTTCTGCCTCAAAACGGCATACAGGGAGCTGCAGGCAGGGGAATTGGTGCTGGAGGACCGTTTCGGAAAGAAGCTGCCGTTGAGCATTGTGGTCCGCCTTGCAAGATAGGAGCGTTATTTGGGGATATAAACTGAAATTATACTAACATAACATTAAGACATAAAACAATGAGATTCAAAGCATTACTCGCCTCGGCAGTCCTTATGGCATTCGCCGCATTCTCTTCAGCCGCTTCTGACGGCTCACTGGTGGTTGCCTCCCCCGACGGACATCTTCGCGCCACGGTAATCGTCGGAAGCGAAATCACCTATATGGTTTCCACCGACAAGGAAAACATCCTCAGCCCGTCCACAATCTCGATGACGCTCTCTGACGGAGTTGTCTTCGGACAGGGCGACAAGCTTCGCAAGGTTGTCCGCAAAAGCGTCGACACCGCCATCCCGGCCATCGCCTACAAGAAGTCTGAAGTGCGTGACAATTACAACGAGATGAAACTCATCTTCAAGGAATTCTCTCTCGTTTTCAGGGCCTACGACGACGGAGTGGCCTACCGCTTCATCTCCAACCTCAAGAAAGCCGAGGTGGACGTACTCTCAGAAAGGGCTGAATTCAATTTCTATGACGACTGGAGCGCATACATCCCGTATGTAAAGCGCAGCACAAAGTCTTTCGACACTCAGTTCTTCAACTCTTTCGAGAACACCTACGCGGTGTCGAAGCTCTCCGAGTGGGAAAAGAACCACCTCGCATTCCTTCCTGTGGCCGTCACCGCAGAGAGCGGGACCGCGGTTGTCGTGATGGAGTCTGCTCTTGAAAACTACCCGGGAATGTACCTTCTCAATAAAGAGGGAAACACCACTCTCTCAGGAGTATATGCTCCGGTTCCGAAAGTCACCGTTCAGGGCGGACACAATATGCTCCAGCAGGTGGTAAAGGAGCGCGAGGACTACATCGCAAGAGTCAGCGGAAAGGAAGAATTCCCGTGGAGGGTCGTTATGGTGACCGAAAATCCTGTTGACCTCGCGGTGAACGATATGAACTGGAAACTCGGCCGCCCGGCCGCTCAGGATGCGGATTTCAGCTGGGTAAAACCGGGAAAGGTTGCCTGGGACTGGTGGAATGCGTGGAACCTTTACGATGTTGACTTCAAAGCAGGCATCAACAACGACACCTACAAATATTACATCGACTTCGCTGCAAGCAAGGGCATTGCATACGTAATCCTCGACGAGGGCTGGGCAGTGAACAAGAAGGCCGACCTTATGCAGGTTATTCCGGAAATCGACCTTCCGGCGCTCTGCAAATATGCCGAAGAAAAGGGCGTGGGACTTATCCTCTGGGCAGGTTACTGGGCATTCGACCGCGATATGGAGAATGTCTGCCGCCACTATAGCGAGATGGGAGTCAAGGGCTTCAAGGTGGACTTTATGGACAGGGACGACCAGACGATGGTCCGTTTCCACGCCCGCGCCGCCGAAATGGCCGCCAAATATCATCTTATGATAGACTTCCACGGCACCTATAAGCCTGCGGGACTTAACCGCACCTGGCCGAATGTAATCAACTACGAAGGCGTACACGGTCTGGAGCAGTTGAAGTGGGGCGGTCCGGAAGTGGACCAGGTCACCTACGACGTGACCATTCCTTTCGTCAGGATGGCTGCAGGGGCGATGGACTACACCCAGGGAGCTATGCGCAACGCCACCAGAGACAACTACCGCCCGGTGAACTCCGAGGCGATGAGCCAGGGCACACGCTGCCGTCAGCTTGCCGAATACGTAATCTTCGATTCACCTCTGAATATGCTTTGCGACTCCCCTTCCAACTACCTCAGGGAGCCTGAATGCACAGACTTCATCGCAGCAGTTCCGACCGTCTGGGACGAGAGCCGCGGAGTCTGCGGAAAAATCGGCGAATTTGTCAGCCTTGCCCGCCGCAGCGGTGAAGATTGGTATGTGGGCGCGCTCACAAACTGGGATCCGCGGGAACTTACTCTCGACCTCAGCTTCCTCGGCGAGGGAGAATGGACTATGGAGATTTTCCGCGACGGCGTGAATGCCGACAGGGCCGCCCGCGACTACAAGAAGGTGAGCGAGACAGTGCCTGCCGACCGAAAGGTAACTGTAAAGATGGCGCCGGGCGGCGGCTGGTGCTGTAAAATCACACGAGAGGTCAAATAA
>CAVJRU010000111.1:0-4533 GCA_963652025.1 bacterium
GGAGATGGCAGACCTCGCGAAAGAAATGACTCCTTATAGTGAAGTGAGCGCAATTGATGCGGCCAATTTTGACAAAGAGCCGGAGCAGATTGACCTGTTCACCTTCGTAGATACCGCAACAAAGGAGAAAGAAGTGGATCAGCAGACAGAAGAGGCTAAGAGGAAGATAAAAACCGCAGTAAGACCTTCCGAAAGTAAGGAAAAATCCGTATCTTCGCAGAAGCAACAATCTAATAATAAAGACAATGAGTTACCAGGAAGAAGCCCTGCGCAGAATGGAAGCGTGGGAGAAGAAGAACAACCGGCAGATGAGCAGTCTCTCCGAGGAGGAGTGGCTGGACGTAGTGACGGAGATTCTTCCTCTGACAAGGGACGAAGCGAAAGAGTGGCTTCAGTCCCTGCGCAGCGAACAGTAAAGAAGAACCGCAACAATAACCACGTTGAACGTGGCGAGTCTTATGTACCCGCCACGAATACGCAGCGCATAGAAGCGAATATCGCCGCTATCAAGAAGATGCGCGAACTGACGGCATCTGGCAAGAAAGCAACCGCGGAGGATATGGCAATTCTGCGCCAATACTCCGGTTGGGGCGGACTCGGCTCGGTGTTTAATAAGGATTGGGCTCCAGAGTACCGCTTGCTGAAAGAGCTGCTTACCGATGAAGAGTTCCAAGACGCAGTAATGAGCGTCAATTCCGCATACTACACGCCTGTCAATATCATCGATGCGATGTGGGACGCGGCCAAGAATCTTGGATTTGCCGGAGGGCAGGTGCTCGAAGGCAGCGCAGGAACCGGCAATATCCTCGCCTCGATGCCGAAGAAGATGAGCGAGGCAAGCGACATCACCGCAGTAGAGATTGATTCCATTACCGGCAACATCCTTAAGCTCCTTTATCCGGATGCAGATGTCCATATCAACGGATTTGAGGAGACAAACATCCCGAATAACAGTGTTGACCTTGCAATTACCAATGTACCATTCGTTACCGGCCTGCACGTTTACGATAAGGTGGAGAAAGACCTCTCTCGCAAGTTCGGAGATATACACGACTTCTGTATCGCCAAGAACGTTCGCAAGCTCAAAGAGGGAGGAATCGGCATCTTCATTACATCGAAGGGAACGCTCGACAAGAGCAAGGCTCTCCGTAATTGGGTAGTCAGTGAGGGTAATGCAGACTTCATTGGCGCATTCCGTCTGAATAATGGTACGTTCGAGGGAACGACCGTTACATCCGACATCATTATCATCCGCAAGAGAGTTAACAATCAGAAGTCACCGAACGCCATTGATGTGAGCGGCACGACCGTAGTTCGCAAGAGTGTCTATGTTTCTAACAGATACGGTGAAAAGGATAAGCCGGTTGTTATGGAGTACAACTCCTACTTTGCCGAGCATCCTGAGAATATGGCCGGAGAGATGAAGTTCGCTTTCGAGATGGGCGATACATTCCGTCCGACCAGCACCGGGCTCTATCCGAAAGACGGCATAGACCAAGATAGGGCTCTGGCGAAATGGGTGAAATCCCTGCGTAATGATGGAGAGAAAGCCAAGACCGAGGCGAAGGTCGAGCAGCAGGCCGAGCGCGAACAGACTGGCAACGCAAAGGAGGGGCAGATAATTGTCAACTCGAAGGGCGAAGTCTGCGTTTCCCGCAGCGGCAAGGCCGTTCCTCTCGGAGTCAATAGCAACAAGGTTAAGGGAGAAACCAAAGCCACCGTCATAAAGGACTACAACGCTATCAAGAGCGCGCTTAATGCCGCTCTCGACTATCAAACTGCCAATGAGTCCGATGAGGGATTGAAGCCGCTTCTGAAGGCTTTGAACAACGCCTATGACGGATTCGTAAAGAAGTACGGAGCTCTGCATAAGAACACAGCAATATCCTTCCTGAGAGAAGATGTGGACTTTGCTGCCGTTTCTGCAATTGAGAGCTACAAGGAAGTTGAAACCATTGATGGAAAAAAGACAATTCAGACAAAGAAATCTGATGTGTTCTCCCGCAGGATGGTAGGCTATAAGGTTGAGCCGACTCCAAAGAACACGAGAGAGGGAATCATCGTCAGCGTTAATCAGTTCGGGCGGATTGACCTCGACTATATCGCGGGCAAGATTGGCCTGCCGATTGAGACCATTCGCAAGGAAGCCATAGATAACGGCCTGGGATATGAGAATCCTATGACCGGCGAGCTGGAAGTGAGCTACGAGTATCTCTCGGGAAACGTGAGAGAGAAGCTCGATTATGCTAAAAACCATAACGAGGATGGCAGATACGATGCGAACATCAAAGCTCTGGAGAAAGTCATTCCTCTCGACATCCCTGCGCACCTCATTGAGTTCACGCTCGGCTCTGATTGGCTCGACACCAAGCTATATGCCGAATTCGCTCGCGAGAAGTACGGACTGAACGATTCTTTCAGCGTCAGCAATATCGGAGGAAGGTGGGCAACGCCTAATAAATACTTCGATGAGCATAACGAGAAGAATAGAGCCGCCGGAGTAACGAGCAGCATATTGGGGACCCGCTCTCTCGGTCATCAATTGATGTTGGCCGCGATGAATAACGAGCAGGTTATATTCATAAAGAGTACAAAAGACCGCTACACCGGAGAAACCACTACCGTAAAGGATGAGGCGGCATCGCAGGCCGCTACCGAACGTATGGCGGAAATCCGCGAGGAGTTCAAGGATTGGTGCAGAGACAAGATGCTCAAAGACACCGAGCTCGCCCAGCAGGTGCAGAAAACATACAATGATCTGTTCAACGCCATCGTACCTAAGGAGATTGGCGATGAGTTCCTTCCGAACCACTTCGAGGGTAGCAACGTTGCAATAAGTCTCTATCCGCATCAGGCTAAGGCCGTGATTCGCGGCACAACTGAGCCTCTGATGCTCGCACACGAGGTGGGCAGCGGAAAGACTTTCACGCTCATCACCACCGCGATGGAGATGCGCAGACTCGGAACGGCCAAAAAGCCTATGATTGTCGTCCAGAACGCCACCGTGGGGCAGTTCGTGACGGAGGCCAAGAAACTTTATCCGAACGCGAAGGTGCTGACGCTCTCTGATAGAGACCATACCAGAGAGGGTAGGGCCGCCTTTTATGCCAAAATCAAGTACAATGATTGGGATATGGTAATCGTACCTCAGTCGGTATTCGAGATGATTCCGGATAGTGAAGAACGTCAACGCGCCTTTGTGCAGGAGAAGATTGATGAGAAGAGACATATCATTGAATTGGCGAGGGAAGCTCAGATGGAATCGGGGCAAATCAGGCGAATGGAGAAAGAGCTCGCCGACCTCGAAAAAGAGTACGAGAGTGTGGCCAACGTAACGAAGGATGCAAAGAAAGAAGCCGCCGCATTGGAAAACGCGGCAGTGAAGGCGCGTCTGCAGCTTGACCGCAAGGTGGATGAAGTTGCCAATTTTGATGATATGGACATCGACGCACTTCTTGTTGATGAGGCGCACGAGTACAAGCATTTGGGATTCACCACATCCATTAAGAGAGGTGTCAAGGGTGTGGATCCTTCCTATAGCAAGAAGTCAGCCGGCGTGTTCCTTAAGACAAGGGCAGTGTTCGATAAGGTCGGATGGAAGAATGTCATATTCGCCACAGGTACACCTATATCCAATACCGCTGCCGAGATATGGACCTTTATGAAGTATCTGATGCCTGCCGACAAGATGCAGCAGAATCATATCTATTACTTTGATGATTTCGTTCGTAACTTCGGTAAGATTGCCCAGAGCCTCGAGTTCTCCACGAACGGCAGATTCAAGGAGAATACCCGTTTCGGAGCGTATGTCAACCTTCCAGAACTTGTGCGCATTTGGGCATCAGTAAGCGACACTGTTCTCTCGAAGGATGCTGAGGTTGCGAATGGGCAGAAGCTCTCCGATAAGCTCCCTGAGATGCAGGGTGGCAAGGCGGAGGATATTTTCCTGCCGCAGTCTCCGTCCCTCGTGGGCATTATGCGCAAGGTCAGAGCAACCCTTGACGCATACGAAAAGCTCTCCGGAAAGGAAAAGCGCGAGAAGAGCCATATTCCTCTGACAATGTACGGTATTGCCAAGAGAGCAGCGATTGACCCTCGCCTTATCGATGCGAATGCTGCGGATGAACCGCTGTCAAAGACCAATAAGGCCGTAGAGGAAATAATGAAAGACCTTGAAGCTACAAAGGACTACAAGGGAACTGTAGCCGTATTCTGCGACAATTATCGCAGGCTGGAGCAGGACGAGAATGGAAAGAAAAAGGAGGTATTTAACCTGTTCAATGAAATCAAGCGCAAACTTATTGAGTCGGGAGTCCCAGAGAGCCAGATAGTGATAATGCAGAGCGGAATGAGCACGGCCAAGAAAGAGAAAATCTTCGCGCAGGTCAACGAAGGTGAAGTCCGCGTTATCCTCGGTTCTACTCAAACTCTGGGAACCGGCGTGAACATCCAGCGGAGGCTTCACCTGCTCATACACATGGACGCTCCGGACAGACCTATGGACTACACGCAGCGCAATGGGCGTATCCTGCG
>CAVJRU010000112.1:0-4346 GCA_963652025.1 bacterium
AGGTAGGTAAACCGGCGGCGAAACTTCGCACAGGTGCGCTCCAGAGCGGTGTCAGGGTTGAGTTTATAGAGCCTTCCTGCGTTCACGAGGGCGAAAATCATATCTCCCAGTTCTCCCTCGGCACGGTCCTTAGCAGCAGCCTTCTCATCGTCGGTGGTGGCTGCGTCTATGGCATTGAGCTCAGCCTCCAGCTCGCCTTCCTCTTCCTTCACTTTCTCCCAGACGTCTTCTTTTTTCTCCCAGTCGAAGCCCACTCCGCGAGCCTTGTCCTGGATGCGGTAAGCCTTAATCATAGAAGGAAGCGACTCCGGCACCCCGCTCAGAACCCTCTTGTTGCCGTCTTTTTCTTTGGTCTTGAGCATTTCCCAGTTCTTGAGGACCTCCTCGGCAGAGGATGCGACCTCGGTGCCGAACACGTGAGGGTGGCGATATATAAGTTTGTCGCAGAGATGGTTGCAGACATCGGCGATGTCAAATTCGCCTTTTTCATCTCCGAGTTTTGCATAGAACACGACGTGAAGCAGAACGTCGCCCAGCTCCTTGCGGATTTCAGGATGGTCGTTCTTGAGGATGGCGTCGCTGAGTTCATACACCTCCTCTATCGTCTGCGGCCGCAGGCTCTCGTTGGTCTGTTTGCGGTCCCACGGGCATTTCACCCTAAGTTCATCCAAAATATCCAAAAGCCTTCCGAAGGCCTCGAGTTTCTGTTCGCGTGTGTTTGACATATAATTAGAGTTGAATTTGATTTCCTTTATGTTTACTGTGGATATATCCCTTAGATTTCAATATAGTTTCCTTTACGTTTCCAATGGATATATCCATAAATTGCTGATATAGCGTAAATTGAGTAGAGCAGGCCCATCGGAGCGATGCTCTGGACGAAGCAGAGATAGGCAGAAACAGCGTCTGCGACAACCCACAGAAGCCATTGCTGGGGGTATGACTTTGCGAGCCACCAGGTTGCAATGGCGCTTAGAACAGTTGCCGCAGCATCGGCGATGGATTTCGGGTCTTCGAGCCATTGCAGGAGGAAATACAGGGCAGCCGTGCCGAGGATAAGGACCGCAAGGCTCACAAGAAGCGTTCTGAGAGAAAGGCGTCTAAGATGCAACGCGTCGCTCTCTTTCGGGGCGTCAGAACTGCCTCCGGGCTCTTCACCTTGGGCCTCCCCTGCCGCGGAAACCTTCACCGCCTCGGAAGTCGTCCCCACCGCGGGAGCCTCTCCCGAAGCCGTCCGCACCGTCAAGGCATCCCGCCGCCACTGACTCAGACCCACAAAGGCCATAATGACATAGTATAAATTGAGCGCCGAAGAGGCCCAGAGCCCCTCGGTGGCAAAAACCCAGAGGGCTGCCGCCGAAGAAAGGAACTGGAAAAGCCACATCCAGTTGCTTTGACGGATTTCCAAGATGAGGAACACCACACCCGTCAGAAGAGTAAAAACTGAAAAAAAACTAAAATCCCATTCCATAGCGCGGCAAAGGTAGAAAAGAAAAGGGGAAATCGCAGAAAGAAAAGAGAAAAAATATAACTTTGCAAAAGCATCGGAAGTTCCGTTCCAATCGAAAGACTTTATAATACAGCAACCACGAGACTATGCCAAAAGGAATCCATTTTGTCAGCGCCGAAGAGGCGGTAAGCGTCGTAAAAAGCGGCGACCACGTGCATCTTAGCAGCGTGGCAAGCGCCCCGCAAGTGCTCATCCGCGCCCTCTGCGAAAGAGGCGACCGTGGAGAGTTGAAGGACGTGAGGATCCACCACCTCCACACCGAAGGCCCCGCTCCCTATGCAGACCCGCGCTACGAAGGCATTTTCTTCCATCAGGGCTTTTTCATCGGGGCGAATGTGCGTCCCGCCGTCCAGAGCGGCTACGCCGACTACATCCCCGTTTTTCTTAGCGAGACCCAGAAACTCTACCGCTGCGGAGCCCTCAGGTGCGATGTAGCGATGATTCAGGTCTGCCCGCCGGACGAGAACGGGATGGTGTCGCTCGGGACTTCGGTTGATGCCACCCTGGCGGCCATAGAGTGCGCCAGATCCGTGATTGCCGTTGTGAACCCCAATGTTCCGAGAGCCCTCGGACAGGCGCTCATTCCCCTTTCGATGATAGACATATTCGTCAGCGACGACACTCCCCTGATCCAGTGCAATTTCAACGCCCCGAACGAGACGGAAATCGCCATAGGGCGCAACTGCGCTTCTCTCATCGAAGACGGAGCCTGCCTACAGCTCGGAATAGGGGCACTTCCGAACGCGGTTCTCGCCCAGCTCGGGGGCCACAAGGACCTGGGCATCCACACGGAAATGTTCGCCGACGGGGTGCTCCGCCTCGTGGAAAAAGGAGTAATCACCGGCCGCAACAAAGTCACCGACCCGGGCAAAATCGCCTCAACCTTCCTTATGGGAAGCAAGGAGGTCTATGATTTCATAGACAATAACCCGATGGTGACGATGATGGATGTGGGGTACACGAACGACCCGCGGGTAATCTCCCGCAACCCGAAGATGACCGCGATAAACTCAGCCGTCTCCATCGACCTCACAGGTCAGGTAAACGCCGACTCCATAGGTCTGAAGTTCTATTCCGGAGTGGGCGGCCAGTGCGATTTCGTCTACGGCGCCTCCCTCTCCGAAGGCGGCAAAGCCATCATAGCAATGCCCTCCACCACAAACAAAGGAGTCAGCAAAATCTGCCCGACAGTTCAGGAGGGTGCCGGCATAGTGACCACCCGCGCCCACGTCCACTGGGTAGTAACGGAATACGGCGCCGTAAACCTCTACGGCCGCTCCCTCCAGGAAAGGGCCAAGCTCCTAACGAGCATAGCCCACCCCGACCACCGCACCGCCCTGGACGAAGCCGCCTACAACCGCTTCGGCCCCCACTATCACAATTTCAGCATATAGACAGAAAAAGTGCGTGGGACTTGAGAGTTTGATAGGAGAGAAAAGGTTTATATATAAGTGAGTTAGATACTTGAGAAAATAAAGTTCTATAAATTTAGCTTCAACTGAAAAGAAAATATATGAAACACGGACTTATTCGTTTGGCGGCGGTGGCTGCGATTTTTGCTGCCGGGATTATGGCTAGCTCCTGCAGCGGAGAAAAGGAACTTGTAAAAGGAGAAATTGCTCTATGTGACTCCGTTTCAGTACCTTACCAGATGTCGGTTCCTTATGAGGGACTTTTCCATCACAAGAGGCCGCTTCTTCTTTTTCTGCACGGTGCGGGAGAGAGAGGCTGCGATAACCAGTCACAGCTGAAACACGGAGGGGAACTTCTGCTTAACTCCCCGGAACTAAAAAATGTCATTGTGATTGCCCCGCAATGTCCGGAAGGGATGAGCTGGGCCAAGATGATGGCGGACAGCTCCACTGACGAGAACGGGAACACGATGTTTGCCTTCTGTGACACCATTTCTGAGCCTCTTGCGGCGGTGAAAGGGCTGATTGACTCGCTCGTCTGCGCGGGGAAAGTCGACACTCGGAGGATTTACTGCACCGGGCTCTCTATGGGCGGAATGGGGACATTCGACCTTCTGCTGCGCTTTCCGGATTTCTTCGCGGCCGCAGAGCCCATTTGCGGAGCGGTGAATCTGAAGAGGCTTTCACAGTGGACGGGGAATACTCCGGTTAGGCTTTTCCACGGAGACGCCGACCCGACCGTACCTGTTTACTGCTCTAGAATGGCCTACAAGACCCTTAAAGACGCCGGCAAGAGCGTCGAGTACAAGGAATATCCGGGAGTGCAGCACAACAGCTGGGACAACGCTTTTGCGGAGCCGGATTTCCTCAGCTGGATGCTGAGCAAAAGGAAATAATATCTACCTTTGCAGGCTGAAACTCCTCTGAAGACGGGTTTGCATTTTGACATACAAGCCTTCAGAGGCAAAAATTAAGTACAGAAAGATATGGAAAACAATAATGTTGAAAGCACGCGTCAGCTTAAAGTTGCGCGAGAAATACAGCGAGAAATGGCCGAAATCATCCGAAGCAAGGGAATGGCGACCTGGGACGGGGCTATGGTGAGCGTGAGCGGGGTGAAAATCAGTTCGGACCTCTCTGTTGCGAAGATTTATGTCAGCATCTTCCCTTCCTCCAAGGCCGAGGGCGTGATGGGAAAACTCAAGGAGGGCTCAAAGGGGCTTCGCGGCGAGCTCGGACACGCTATGGGAAAGCAGCTCAGGATTGTGCCTGAGATTGTGTTCTTCCTGGATTCTTCCCTTGACTACGTCGAACACATCGAGGAGCTTCTCAAAAAATAAATCTAGGGCGGATTGCCGCGTTGTACTCAATCCCCGGATTTACTTTTTGCGCCCAGGATTTTTTCACTATTTGGAACTCTTAGA
>CAVJRU010000113.1:0-4307 GCA_963652025.1 bacterium
TTCTTACGTGCGCGTGCGCCGGCAGCTTTGTTTCCTTTCTCTACCTGTGCTTCTGCGTTCTTCTGAAATTCAGCGATTTCAGCATTGATTTTTGCTACAAGTTCTTTCATAACTATTATTAATTTTAATGTTAAATAATTAGCAGTTTTTATTACAAAAACCTTTGCAAGGTATAGAGAAAAAGTCTAACTTGCAAATGTTTAGGGCATTTTTTTGCTATTTAGACCGAAAAATACGACCTTTGTGAGCGTATAACGACATAACTCTTTCATTATATGAAGATTTCCCCGAAATTCAAACTCCGCTCTATGGCCGGGCAGAATGTAATCATTATGCAGGGCAAATACGGCGGCGATATGACCAAAATCATCTCTCTCAACGACAGCGCGGTTTTCCTTTGGAACAAATTCCACGACAAGGAGTTCATCGTCTCAGAAGCCGCCACAGCGCTCGTCGAAGAATACGAAATTGATGAACAGACAGCCGCAAAGGACGCCCTCGCCTGGTGCTTGAAACTTGAGGAGAGCGGACTCCTGGAAAAAGAGAACGGGACTGTAGAAGAATAAGCCGTGGGAGAGAATATAACAGAAAAGAGCATTGACCTTTCTCTTGCAGGTTTCCGCTTCACTTTCATTGGGGCGGACCTGTGCGATTTTTTGCGGGCAATGCCATTTTTTCAGCCATTCAGGCTTGACATCGCAGACGTGAACATACTCGCCTGCCCGGACAAAACCGATTTCACTATCTCCGAGGAGATGGCTCAGGAAGAAGTCGAACAGATACGGAAGACGTGCGAGAGCATTGAGAGCTATTTCGAAGTCTCTTTCGAAGACATAGTTTGCAATTTCTACCGCAAGGGAGACTGCATATATTTCCGGATGCAGGAGGAACACTCCCATCTTGAACTTTGGGAAGAATGGCACATCGGGGCAAACGTGCTGAGAAGCTCTGTCGTCCGCGCCACGGCCACTATGTACCGCTACGCGCTCTGGACAGCAGTGAATTTCCTGCTTCTCAGCCATAAATGCCTCGCCATCCACTGCTCCACCAATGTCTTCGGCGACAAGGCGGTGGCTTTTCTCGGCGAGTCCGGCACAGGAAAAAGCACGCACACGAGGCTTCTTCGCGAAAGATACCCCGCCGAGGCTCGGCTTCTTAACGACGACAGTCCCCTCATAAGGGTTATGGATAACGGTGAAGTTATGGTCTACGGCTCTCCGTGGAGCGGCAAGACCCCTTGTTACAAGGCGGAAGCATACCCGTTGAAGGGCCTTGTGAGGCTGAGTCAGGCTCCATACAATAAGATAAGCCGTCTGAGTCCGCTCCAGGCCATCGGGGCGCTCCTTCCTTCCGCACCGCCTGCACTGAACTACCAGGACGAGACTTCAGACCTTCTCTGCGAGTATATTTCCGATGTTTTGGAAAGAGTTCCGGTTTGGCACTTGGAGTGCCTTCCGAATGCCGAGGCAGCGGAACTTTCGCACGACACGGTCCTTGATTAGACGGGATGGGTGAGGTACGACACAGTCCTTGATGAAACGAGTTGGGTGAGGTACGACACAGTCCTTGATGAGAATTTTGAAAAAGATTGCGACATAGCAAGACTGCATAAAAAAAGGCTCGCAAATTGCGAGCCTTAGAGACTGAGCCAGCTATGGGAGTCGAACCCACGACCTTCGCGTTACGAATGCGATGCTCTACCAACTAAGCTAAACTGGCTTACTCCTCAATCCCCTGCGGGAAAGGGACTGCAAAGATAGTAATTTTTATTAAAATGACAAATTCAGACATTATTATAATAGGTGGAGGCGCTGCCGGGCTTATGGCGGCAGTGGGAGCAGGGAGCATCTCTGACGAGGTTGTAGAGGCAGAGGACAAAGACACCGGAAGACGACGTCCGAGAGTGACGGTTCTCGAAAAAATGCCCCGCGTGGGACGAAAAATTATGCTCAGCGGAAAGGGGCGGTGCAACTTCACAAATGCCTCCGAGTGGAGCGAGTTCTCCTCGCACATCCATCCCAAGGCCGACTTTCTAAAACCCTCATTCTACGCCCTCACGCCGGAGGCTCTCATCGAAATGTTCGAAAGGGCGGGATGCCCGTGCGTTGTGGAAAGGGGCGACAGGGCGTTTCCCGAGTCGCATAGGTCCGTGGACATTGTGGACACGCTGCTTTCTCTTGCAAGGGAGAGCGGGGCGGAGGTTGTGACCGGCTGCGAAGTCAAGGAAATTCTCCGCGATGAAAACGGCCAATTCACCGTCAGCACCTCGGGGGGCGATTATACCGGCAAAAAAATCATAATCACCACTGGAGGCCTCTCCTACCCCACCACCGGCTCCACCGGAGACGGTCTTCGCTGGGCAAAGGAGCTGGGACACGACATAGAACCGCTTTTTCCTTCCCTCACGGCGCTTGTCCCGAAAGGATATAAAATTGACAGCGGAAAGTCTCAGAAGGCACATTCTGCGACTCTCGAGGAGGCAGGAGTCCTGGAAAAAGAGGAATACAGTTCGCTCCACGCCCACATTGACAGGGCAACCCCGCTCACGGAATGGGGTCAGATGCTTGAGGGGCTGCATCTTGAAAACGTAAGAATCGCTCTGGAAGTGGACGGAAGCACGGTATGCGACGAATTCGGAGACCTCGACTTCACAGACGGAGGCATTGAGGGACCGATAGGGTTCAAAATCAGCAGAAAAGCCGTGAAGGCGCTTAGAAACGGAGCAAAGGTGGGAGTGAGGATTGACCTGAAACCAGCTGTCGCCCCCGCGGAACTTGAAAAGAGAATTGACTCCCTTTGGAAGGAAATCGAAAAAGACCCGCGCAGCTTTCAGACTATCCGCGGAAGAAAGGTCCTCAAGTCCTATAAAGACCGCTTCGCAGTGCTCCTCACGAAACTTCTCCCGAGGGAACTCATCCGGCCATTCACCGCTGTAAATCAGGGCATTGACAGCAGGAGCCTCGGCAGGACGCTTAAAGGATGGAAGCTTCCGATTGTGGGGTACGTCGGGTATGAGAGGTGCGTCGTTACGGCCGGAGGCGTTTCACTTGAAAAGGTGAGCAAGAAGGACCTTCAGTCAAAGATGGTCCCGGGGCTATATTTTGCCGGTGAGGTTCTGAACCTTGACGCCGACACCGGAGGCTACAATCTCCACACGGCATTCTCCACCGGTTACCTCGCCGGAAAAAGCGCCGCCAAAGAATAAATTTTCCTCCCCACGAAGATAAAAAACTGAAATTCGAGCTTACGCGCCCTATTTTGAACAGTACTCTCCGAGGATGTTGAGCCCGGCCATCAGCGGGCGGACAGCCTTCAGAGCCTGACGGTAGCGGACGTATGTGGAGAATTTGATGTCCACATAGAAGAAATACTGCCACTCCTGTCCAGGAATCGGGAGAGACTGGATGCGGGTGAGGTTCATATCATAGAACGAAAGAATCGTCAGAATCTGCGCAAGAGAACCCGGCTTGTGCGGGAGGGTAAAGCAGAGCGAGGCCTTGTTGACGGTGCTCCGAGGCACCAAGAGGCCATCGTCAAGAATGAGGAAACGTGTGAAGTTCTGCTTATAGGTCTCAATGTTCGGGGCAAGGATTTCCAGACCGTTCTGCCGTGCCGCAAGTTCCGAAGCAACTGCGCCGACCCCCAGGACTCCTTCCCGGGCGATGTCAATGGCGCTCTTTGCCGTGTCCTCTGACTCCACCATCTTGATCCACGGGCAGTTGCGCTCGAAGAACTGGCGGGTCTGGTTAATTGCCATATAATGGGTACGGACTTCGCGTATGTCCTCCACCTTCTGTCCTGGGAGAGCCATAAGATTCTGATGGATAGGGATATACACCTCTCCCTTTATTTTGAATGGGTTGGCTCTCAAAAGCTCGAAGTTAGGGATGAGTCCTCCGGAAATTGTGTTTTCGATGGCGATGACCGCAGCATCCGCCCCGCCGCAGGAAAGGGAGCGAAAAATGTCGGAGAAGGTCGCGCACTCCGAGATTTCTATTTCCTCACCTCCATAGAAAAGGCGGGCCGCCTGCTCGTGGAAGCACCCTCTGTAACCCTGTATCGCTACTTTTTTCATCTTAACTTTATATAAAAAGACGACTGAATTAAGGTCTCAAATGTCGCAAGTGAAAGAGGCGACCATTGTATCAAAGAACTTTACAGTCCCTTCTCTTTCGCCTCATCCCAGATTTTATCCATCTCGGCGAGGGTCATATCGTGCAGGTCCCGTCCCTGCCGGATGGTGTGCTCCTCAAGGTAGGTAAACCGGCGGCGAAACTTCGCACAGGTGCGCTCCAGAGCGGTGTCAG
>CAVJRU010000114.1:0-1198 GCA_963652025.1 bacterium
ATCATAAGGTCTGCAGCGCAGTCAAAAGACCCGGCTAACGGGGTCTGACGGGCAGGTACAACAACGCTTGAAAGCGGAGCAGATTTAAGGTCGGCAGCTGCGCAGACGCCGGGATAGAGGGTGTAGAACTGATACGTTCCCTCCTCGGTGCCTGTGAAACGGGTTGAAACATTGAATTGAGCCTTAGGGGCAGCCTGCGGAAGTTTGTCGGATTTGTAGAGCTCCGCAGTCTTGCTTCCCGCTGCTTCGGAAGAAGTCGCCGTCCCGGCGGCGTTCTGCCAAATGTCGTTGCAGGTGTATGCCACAGCAATCCTGTCACCTTCAGACCACTCGAGGGCGCTCCCTGTCCAGGCGGTCTTGGAGGAAGAAAAAAGAAGCGGCTTCTCGGATGAGAACACAAGAGTCCTGCCCTCCGGTGCAGGCGAAGGCTCAATTGAAGTCTTGGAGCAGCCCAGGGCGAGAGCCCAGGTGGCGGCAAGGATAAGAAATATGGCTTTCCTGTTCATACCGAATCGGTTAAATTCTTCCGACATATACATAATCGTAATCGCTGTCCGGGGCGTCGCTTACGGCGAATCCGTTTTCAACGTTTACTAAGGTCTCCGGATACAGCTCCGGAGACTCATAATCAACAGTTTTCATAAACTCTCGGAGGGGGGATTTACTCGTTCTTCTCCTGATGATACATATCAAAGTCGAACTGCACATCCTTCAGGGCAGTATAAACATTGTCATTGATATCATTGTCGAGCATATACTTATAAACTCTCGCAAGAATAATGAGTTCACGCATAGGGGAAATGAAGCCCTCATAGCCGTCCTCTACGATTGTTCCGGAGGTGTCTGTGCCGAACTCCTGATAGTTTCCGATGTATCCGCGAGGCTTCGCAACCCATCCGTTGGCAACGAATGCGCGAGCAACGTGAACAGAGACGGCCCTGACGAGGAAGTTAATTCCTACAGTCTCGATTTTCTTGCCTTTATAGACAACGAGAGAGTTGTCGTTGTTGTCTGACTCATACCACGGATATGTGCCCCAGCGGCATCCTGAAGTGTAAACAGGAATCTTGTCAGAGAAAGAGCCGGCGTCGCCGTAAGTAAGGAGAGAGTTCCTCTTCTTCATAGATGCGAGACCTTCCTCACCTTCCTTGGTGACGAGGTTGAGGAACAGACGGCAGGCGACTTCCCAAGCCTGGGC
>CAVJRU010000114.1:1208-2559 GCA_963652025.1 bacterium
GGCGGAGTCGTAGGTGTTCGTACCGAAGCTGAGCGTCCACGGCGTGTACTTAGGGTCGAACTGATTCCCGCTTGTTCCGTAAGGGTTGCCGACAGTCTCGCCGATAGGAATGAAGTGTACATTCTTCCAGGCGTTGCCGTTCGTAGTGGTGTGCATACCGTCAGCATCGACTGTGCCTACAGTGTTCTCCCAGACGGTAAGGCACTTTACGAACTCAATGGCGAAGTCGCGGGCAGTGACGTTGAGCGGAACGACATATTCTTTCTGAACAACTTCGGCCTGAATTCCGTCGGTGACATTGCCGCCCTTGAGGATGATTGCTCCTGTGCGGTGCGACTCATAGTTTGAATGAGCCTTAACCGTGATTGTGGCTGTCTCGGATGCGTTGCCGGAAGCAGGACTTATGGTTATCCAGGACGCTGTCGTTTCAGCGGTCCACGCGCTCTTTGCAGAGAAAGTCAATGTCCTCTCTCCTCCGTCGGCCTCAAACTCAAGGCTCTCGGTCTCCAACGCGATGTCCGGTTCCTTGATGCCGTAGAGGTCGTAGTCGAAATTGACATTCTTCACCGCGTCATAGACATTGGTGGTGATATTGTTGTCGAGAAGATACTTATAGAAGCGTCCCATAATGAGGAATGCGCGCATTACGCAGCATTTTCCCGTATATGGGCTCAGCACAAGAGTGGTGTTGGGGTCGCTTCCGAAGGTGAGGTAATTGCCCAGATAGCCGAGTTGAGTGGCTTTCCCGACACCCCAGGCAAAGCCTTTTGTCATAAATTCGATGTTGCAAGGAACCTCGTCGGAGAAATTGATGGCGTTATAGACATTGTCCTGCTCATACCACGGATATTTCCCCCAGCCGAATGAAGCGTCGAATTCAGGAATCTCATCGGTAAGAGACTTTCCGTTTCCTGGAGTGTGGACAGGCGTATTCCTTTCCTTCTGCACGACTGAACTTCCCTCCTTTGTGACGAGATCAAGAAAACCTTTAACTGCAACGATATAAGCCTGAACGGCAGTATATTCCTTACCCTTAACTGTGATTGTCGGGTACGGCTGATACTTTTGGGCATACTGGTCCTTGCCGTCCGGGTAATCGCCGCCGCTGTAAGGAATAGGAATGAAATGAACATCTTTCCACGCGGTGTTGTTGGCGCTGCAGTGGCTCCCGTCTGCGCTGAGGGTTCCGGTTGTTCTCTCCCAGACGTCCAGATAGGTCACGAACTGCTGCGCGAACTCCTTGAGAGTGGCCTTTGTCTCTACAGGAGTCGGATCGACCGTCTTGCCTTTATCGCCCGTTTGAGGGTCATCCTTCTGGCAGGACACACAAGCTGCTGCTATGCAAGCAAGT
>CAVJRU010000114.1:2673-4208 GCA_963652025.1 bacterium
CGATGAGGTATTTCCAGATCTTTTTCATAATAGTAAATTCGGTTATATTGTTATTTTTTGGTTTACATTTATTCATCAAACGAGAACTCAGACAAATCCGGCACCTCTCCGAGGCCGTTTCGGAAAAGGACGATGCCTTCAGCCTTCGTTCCCTTGTAAACTTCGCAGTCAGAGAGCACCTCCTGAGCGTTCATCGGGGTAACTTTGCTGTCGTTGCCGCTGTAGGTCGTGGTGCCCGGCCAGCACTTCGCTCCGTAGTCCGCAAACGCGTTGGCTTTCTTCTGGCAGGTATAGTCGGAATAATTGTAGGAGTAGCGGTAAATCATCGGCATAAAGATGTCGAGATACTGTCCCATTTTGGACCGGTTCTGGCCGTAGTAGTAGCCGTCCGAAGTATCGTCCGGCATCATTGCCGCCGAAATCACCAGGCCCTCGGCGTACTTGTCGCACAGTTCCCTCATTTCCCTGCAGCAGCGGGTCACCGCACCGACGCTGTTCACTTCGTCAGAGACATTGTGCTTGGGAGCCGTGCCCGGGAAGCGGATGTAGTCGAGATGGATTCCCTTCACGCCGTACTCTTCGATGTAGGTCTTGGCGTTGAGAACTATGGACTCGAAAACATCGTCCTTGTAGCAGGCGTTGTCGTCATCGATCGGGTTGACCCAACCGGAGGAGGTGTGGAAGCACTGAATCCAGGCGTGAACCGTAAGACCCAGACTTTCCGCCTTGGCGATGAATCTCAGGGTGCTCTTTTTGGAAACGGTGGTAAAGGCGGCGTAGTTGAGAATGACGTGATCAATGCCGTTGGCGCGAAGCTGTTTGAGAGACTCGCCGTCGTTTGCCATAAGACTTGCGATGTGGCTACTCCAGACCCAGATTCCAAAACCTTTGGTGGCGCTGACGTCAAAGACTGCATTTTCGCGTCCCTGGCTTGAATAGGTGAGGTTTCTCCAGGATGCCGCTCCGTCGGGGATTCTCTGGTAGCTTCCGACGGAGGTCTGACGGACAGCTGCGCCGAAAACTGAACAAGGAGAAAATTCATCGATGGCCTTCCCTTCCTCGCTGCGGGCGAGTTTAAGGGAAAAGTCGGAGTCGGATGCTATGCCGGTGAGAAGGGCCTCGTCGTCAGTTGAGAGCACAAGACGTTCTCCGGATTCAAGAACAGTGCCTTCTGGAGCGGTGTAGATGCATTTTCCGTCAAAATACTGATCGGTTAGATAGAGACCTAGACCCGCTATGTCGATGCTTTGCGCAGAGGTATTGAGAAGCTCCACCCAGGAAGTGGCGTCAGTTGTCTCATGGTGAGCCGCAATCTCGTTGATTACGACTCCCGCACAGTCTGAAACGTCTTCCGGCTGTTCTGTGTTCTCCTTGCTCTGACACCCGGTGCTCAAACAGAGTGCGAGCATCAGAGCTGTTGCCAATCTCGTCCTCATAACGCATTTTCTTTGACCGCGAACAAAATTAGGAATTCTCTTTTACTATTCCAAGTTTTTTGCAACTTTTTTGTTTCATCGCGTTGAGAGGCCACGGGG
>CAVJRU010000115.1:0-4151 GCA_963652025.1 bacterium
TCTTTATGTTGTCATAATATGCGTGAAACATCTCATGGATATAGACCTCTGCGATAATCGTATCCCTGGTAACACCATCTGCATTAGCTACCGATTCTATGACATCAATAAGGAGATAAATTGTTCTGCGTATGACCTTCCCTTCCTTATCGTACTTTACAACATAGCAACCCGTGGTGCTGGCACTCCAACTCGTTTTATTAAAACACCCACTGCATCCTTTTGCAAGGTTTGAGAGATACCATTTTACGCGACCGAGCCTTGCATCAAGCTGAATCAAAGCAAAATTATTAAGTCTGCCAATTTCCGTAACAGGACTGCGGTCTTCAAGCAGAAACTCCATACTTTCGTCGTACATTCTGGGAGTTTTGCACCATTCACTATATGGGCTGTCATCATAGATCTGAGTATAATCGGGCAGAAAATGATCATCATCTATTTGAGTGAAATTCGACTCGCAATTATCGTTGCTTTCGTAGTTCCCGAGACGTGGCCATTCTTCCTCTTGGTATTCGTTATTCTGTCCCCGCCCTCTCTGGCGACGTCTTTCACGCTCATTATCAATAATCGCTCGGATGGCTTCTTCCTCATCCTTGAGGTCGGCAATGAGTGGCTGATAGCCATTCCTATGCCTGCTCTTAACATTCACCCAGCCTTCCTTGCAATTCTCCTGACCGTTCATCCCATTCTCCCCAAAATTCTCTCTAAGGATAACAAGGTCAACCGGCAGAGAATTCGAAAAATCTTTAACTTTCTTAAAACAGAAGTTTTGTTGTAGAAGCGTGAAACCACCTTTCTCTCCAATGGTATTGATCTCCTGGATCATCTCGATTTCCGATGGATCGAGCAAAAACAGATTCCTATCCATAATGTTTTATAATGTCCCCCTTTCAACGGAAAGGAGTAAGTTCGATTTTATGTCAAATCTATGCGTGGTGCAGAGCCTTCCGAAGGTAGCGCTCTGCATATTGAACGCCCATTCTATGCGTAAAGATAGCGATTCTTTTTCATACTTCCAATTCTTCTTCCGTTTGGCTTAGGTTGCCTCCGCTTCTACTATGGCGAAGGTGACAGGACAGTAGCGGCACCGGATTGCACACCTGGTCGTGTTCAATCCGATGCCGCTACTGTGAGATTGGCTAATTACCTTTAATCTCTGCCGAAATAGGTCGGTGCTTTCCCGATTGCGAAATTGCGTTTCGCCGCGAGAATGGCTGTTCGCAGAGTCTGCTCTACTAACTCAATTTTTCCGGAGGCGAAATCAACAAGCGTCTTATAGGCTGCTGGGTTCACTGACTCTTTGCCGCCGTTCAAGAATTCTGTCACTTCCTGGATGAAGAAATCATCAACGATGTCTAGCAGGGAGTTGTACCAAGAGGCTTCTTTCCGGGTGTAGCACCAAGATTCTTCGTCCTGGCTTGGGTATAGTTCAGACTCTTTTAGCCAGAGCTCAGCGCTTATCTGCCCGCCGAGGCCAGCGCTCATCCTGGGCCATCCGGATGCCTTGTAGAACGCTTCCATTGCTTCGGGTTCGATGGCTTTCTTCAACACCTGGGGAATAAGGCAAGTAAAAAATACCGAGACTGAGAAGAAGAATTGTTTATATGCGTGTAATCGTCTAAATTGTGATCTCAATATTTGAATCTGTTCTTGTTGCGGGATAGTCCCTGCTGCAGAAAGTATGACCAGTTGCTGATTAAAGTTGATTTTGTCTGGGTAATACCACAGCAACATTTCCCAAAAATCGTTGAAATAGAAACTCTTGAAAGCTTCTAGAGTCTCTTTTGGCTTGGAGGCAAAATCTTTCCCTCTCAATGGCTGAATAGGTGTTTCATTTTTCATAATCCCTAATTGGCAGCTGGCTGCCAAGTGTTTTATGTAGTTTGTAGTGGTGACAAATATAAGAATTTTCCCCCTAATTACTCCTGGCTCTGCGCAGCCGGGCCGTCGGCGAAGACTCGCCTGAAGGCTTCGAGGTTGCCTCTGCGGGCGTTGTGGTCTTCTACTATGGCGAAGGTGACAAGGCGGTAGCGGTCCTTGAATTCTTCTTCGCCTAGGACTTTCTTGAAGAGGGCGGCCATCTCTTCGGGCGGATTGTGGAAGGCTCCGCAGCCGAATGCGCCGAGGACCAGGGAGTCGTGGCCGTGGCGAAGACCCATCCTGAAGATGGCCCTTATCTTGTCGGCCGTTATCGTCTTGGCTTCTTCGTTCATCTTGCCGTCGGGGGTCAGTTTGATTCGGTAGCGGTCATTAAGGTTGAGGGCGGCGCAGGTGATTACTCCGCACTGGTAGGGCTTTTCCATAAAGCTGCATTCCCGGCCTTCGCGGAAAACGGTGATGGCGGGGGAGTAGATTATGCTGTGGCTGAGGTTGTAGAGAGGGTAGTTGGCGCCCGGCTTGTGAGGGTAGCCGAACCTTGCCGCGTAATTCTCAGAGAAAGAGAAGATGGAGCGGCTGAGGGTGCTGCGGCGGCATATGGTCTCTTCCTGAGCCCTTGCTCCGCCCACGACATTTCCTCCCGGATGTCCGCCGCTTGCGAAGTTGAGCAGGGCGGGATTGTAGCCCTGCTCGGTGAGGCGTCTTGCCGCTTCGAGGCAGTCGTTATTCTCCACGATTATTTTCGTGCCTTCAGGAAGAACCGGGGCGTTGGCGCGGGGGAGCTCCGCGTGGGTGCACTCCTCGCCGGAAATCGTCTTCTGAAGGTCCTGGAGCTCAACGCGGGCTCCGGAAGGTGCTGTGTAGTAGCCTTTTTTGATTGTGGCGGTTGTCTCCTTGAAAATTTCGGCGTTGCGTTTCTTTATCGCAGTGACCGCCGGGTCGTATGCTTTTCTGTACATATTTATGTATGTTTTTTTGTTCACTATTGTCGCGTGGACGGGAAAGAGGCCTGAGGGCTGGGGGGGGAGGAAAGAGGCGAGGTTGGCTAAAAGTCTCGAAGGACCGCGCCGTGGCGCGAGATTCCCCTCTTAGCAGGCAAGTTTCTTAATGTGGACGTCATACTCCCTCGCCAGGCGTGAGAACGGCACCTTGAGAGTCTTGCGGATGCCCCAAATCTTCTTCGTCGTGTACTCCGAGCTGCAGCCTGTCATATTGGCAATCTCGCTGGTCTTGTAGCCCTGCTCAATCCACTTCACGATGCGGCGCTCCTCCTTGTTGAGAAGACGCTCGTACTGCTCGTTCACCCTCTGCTCGAACTCGTTGCGGGTGGCGTACTTGTCGGCATCGAACTCGTCAAGCATCTCCTTCTCATCGGTGCTGAACCCTCCCTTGCGCACATCGCAGGTCTCGTCAAGGCTGTACTCTTCTCCGTTTTCGGTGTTGGTGCCGTAGAAGGGCCTCTCGACCTTGAGGCGCCTAAGTTTCTTCTTGAACTCGTCGTTGAGGCAGTGGTAGGCGATGGTGCCCACCCACGTGGAGATTTTTCCCTTTGACGGGTTGTAGCCGCTGAAGCCCTTGCAGGCTTTGCAGCAGACTTCCTGAGCGATGTCGCTGAGCTCGTCGCAGGTGAAGAAGGAGCGGTCTTTTCCGAAATACTCGCTCCCGGCTTTTTCGTAGTCCTTCGCGTACTTGGCTACAGCTGCCCTGCTGTTTTCGAGGATTTCCCTTCCCTGGCGGAAGGAGATGACGTTGTTGGTTGAGTTTGAGGTTGAAGTAGGAGAAGCGATAATTGCCATATCGGTTAAATGTTTTGGAGTTTTGTAATCGCGCAAATAGTTTTTCCAGTGACCTTCCAAGGGTCTCTGTCAGCGTTGCTTCGAACCGCGCGTGTGGTTCGGGGGTCGGCATTTTATATATAATAAGATTATGCGTGAAGTGTACGCAAAGGGCGTGCCATTTCTTCTGATTTCAGTCGAAAAAAATTAAAAAAAATTTATTATTTTTTTCTGTCATCCGAAATGTGAAAAGTTTAGTGCAGTATTTACGGCTATTTGTCCCCCAAGGTTTCATTTCTTACCAAAATTTTTTCACTATTTCCTCTTTATATAATGTCTCAATCTCAGCCCCCCCCTCAGCTATCCTTGAATAAATGGGGCCAATGTATTATTATACTCCATTCGGGCGAAAATATTACGAAAATTAAGACTAAATTTGTCGTATGAAGATTTTAGGAAACATACTTTGGTGGATATTCGGCGGTCTTGAGGCCGCCG
>CAVJRU010000116.1:0-4144 GCA_963652025.1 bacterium
CTTCTGGGGCTATGAGTCAATCGGCATCGCAAGGACTGAGGACGAGATGCTCGAACACCTCATCTCCCTTCCGAACGGCGGTCAGACGGCGCTTGGTTCCAACTGGCAGGCCGGCGACATTATGTACCGCGACCTTAACGGGGACGGCAAGATTGACTCCGGCTCCTGGACCACCGACGACCACGGTGACCTCAAGGTCATAGGTAACTCCACCCCGAGATTCAACTATGCTTTTGACATAAACCTCGCTTGGAAGGGCATAGACCTCAGGGTTTATCTTCAGGGCGTAGGAAAGAGGGATTATTTCCAGAATGGTAAATACTTCTTCGGGAGCTGCGGCTGGAGCAAGTGGGGCACTATGGTGCTCACCCAGCATCTTGACTACTACCGCGACGACCCGGAAAGCCCTCTCGGACTGAACACTGACAGCTACTATCCGCGGCCGTACCTTGACAGCGAGAAGAATGTGCAGTGGCAGAGCCTCTATGTCCAGAACGCTTCCTATCTCAGGCTCAAGAACCTCCAGCTGGGTTATACCTTCCCTCAGAAATGGATGCAGAAAGCCAGGATACAGAGTCTCAGACTTTTCTTCTCCGGAGAGAACCTTGCGACATTCACCCGTATGACCAAGCTTTTCGACCCTGAAACCATCGGAGAGAACGGGACAGGAAATGTATATCCTCTTTCAAGGACATATTCCTTCGGATTAAGCGTCACTTTCTAAAGAATCCTTCTAAGAATCAAGAATATGAGAAGAATATTAAGATATATCGGCATTGCGGCGGCACTTCCGCTGCTTCTGACTTCCTGCGACGGTTTTCTGAACCTCAAGCCCGAGTCCAGCCTTTCTCCGGAGCAGTATCTGACTACGGAGGACAACATCGCCGCATACGCGACCGACCTTTACAACTTGTTCCCTTGCCACGGCACAACCAGCTGGGGCACCTGGACGACTGACAGCAATACTGACAATATGGCCTACGCCAACCCGAGCGACATTTTCGCCCCGGGTTACTGGAAAGTGGGACAGACCGGCGGAAGCTACGACTTTACCGGCATCTACCGTTGCAACTATTTCTTTGACAATGTGCTGGAGAATTTTGAGAACGGCAAGATATCCGGAGCGTCAGCAAACATCCGCCATTATGTGGGCGAAGTTTATTTCTTCCGCGCCTGGCAGTATTTCTTTAAGCTTGCGGACCTCGGAGATTTTCCTATCGTGAAGCATCTGCTTCCGGACAATCTGGAGCGGCTTACCGCCGAGAGCGTAAGAGCCCCGCGCAATGAGGTGGCAAGATTCATTCTCGAAGACCTTGACAAGGCAATCGAGTATATGGGCGACAGTGCTCCGAAAGGAGGCTCGAACCGCCTGAACAAGGACTGCGCCCGCCTTATGAAATCAAGAGTGGCCCTTTTTGAGGGAACCTGGCTCAAGTATTTCAAGGGTACGGCTTTCGTTCCGGGAACTGCCGACTGGCCTGGAAAGGCTACTAATCCGGATTATCAGTACCCTTCAGGAAGCATTGATGATGAAATCGCGTATTTCCTGAAAATCTGTATGGAGGAGTCAAAGGCCATTGCCGACAAATATCCTCTTGTGGACAACACCGGCGTGTTCCAGTCCTCTGCCGAGGCGGCAGCCAATCCATACTTCGATATGTTCGGCGCGACCGATATGTCCACTTACAGCGAAATCCTCCTCTGGAAAGCCTACAGCGTGTCCGAGGGCGTGACCAACTCCGTAGTGGAATTTGCCGCCGCCGCAAATCAGGGATATGGAATCACCAAGAGTATGGTTGATGCCTTCGTTATGTCCAACGGTCTTCCGATCTATGCTGCAGACAGCGGATATCCCGGCGATGCCGACCTTCTGAAAATCACAGAAGGCAGGGACTCCAGAGCCGAAATCTTCATCAAGAAGCCGGGCGACAGGAATCTCCACAGCACCCCTGGCCCGGAGTCATACGAGATTGAGCCGTGGCCGAATATCGTAAGGTCAACAGCGTCTATGCGTTACACGACCGGTTATGCAATCCGCAAGGGTCTCAATTTCGACGGCGACCAGTCCGTGAGGGACAAGAGCTATGTGGGCTCCATCATTTTCAGGGCTGTTGAGGCTTATCTCAACTATATGGAGGCCTGCTATGAGGCAACCGGAGCGCTTGACGCTGACGCCCAGGCTTACTGGAGCGCAATCCGCAACCGTTCGAAAGTGGCCGACTATCAGATTACCATTGACAATACCAATATGGACAAGGAAAAGGAGACGGACTGGGGAGCATATTCCGCAGGTCATCTTGTTGACGCCACCTTGTTCAATATCCGCCGCGAACGCCGTTGCGAGCTGATGGCTGAAGGCTTCAGAGGGTATGATGTACGTCGCTGGAGGGCAATGGACCAGATGATTGACACTCCTTATCACATTCTGGGAATGAACGTGTGGGAGACAATGTACACCAACCCTGATTTCCTTTCAGGCAACGACAACAACCTCAAGGAAGAGGAAAACATCTCCTCAAGGACGTTCAGCAAGTACTGCGCTCCATATCACATCCTGTCCAATAACCGTGTGTATGAGGGTTACCGCTGGAAGATGGCCCACTACCTCAATCCTATCGCGGTGCAGCATTTCCTCATAACCGGTGGCGGCGATGCTTCGCAGTCAACTCTCTATCAAAATCCTGGATGGCCTCTACAGGCCGGTCAGGGCGCTGAATAATGATGAAGAAATTTTATTTCATATTGATTGCCGCTTTGTTTGCCCTCATTTCGTGTTCGACTTCCTTCGGGACGGACACGAAGGGAGGCGGCGGGAGAGGAGACACTCCGAAAGAAACCTCTCAATATCGTCTTACCGTCTCCGGGAAGCCGTTTCTGATGCTCGGGGCTCAGCTCCGCACCGACTATTTTATCCAGCTTGACGGCAGAACTCTTGACAATCTGGACGACTATTTCGCCCTTGCGGCGGGGCTGAACATAACCTGTATTCAGGTCCCGATAGCCTGGAGGGATGTCGAACCGGAGTATGACAAATACACCGATGCGGCAGTCAGGGCTTACATCGGCTACTGTGAGAAATATGGTCTTAAACTCGAAATCCTGTGGTATGGAAGTTATATGTGCGGGTATTCCGTCGAAGGGTATATCCCCTCGTATGTGATTGACGACACAGTGACTTATCCTGAGCTGAAGCCTTCCGCAGCCTATCAGGGCTGGCTTGGCAAACAGTTCTATCTGAAGCCGGGAAACAAGGCTCTTGTGGAAAGGGAGAAAAAGGCCGTCGCACAGATGATGCAGTTTGTTTCGGATTATGACAAATCGCTCGGCGGGCCGCATACGGTTATCGGGGTCCAGATTGAGAATGAACCGGATATGCTCGCCACCCGGCACAACTCCGCACACGGCTATTCCGCCACCGACCTGTGGCCGAGTATTCTGTGGCATCTGAATGAACTCGGATTGGCTGTAAAAGAGAGCCCGTATGACTGTTATACCCGCGTGAACCAGACTGTGACTTACGACGATTGGGTGTACTGGAGCAAGAAAATCGCGCAGCGGGACGGGATTGACTATGTGGGCTTTGACCCTTATGTGAACGACATCCCGACACTGACTTCGTGGCTTAAGCAGATTCAGGAAATCCCGGGAAACTTCTCCCACGTCGCCGAAAACGGAGGTGAGTACGACAACAACGACCTTCTTACGTTGCAGTCCCTTGTTATGGGCTGCGGCTATGAGGTGTTTGAAGTCATAACCACTCCGCACGTCTATCTCAAGGACTGGACACTGAGGGGAGTGTATAACCCGGATTTTACTCCTAAGTCCCAGACCCAGAGACTGATAGAAGCCTACGGCATATTCAAGGCAGCCTGGTGGGATTTCGCTACGGCTTCCACGAAGAATATGATAGGATTCAATCTGAAGGATTCTGCAGGGAAGACATCTGCGGAAGAGACCTCTTCCACTTCTTCCGGCACTTTCAGATGGAAGACTGAGAGCCGTGGGGTGGCGTTCGCGATTGAGGGTGACAGCTATTTTACTGTCGGCTCTACCAAGGCGGACAAACTGTATCCTGATTTTACTCCTTCTTCTGTTGAAACCGGTCATTATGACTCGGAAGGGAAATGGATAAAGACAGCAGACG
>CAVJRU010000117.1:0-4058 GCA_963652025.1 bacterium
GTCATATTTCGCACCCTTTTCCAGTGGGATGGATGTTTTGTTTGCAACGGCGTATCCATATAAGTCATCGGGACATCGGGGTTGAGACCTCGTGTGACTACGGAGGCTATTTCGGCTTGCCTTAATTCGTTAAGAGTTTGTAACTCTCTCTCTCTCTTGCATTTACAAGTTTCAATTAAAGTTATTTTTTTATTCAGAAACGCCACAATCTTCTGCTGCTCAGAAGAAGATGGGATGGGGATAATCTGTTTCTTAAGTTCATCAAAAGACAATGTCAGGCGTATTCCTGTACCCATTCCGTGAAACAATTTCTGACTATCCATTGCTTTAAACAGAAAAGAGAAATATGGTGAGAACGTGGTCTCAAAAGGCCGAAGGACAACATAAGCGGATGTAATAATACCAGATTCTGGTACTATTGCAACACGCTGAGAAACAAAGTCATAATTGAGATTTAGTCCGTTAATGACTATGTCGTTTTTCTTAACTTTTGAGTATTTTACATAGACTTCACGGTATTCCTCTGGTGCTCCAGATTCATTCTTAGGCACAACCGAGCCATAATTAAATCTGAAAGCCTTCGAGAATTCGAAGTCAGAATTTTGATCAATGTGGCCATTAAATTTGGCTGCAACTCGTTTTTCCTCCCAATGCGCAGGAATCTCCGGTAGCCAAGGAATGCCGGTAGGCTTGTATTGCTTGTATCTTTTCATACCTACCTCCCCAGAATTTCATTAAGAAGTCCTTCGGTGCTGCGCTCGATGTCGCGGATGTCGGAGGTGATTTCCTCCAGACTTCTGAGCTGGACAGGCTTGTAGAAGTATTTGGTGAAGCTGAGCTCATAGCCGATGGTCGGCTCGCCGAAAACTTCTTCAGGCTCGTATGGAAGCACTTCATTCTTGTAAAATGCATCGATGCCGCCGGGATAGGTGAAAGGAATCTGCTCCACTTCGCCCTTGACCTTGTCCATCTTCACGCGGCCTTTCTTGTCCTTGATGACATTGCCTTGCTCGTCTTTAGCCGGTTTGAGGAGTTCCACCTCCCAGTAGCCGAACTCCTCGTTAGGGAAGATTTTGCTGTATTCGTTCTCCTCGAAGTTCATCAGAAGGTCGAGAATCTTCTTGCGGTCTGCATCGTTGGTCTCGCAGTTTTTCTCGCCGAGGTTCTTGCGCAGCGGGGTCTTGATGGAGGTGGCGTCTATGAGCTGGACCTTGCCTTTGCGGCGGGCCTCCTTGCGGTTGGTGACTATCCAGATGTAGGTGCCGATGCCGGTGTTGTAGAAATCTTTTTCCGGCATTGCTATGATGGCTTCGAGCATATCGTTCTCGATGATGTAGCGGCGGAGATTGCTCTCACCGCCTCCTGCATCGCCGGTGAAGAGGGATGAGCCGTTGTGGACTTCGACGATGCGTGTGCCGAGCCTGGTGCCGTGTTTCATACGGCTGACATTGTTGGCAAGGAAGAGCATCTGAGGGTCGCCGATGCCAGGAATTACATTGAACTCAGGGTCATCATCGTAAGTGAATTTGAATCTTGAGTCGCAGATTTTCTTCTTCTCCTTCTCAGAAAGCCCCCATTTCTTGAGGTCTTCTTTCCACGGTGTACCGAACGGCGGATTGGAGATACAGAAGTCGAAAGTTTCGCCTTTGTGACCGTCTTCGGATATGGTGGAGCCGTAGGCGATGTATTGGCGGGACGCCCCGTTGAGAATGTAGTCGAAGGAACGGCGTTCGCCTGAAATCATCAGGTCGGCTTTGCAGGTAGCGAAGGTCTCTGGCTGGAGTTCCTGACCGAAGATGTTGATGTTAATCTTGCGGCCGCGGTCGCTGGCGATACGCTTCATTTCCTCTTCGCTGATGGTGAGGATACCTCCGGTGCCGCAGGCTCCATCGTAGATGCTGTAGGTGTTGTCCTCAATCTGGTCTGCTACGGGGATGATTGCGAGGTCTGCAAGCAATTTGACATAGTCACGCGGGGTAAAGTGCTCTCCGGCTTCGGTGACGTTGTTTTCCTCGTTGAATTTGCGGAGCAGTTCCTCGAAGAGGGTACCCATCATATGGTTGTCGAGGGCGGGGAGGATTTCCTTTCCTTTGTCGTCCAGGACTGGCTTTATGCTGAGGTTGATGGTGCTGTCTGTGAATTTGTCTATGATGGAACCGAGCCGCTCTGCATCTGTGAGGTTGTCAACCTGCTGACGGAGGCGGAATTTGTCGATGATGTCCTGAACGTCTTTGCTATAGCCGTTAAGGTACTCGATGAAGTTCATTTTGAGGCGCTTGGGGTCGACTTCTGCCTTGAGTTTCTTCATCGTGAAGCGGGATGTGTTGCAGAAGGGGTAGCCTGTGACCTGAAAGAGAACCGGTTCCTGATTGGTTATGCCGGCGGAATCGAGCTGTTTTTTGCGCTCCAGAACGGCGTCTTTTGTGGGCTCAAGAAGGATGTCCAGACGGCGGAGCACCGTCATCGGCATTATAATTTTCTTGTATTCGCCTTTCTCGAAGGCGTGTACAAGGACATCGTTGGCAATGTTCCAGATGAATGAGAACAGGTGGTTATATTGGGCAGTGTTCATATATGTTCTTGGCTTGTTGCTTATTAAACAAACAAATTTAGCGATTTTTATTGAGCATTTGGGGATATCGGAAGGAAAAGTGAGTAAAATGGCTGAAAATATTCAATTTACGATAGAATTTTCTCGATGATAGGGAGTTATCTGTTATGTTTTGTTATATTTGTTGAGAGTTATCCACATAATTTATGGCAAATTTCCTTTTTTACCGATACCTGTTCGAGAAGACCGGTGACCAGAACCTATTCTCGACTGAGACTGGAGAGCACCTGACGGAGGAGTATTTTGACGGGAAGATGGCGGAGGATTTGAGGCGGAAGTTTGAGAGCGGAACGCGGGAGCTTAACCTGTATGCTATGAAAACAGACAGGAGCGGAGTGCAATCGTCTGAACAGTATTACAATGAAATAATGCGGGTCGCAGACGGGATTGCGCTGCTGCAGGTACGCAACAATAAGCATAAGAAGGTGATGCCGAAAGACAGCACTGAGACGGTAGATGTGGATCATTTTCCGTTCTGCTGGATTATTGTGGACACTCGTCCTAGTTCAAAGGCGCTTCTGGTGCAGCTGAAGAAGGATACGTTCAGGAATGCGGACGATGTAGCTGATTTGATTCGAGGTTATGTCAGCAGAACTCTAGGTCTCGCACAGCTCGGGTGGAAGATGACGCTTGAGAAACGCAACTGCGTGGGGACTATCTGGGATATTGTGCGGTCTCGTACTGCGGCGGGAAGAGATAGGGTTAAGATGCTGAGTATCATTATCGAGCAGAAGCGGGCGAATGAGGCGAATGAGGTGGATAAGGCGTTGCAGATAGTGCTTGAGAAGCTGGCGGCTCCTGAGGGCGAGATGAGGCTGACTTCGGATGATGATGCCAAGAAGCTGCTGGATGAGACTAAGGAGGATGTGAGGAATACGGTGGATATGCTTATCGACAATCAGTACAGGATGAGAATTGGGTTTGAGAAGTCGGGGTCTGTGGAGTATGGGCGTGCGGCGGAGGCTGTGTATGGGGTGGACGATAGGGTGTGCCAGAATTTTGAGGCAGGTGCGGACGAGCTGGTGCCGGATTATACGCTGAAGTATTGGCTGGATGCTCTGATGCCGGAGGACGGGAGTCATAATTATGTTCAGACTGAAAGGAAGAAAGATGGAAGAAGAAAGAAAAAATGAGCTGCTGGAGTCTCCGCTCTATGAGTTTGTGAGGAAGGGATGGCGCAAGTGGTCTCAGAAGATTGTGGCGGTGCAGGCCGGTGATGAGGAGTTTCTTCTTTTCCTTGTGTGGACGCTGGACACGATAAAGTCTCAGGAGGATGGAGTTAATGTGGAACTCCGCGACCAGGTTTACAATGGGCTCCGGGAGCATTTCAGGGTGCGGCAATTCAATACGAATGCGGATGATTTGAAGTATCTTACGAATTTGATCTGTGCAGCGGCGCTGGCCTGTCTGGGATTGACCGTTGCTGATTCGCTGACCTGTTCTGGCA
>CAVJRU010000118.1:0-3797 GCA_963652025.1 bacterium
CACCGCAGTTGTCTTGAGATCCGCCCGGCAGGAGAACGCCATAAGGTTGTACCTTGTTCCGTACTCTCGCGAGCCTGCGGCATACTCCTTCCAATGCTTGCGCCCTTCCTCCGTGCGGTATTGGTTAAGGATCCGCACTCGCTTCATACCCTGTACGGACAATCCGTGAGAATTATGTCTCCATCCTTGCCGTGGTAGTGGTAGCGTCCTGGAGCGACCTTGCCAGCAATCTGCTTTGCGCTGATAGTCGCGGGACGCTTGTTGAACGCAACGTGGAAGATGAATCCGTTGCCGGACTCTTTGCTCACCTTACGGAAGGAGAGAGTCGCGGGATTGGTGGAGTCCTCCCAGCCGAACTCGACCGCATCGCCCTCCTTGAATCCCATCTCCCGCACCATATCCCTGGTGAAGGTGATTCGCCCGTCCTTATGGACGGAGAATGTTGTTCCGAGGCTCAATCCGTTGCCTCGCTTTCTCTCAATTGGATGAAATGCCATAATCTTTAATTTTAGTTTGTTACTCTGGAGGTCCGGCAGGACTCGAACCTGCGACTCTGCCGTTCTGGCCAACTGAACTACGGACCTCTTTTCGGCTCACGCGCATCGCCTACAACTCAACACTGTTAGCTTATAATCAGTCAACGAAATCGCGTTTCCCAACGCTTGCCAACCTGCGCGGCGGCTGACATCTTTCCGTTACTTTGCGGCCGGACGGGAATCGAACCCGCATCTCCAGCGGCGAGGAATTGGTCAGAAGAATTGCCGTTTACACTGTTCAAATAAACGTCCTCGCCCCGGCGTTGTTCACCCTTGCACCACCGGCCTTGTGTTTAACTTAATTTGAGCTATCCGATTTCGGCCATATAGGCCTCTATTTCCGCTCTGAACTCATCAAGGGTACGGATGACCACATACTTGTTTCCGACTCGCTCCACGGCCCCCTGCCACTCTTTCTGAGCCGGACTCTGATATGTCCGCGTTATGTGCTCCTTGCCGTTCTCATCGAACGTGACTCTCTCCTGCTTGAACTCGATGCACAGCGAATGGTACTTCTTGTTCGGGAGGAGGAGTATCACATCGGATACACCGGCTACCGTTCCCTCGCCCTTCATTATCGCCGCCTCGACTTTCGACCTGCCGCCTCCGTTCGGGACGGAGAAGAGATTCCAGGCATATTGGTGATAGACTCTGCGAAACCAGCTCACGCAAGCTCTCTGAACCTCGGATTCCTTGTGCCTCATTTCCGTCCCTCCTTTGCTTTGCGGTAGTTCCTGCAACTCCCTGCCGGTTCAACCTTGTGCCATTTCTGCCAGCAGCAGCTCATAGCCTTGTCATAGTGTTCGCAGTTCCGGCAGATGTGCTGGTTCTCTTCCGCCATCATCATCGCAATCAGTCCTGTGATGCCGTAGAGAATGATGAACGCGGCAAACATCACTGCGAGAAGAATCAAGAATTTCCCAATCATACGCCTCAGCTTAAATTCATTTTCTTCTTCATCTCCTTCGCCACCTCGGCATAGCCGTTCCGGTACGGAGGGATGCACCTTCGGAGATTCTCGATGTACTGCTCCTCGAGCTTGCCCGTTGTCTCCGATGCGAGGAAGTGGACAGTCACGGAGAAGAGAACGTCAAGTGCTTTCTGGTCTCCCTTCGCTGCCGTAGAAAGAACGTAGTCGGTCATAGCCATAACCGCATCGTCTCTGTCCGGACAGGCTATCTTGATATTTCCGGTCTCATCCTCGGAGACTTTGAATAGTGTTCTTGTTTTCATTTTGTCGGTTGTTTTTTCTTGTTCTTTTTCTCTCTTTCGATTCGCTCCAGCTCAGCCGCATATTGTGCCGGAGTCTGGAACCCTTTGCAGTCATCAGCCGGCTCGGGATAGTTCCCCGTGAGCGAGTATCCGTACCTCCTGCATCCTTCCGGCATCCAATCGCGAGTCACCGCTCTCTCTCCTGCCGGAGAGAAGTGTGCGCAACCTTCGCAGAGGGTGCTCCTGTGGTCATAATACTGCTTCTTCATTCCGGCTTGAACTCAAGTGCGTAGAGACTCATCAATCCCCTCAGTTCCTCCCACGACTTCCTTCCGAATCCCGGAATCTTCTTCCAATCCATCGCCGTTGTATCTCTCAGCTCACCGATGTTCCGGATGCCGGCTCTCAGCAGGTGGCCGTAGAGCCTGGGGCTGATGAGCGTGATGTCATCGATGTTCGGATAGCTGCCCTCCGCCTTCTCGCGGAGCACCCTGAGCTGCTCGATTATAGCCTCGTATTCTGCGAGCGGCAGCGTGATGTACTTCTGCGGTCTCATACTCTCTCTCTCTTGCGGTAGCTATCAGTTGTGAACGCGATGCAGTCATAGGCTTCCTCAATCCTGTCCGCGACTCTCAGTCCGTACAGGTTCCGGATGTCTTTCCGATCGAGGTTCGTGGTGATGACCGTGGTGGCCATTGTCTCGTACCTGCGGTAGATGATGTCAGTGACCGGAGTGATTTCCGTTCCGTAGTTCTTCACGGAGACCGGCTCGCAGCCGAGGTCATCAATGATGAGGAACTTCGACTCGGCGAGTTTCTCGTAGCCGGCTTCATCTTCCTTCGCCATCGTGGCGAGCTTCTGAGCGGTCACTATCCTCGGGCTCGGCAGGTTGATGAACCGTACCAGGGCAGCGCGCTGCTGCTTCTCTTCCGGAGTGAGGTTGTATCCGAACTGCTTCTCGAGGTCTCTCGCCGTGTCGCGGATGCAGTCGATTGCGCTCGCCATCGCTCCGACCATCGTGGTCTTGCCGTTGCCGACTCCGCCGTAGAGCAGGAGCGAAGGGCGGTTCTTTCCGGATGTAAGCCAACCGGAGAGCTGGCGCAGCCTCTTGTTGGTCTCCTTGTCATCGAGGAACTCCTTGCCCCTGTCGCGGACATCCTCACGGTAGTAGTTCTTCATCAGCTCCAGAATCTCCTCCTGGGGGATCCCAATCTGGAAGCGTGGTGTCGTAATGGCGGTCTGAGAAATCTTCTTCGCTTCTGAGATGAGTCGCGATATTGTTTTTTCCATTGTCTTGTGTTTTGAGTGGATAGAAATCTTGCCATTCGTATCCGATTGACTGCCGGATTATCTTCCGTGCCAGCTCGGCGTCTCCATCGGAGAGAGTCATCAGCCTTTTGTACCTCGCCTTTACGCCGGCGGGAGTTTTCAGAGGCTTGCGGATTTTCCTGCGCATATCAATGAACTCCAGGAAATCGGGAAGCAGTTCTTCGCGAACAAAAGCGAGGTCGAACGGCGGCGATTTTCCGCTGACAGGAAGCGCGTCAGAAATCGGCGATTTCTCTGTCTCTTGTTGTTCTTTCTTTGGGGGTTCTTTAGAACCCATTTCTTTCTTTTTATTCTCTATCTCTGAATAGCTATGATTATTATTTATTAAGCTATATAAAGGCGAGTCGCAATTTTCAGTTTTGTCTGCCCTTTGTTTGCCCTCGTTCTCATTTTCATATTCGTAACAATCAGCGTCACAATCGGTTACAACGGCATTTTGTTTGCCCTTTGTTTGCCCTTTGTTTGCCCTTTGTTTGCCCTCATCGCAATTTTTACATTCGTAACGCTCAATGTCAGAGATTGTTATGATGGTGTATCTGTTTGTCGCTTTAACTGACGCGAAACCGGACGAAACGATGCGTTTGAGATGTGTTCTCACCTGCTTACAACTCAGTCTTGAGGTCTCTGCCAACTCCGCCATTGTGGTCACAAATCCACCCTTCGGGATAAGGATTCCCTGCCATCTCCGCTCCTTGTCAGAGGCGCGGAAAAGGATATGGA
>CAVJRU010000119.1:0-3661 GCA_963652025.1 bacterium
CGGTTTCGACCAGCACTCCGACGGCGACTGCAAGAAGAGCTGCGAGGATGGCGCAGCAGACAACGTACGATGTCTTGTCTATAATTCCAACGAATTTATGTTTCCCTTCTTCGCCCATACCGCAAATTTACCGAATTTTCCCGAATATAGTGAAAATGGTTTTTATAGACATAAGTTATATACTTGCGAAAAATAAATTGTTTACCTTTGGAAGACAATACCATTTAATATGAAAGACAAAGACATAGTCAGCGGTATAAA
Source organism: bacterium (assembly GCA_963652025.1). Classification (GTDB taxonomy): domain Bacteria; phylum Bacteroidota; class Bacteroidia; order Bacteroidales; family UBA932; genus Cryptobacteroides. Next base: position 262 of record CAVJRU010000119.1, read on the forward strand.
GTCCGGTGCAGGTTCCGGGTGGAACGAACTGTTCGGCACTCCGCAGAAGAATATCCGGGCACAGATTCAGCCTATCCTGGACGGCGTTGCAGACGTCACCTTCGACGATGTGTTCCAGGAGGCGTGCATCGTCCTTATGGAGAACATCAAGGATGGGAAAATGGCGGCGGACGAGAACACCAACCTCGCGGGCTACCTGTTCGTAATCTGCAAGAGGATTGCGCTCAGGTACGCGGGGAAAAAGAAAACCGTTGCGATTCACGAAAAGGCCGGAGAAGGGAATGACGGGAAGAGGCCTGGCGTTGTGCTTCGCGACCCCGGATGCGAAGACGATGGACTTGCTCCCGAGGAAAAAGCCCGGGAAGAGGAGCAGGCCTACTCGTTCCTTGAAAGGGTTATGGCATCTATCCCCGAAACTTGCAGGACAATCCTGCGACGCTTCTACTGGGACCGGCTGTCTATGGGGGAGATTGCGGCGCTGACAGGTCTTAAGAATGAGAACACGGCAAAGACTACAAAGAATAGATGTATGGACAAGTTCAAAAACATAGCCAAGGCGATGATGGAGGACGATGAGAAGGCAGAGGAGGCCATCCGCCGGACCATAGAGCGGTCATCGCTGCGCGCCGAACTGGAGGAGTGCCGCCGGGAGTGGGATGGCAGCGCTGAGCGTTCGGAGCTGAGGGAGAGAGTCGGAAAGATGAGCGAGGGGGAAATAATCGAGGGCATCCGCAGCAACTCCCCGCAGGCCTGGAGGGCCCTGTACGCGTCTTTCTATGACAGTATCAAAAAAGAAATCGATCCTTTGATAAAATAATTCACTCAAGTTTCGCACTTGCGGCAGTTAAGCTGTTTACCTTTTTCTGATTGTTGCATTGATGTATATAAACATTTAAATCAAAACAATTATGAAAAAGTTTTTCAAAATCGCTCTCGCTGCCATTGCAGCAACCCTTCTCACCACAGTCCTTGTCAGCGCAACCGTAGCGGCAACAGCCGAGGAGAAAGTCGAATTCGAGTCAAGCGAAATGCCTGCTCTCAACTGCTCGATGGCCCTGAGCCAGGCTCACGCCATCTACACTCTCCTGCCGGAGGAGATTAGGGCCGTCTGCCGGGACGAGTTCAGAAGAGTCTCCGCCAGGTGCGCCGAGAAGAGCTGCTTCACCTACCAGGGAGTCAAGGTCAACACCGCAGGGCACGAAGGCCTGGTTGACGTCACCTTCTCCTACGCAGGAAGCAAATTCCGAGTGAAGAACGCGACCTGGGAGTCTCTCGAGGGCTTCTTCGCCGAATAAACAAGAACAAGAGGGTGACCCAAAAGTCAATTTGACTTTTAGTCACCCTTTTTCAGACTTACTAACTCTCTCTGCACGATGGGATAAGGGAAATTTATTATATTTGTGCGACTATACTTTTACTGCGATGAAGACTATAATCAAGTTTCCCTTAATTCTTTCGACGGTGGCGGCCATAGTAGTGGCCGGCTGCGCAAAAATCTCCGACATTGACAACCTGCAGCACCAGATTGACCAGCTGAAGTCCGGCAACATACAGACCATCGAAGAACAATTCTCGTCCATCCGGACATCAATCGCCTCTCTGCAGAGCACCGACAAGGCCCTCCAGAGCTATATCACAACGCTCCAGACTCAGACTGCCGAGCTCGAGAAAACCGACGACGACCTGTCTGCTGCCATCTCCGACCTCAAGACAGAACTGTCTCCCGCCAGCGACATCGCCGAGGCGGACTGCCTTGCCCGGTTGGAAGCCTACGAGGAGACGGTGAAAACGCAAATGACATCGCTCGTCGCATCTATCGGAATACTGCAGAGCAAGGACAGCGCCCTGCAGAATCAGATAGACAGTCTCAATGCCTATGTTGACAGCGAAGCCAACGCCACCCTTGACTGGATGTCCGCGACTTTCACCACCATCGACCTGTACACCACCACGGCCGGCATAGTGGCCGATATAAAGTCACAGGTAGAGTCCATCAATTCCGACAACGAAGAGTTGAAGTCAGACATTTCGGCTCAGAAGAAGGAACTTGACGATGCCATATCCTATCTTAGTTCCGAATTGCAGGCCAAAATCAAGCCTGCAACCGACAATGCCGCAACTGCTGTGGGCAGCGCCGTAGATGAAATCAGTGCAGCCTACAAGTCCGGAGGCATAGCGGACGCAATTTCAGAGAGCGAGAAGTCCTTCAAAACCTGGGTCAAGGTGCAGTTTATGGACAGCTACTACACAGTCGCCGAGATGGACAGCAAACTCTCCGCCCTCAGCACAAGCCTCGAGGGGCAGTTGAATTCGCAGAAGGCCTACCTGGTGAGCTTGATTACCACCCTTGAGACAAGTGCGAATGACAAGATAGACTCCAACTCCGGCCTTATAGAAGAGTTGCGTTCAAACCTGTCAGACGCAGAATCCGCCATCAAGACAAACGCCGCGGACATAGCCCAGCTCAGACTTGACCTTGCCGCGCAGAAGAGCGAACTCGAAAAAGCCTATAAGACCGCCATCGAGAGCGCGATTAACACCTTTGACGGCAAGCTGACCGAGGAAATCGCCGCTGAAGTCAACACGCTAAATGCACGTATTGACAACGAGGTGACAACCGTCAACACATCCATCACAACACTCACCGGCCGCGTTCAGACCTGCGAGAACGACATCAAAGGCATCAAGGACTCCATCAATTCCATCCGGAAGGACATACAGAACCTGCAGACGCAGATAAACGCTCTCCTCTCCCGCGTTCAGTCCATCACCTACATTCCTAAATATGCCGACGGTGTCGAGCGTATGGAATTCACCTCGGACGACACTCAGACTCAGGCCACGGTAAAAGACCTGACACTCCGGTTCGACATCCGTCCCGCCGACTGCGCGGACAGCATCGCTCTCGCCTACGCCAAGTATCTCAAGAACACAAAGCTCGACTCTCCGCTCAAAGCACGCGCGGTCTATACATTGACAAAAGCCGCGGCAGCAGGAGATTTCGTCAATTTGGACATAAAGAGTGTGGCAGCGGAAAAGGACCAGAGCACCAAGAAAAGCACAGGCGTTCTCTCCGTGACAGTGTCACCGGCCTCTCTCGGCACTGAATTCTTCCAGGGCGCTCTCGAGGCCTCCCTAGTTCTGAGCGTCTCCACCGGCAGCAGCGACATCCAGTCCGACTACATCCGACTCGCCTTAAACACCTCTAAGGTCGCTAATTATTACTCCACCATTCCGTTCACCATCAAATCCATCGGAACCACATCCGTTTCTTTCGCGAAATATGGAAGCCCTGCCGACATCAAACTTGAATACAGGAAGAACGACGAGAATTGGGCCTCTTATTCCATTGGAACAGCCGTTGAACTTGCCAATGGCAATACTCTGCAATTCCGCGCAG
>CAVJRU010000120.1:0-3427 GCA_963652025.1 bacterium
AAAACTTCTCGAATAAGACTCTCCGCCACAACATTTTACGAGCGCGGAAATACTCCCGGGGACTTCGTCCAATGATTGGACGCTATAGCGGCCGGCCACTCTGAAACCGCCCCAGACCTCGGCGCAGTCGCGACCTCCGACAGTGATGCAATTATGCGTGGAAGTGGAACGCTCCGCCTGACGGCGGGCGGTCTTGTTGTACGTCGAGATGCCAGTGTCCACGATGAACGGCGTTCCGCCAATGTGAACCTCGAAGTTGAGCACATCCGCGTGCGTGTGCCCGGGCTGGTATGTCGCCGCGATCTCACCGACATCGACTATCGCCTCTATCTGTCCGTCCGAGAGTTTCCTGTACCCGGAAGCGCCAAGAGATTCCTGCTTACTCCATTCTATACCAAGCCTTTGGGCATAATCAAACAACTCCTTTGGAGTAGGAGCTATGCCGAACGCGGAGTCATTGAACAGAGGGAATGTGCCATCAGAGAAGCAGATGACTTCCAGATAACCGAGCATCCGCGATGCGAATATCTTCAGGGATTTCAAATCCGAATCCATCTCCCCGAAGGTCATCTTGGCATTGATACAGTCCAGAAGCCGGTCAAGCAGGATGCAGTGATACATCGGAGATTGCTCGTAATGGCCACCGTCGGGCAAAATTTCTTCTGAAAGCTCGGAAAGAAGCCACGCTGACACCTTTCGGTGATACTCGGCATCAGAGAAGAACAGACTTGCGATATACAGCGAGAAATAGTCCTCAAGCAAGTGGTTCCCAAGCAGATGTTTCTCGAGCGAATGGTGAAGAAGGATGTACTGCGAATACAGGGAATCAAGCCTCCGTGACGTCGCGGCAGACGGATAACGACAGAAAAGCTTAATCCAGTTCTCAAGTCTCAGAGCAGTCGGGTAGGGGTCAAGACCAATCCTGTTTGTGGGCAGAGAATCAATGAATTCATCTATCCACCTGACGCCCTCCGTCTCGGACATCCCGGACTGATTGACGTAATCAAAATAGTTCAGGTTATACGCCCAGAGCATCCCGTCCGAAGCATCGCACCACCCGGAGAAGGCTTTCCGAATATTCAGAAATTCAAACGCCTCCCCATCAAGGCTATGCGGCCGGGAAATCGGTTCTGAGACAAACGACTTCAGCTTGGCACCTTGCGCCGGCGCAGACAATTGCACATATTTCGGTTTCGAGAGGCGGTGCATTATCTGATAATACACCTGCAGAGGCTTCAGATGCGCCACCGTCCGAAACAGAATTCCGTAATTCATAGTTATTTTATCTCAATCCACTTATGCTCACGAAGGGACTCGATGGCGGCAAAGCTGGCCTTGGTGGTGTTGATGAGGCTGTCTATAGGAATCAGGGATTCTCCACCATTAAGGAGTCTCTCGTTTAAGAGGCGGAACTCATTCTTCTGTCCCTTATCAAGGCTTCCCTTCATAGAGCGGAATCCTTTTACGCCATATCCTGTAAGCTTTCTCCAGTTCTCGCAGACAAGCACTCTGCCCTGGCTGAATACCTCGACACGTTCCTTGTCATAACTCTTGGAACCGTTTGCGAAGTAATTGATGACAGCAGTCGAGCCATTCTCATATTTGAGAAGAATGCTTGCATTGTCGGTATTCTCTTCAGGATTTTCTCCGAGAGCATTCATACAGACGCTTATCACGCGGCTGCCGGCAAGATAAGAGCATAGGTCTATGAAATGGCAAGCCTCTCCGACGATTCGCCCGCCGCCGACTTCCATATCGTGAACCCACATCTCTTTAGGGATAAATCCAGCATTCATCGTGGCGACGATATTCATCAGTCCGTCTCCCAGCAGAGACTTCATCTTAACTGCAAACGGAGAGAAACGGCGGTTGAACCCTACGGTCAATGTCGTGCCTGCAGGTGCTGCCTTATAAGCGTCTATGATTGAATTCAGTTCCTCCGCGTTAAGACAGAGAGGTTTCTCCACGAAAACGCTCTTCCCAGCGCGAAGCGCATCAAGAACCATCCTGGAATGAAGATTATGCCTTGTGGCGACAATAATCATCCCGACCTCCGGGTCAGAGAAAATGTTCGAAGAATCACTTGTAGCGAACTCTGCGCCCACCTTCTTCGCGACAACCTTGGACGTAAGTCCGCCTGCGCTTGAGACGTACTTGACCTTCGCACCGCATTTCTTGAGGCAAGGGACTATGGTCGAACTTGTGTAGTTGCCAGCTCCGATGATGCCGATTTTGACTCCGCTTTTTCCGAAATCATTGCCTTCAATCCTGACGACTCTCTCTATCTTATCCTCTTCTGGGAAGCGAATGATGCTTGCGATATTGCCTCTCTTTCGCATATCTCCATAAATCTGGAGATAATCTTTCAATTCAACGCTCTCGGTAATCAATGAATCCACATTGAGTTTCTTGTTTCCGATGGCCATAAGAATCGTCTCAAAATTGCGTTTCTCCGTCCAGCGGACATAAGGGAGAGGATAGTCGTGCCCCTTGTTCTCATACTCCTCATCATAGCGTCCTGCACCGTATGAGCAGCTAACCTGGAATGAGAGTTCCTTTTTGTAGAAATCATCACGGCGCATATTCAGACCGATGACACCGACCAGAATGACGCGGCCGCGTTTACGGGACATCACACAGGCATTATGGATTACGCTGTCATCCTTGGCGCTTGCGGTGATGATGACACCGTCTGCACCGATGCCTCCGGTGAGGGATTCCACGACTTTAATCTGGTCGTCTCCCTTTGCTGGGTTCACAGGGATTACTCCCCAACTTGCAGCCAGATCCAGCTTCGCCTGATCGAACTCGATGCCGATTACTCGGCATCCGTTAGCGACGAGAAGCTGAGAGGTGATAAGGCCTATGAGACCAAGACCTACAACGACTATGGTTTCACCAAGCTCAGGTTTGAGGAGTCGCACACCTTCAAGACCGATTGAACCGATGACTGTGAAAGCAGCCTCGTCATCCGTGACATTGTCCGGAATCTTAGCCACTAGATTCTTCGGTACACAGACATATTCAGCGTGGTTGCCGTTGCTGGCCACCCTGTCACCGACCGAAAACTCCGTCACGCCTTTCCCGACCTCAACGACTCTACCCACATTGCAATACCCAAGCGGAAGAGGCTGGCCGAGCTTATTGAACACAGCCTCCAGAGTAGGCATTATGCCGTCAGTTCTCAATTTGTCCAATGTCTGCTTAACCTTGTCCGGCTGCTGGCGTGCCTTGTCCACAAGGTTCGCCTTACCGAACTCGACAAGCATCCTTTCAGTTCCAAGAGAAACCAGTGTGCGAGTAGTCTTTATCAGCACACAACCTGACCTCACCTGAGGCACAGGTATCTCCTCCAGAACAGTATTTCCGTTCTTTAAGTCTTGAATTATCTGTTTCATATCTATTCGATTGATTTTTTACAATAATA
>CAVJRU010000121.1:0-3312 GCA_963652025.1 bacterium
CCAGAGCTCTACGCAGCTTCGGTCTCAACCGAGCACGGCTTCGCCGGAAGTGGAGAATACGGCTACAATTCCTACGGCCTTCAGGACATTTCAGGAACTCACGTCAGCGACCAGTCTGACGACTGGAATTAACCTTTAAAACTGAAATCATTATGAAAACATACTCAAAGATTCTTCTCGCTGCAGCAGTAACTGCAACAGCGCTCGCAGCCTGCTCACGTGAGGTTATAGAACCTTCCCAGTCCCCTAAGGGCAAACTCGTTGAGGTTCATTTCGGTGCCGAGGCAATGATAACTGCCCCGACAAAGGCCACTCTCACGACCGAGGACGAGGCCACATTCAAGTCCGCTTGGACAAACGGCGATGCCCTTTCTGTGGAATATATGCAATATAATGCAGAAGCGAACGACATCGTGTCTGCGACCTGGAACGGCTCAAGTTTCAGTGCCTCTCTTCCGGAGGGCACCGACCAATGGTCATACGATGCGGTTTATCCGGCTCCGGATTCCGAAGGCAAGACCGATTTTGGTTCAACCCGCACCCAGAACGGAAATGCCTACAACAGCAAGTATGACCTTATGAAAGGTTCTGTCGTTGTTGAAAACGCAGCGGCCGGAAAAACCGACGATGGGAAGGACATAATCTTCCCGATGGACCGTCAGACTGCCATAGCCTATTTCCACCTCACCGGCTCTCTCGATGAAGAACTTGTCAGTGCGAAACTCTCCGTTGAAGGCGGCTTCATAGCAACTTCTTCCGCTGCGGTTTCTTCATATTCATCCGGCTATGTTCTCAGCAAAGACGAAGAAAACGCGCTCTCTGAAATCACTCTGACTTTCGACGAAGGCACTGCCCCGAAGGCCTCTGACTGCCAGCTCTGGTTCAATGTCCTCCCGACAAAGTACAGCAAGATGACTCTCTCGCTGGAAACAGCCTCCCACACACTGACCATCAGCCGCACCCCATCAGAAGGCGACGAGTATGTAGCAGGCAATCTCTACAAGGTAGTGAAAACAATCTCCGCCGACAAGTGGATCGCAAAGGCTTCAGCCAAGCCGCTTGACCTTACTTTCAGTTTTGTAACTGCGCCTACAGGTTGGCCGACAAGTAAATCAAACTCTAAGGCTGGTTCCTATAATTATACTTTAGGTGATGTTGCTTACACCTTCACTCATTCAAAGATAGGTGACGGTATGTATTGTGGAGGGACAAGCGGCACTTCTGGCTATCTTCTTGTTTGTAAGAATGAACAACTTGGTCTTCCGGCTCTCTCCGGGTATAAACTTACGCAGGTCATCGGAACATTGAATAAAAGTGGCGCTTCAAAGAAGTCTGTAGTTAGTATTACAGATGGTAAAGCTGAAATATCAGGCGGCGAAGGACAAACATGGAGTACTCTTGGTGGTTCGTATACATACAATCTTACAAGTACAAATGAGGGCGTAGAGTATTATCTTTCAGTATCTGATGCAGCAAATTGTCAAATAATTACTCTTGCACTTTCCTATGAACCGGCAGCAATCCTTCCGCTCCTTTCAACTCCTAAGGACCTTGCTGTTTCTTCTGAAAAGAATGTAACTTGGACTGCGGTTGACGGTGCGGCATCCTACGAGGTCACTATAGGAGAAAATACCTACGAGGCCGAGATAAATTCATACGATGCTTCCGCCATTGAAGATGAATACTACGATGTTTCCGTCGTTGCTATACCTTCAGATACAGATAGTTACAAGAACTCTGCGGCAGCAACGCTCTCGGTAGCAAAATTCGGAACACCGACGCTTTCTACTCCTGCCTTGAAGGAGGGCGCAGTGGACGAAACTTCAGTGAGCGCCACCTGGACGGTGGATTCCCGCGCAACGGCAGGCTATAACTGCGAAATCTACAGCGGCGAGACAAAAGTGGATTCTCAGGTCGTGAATGAAGGTACCGTGACATTCTCATCACTATCTTCAGGAGTCGCCTACACTGTTAAGGTGAATGCCATAGCAGTCGGTGGTGACAAAGCCTACGCTGCTTCCGCTGTAGCAAGCGTCTCTATGACTACGAAGGCCACCAACCACGTTTCTGACGTGACCGAGGCAGGGACATACACAATCAAGAACCTTACGGTATATGCTGTTCCTAATACCAGCAATGCTATTGTTGGCGACGGTACCGGCTATCTTCTGCTTTATAAGTCCTCTCACGGCCTTGTTGTGGGAAACACTATTGATGTGGCTGGAAGCATCCTGGAGTACAATGGTGTTTGGGAGTTTAATTCTCCGACAATCTCAAACAAGGCTACAGGCAGCACTCCTACCTATTCGGACGCGGTAGAGGCTACAGAGACATGGTTGACTTCTTATGCAGAGGCTTCATCTGTCCAGTATATCCACGCAAAAGGGACTCAGAGCGGTCGAAATATTTCGGTAGGTAGCCAGAAAATGTATCTGAGCACCGTAAATTCTGACACTGATGGACAGGCCGTTGAAGTTTACGGGTTTGCATATGGATACTACAGTAGTGGCAAAAGTACATCTTTTGTCGCTACTTCAATAAAGGTTGACAACACCGTCCCGACTCTCTCAATTGACAAAGATTCAAAGACTTGGACGGGCACTGAAACAGAAGCATTCGTCGTCAAGGTAACGGTAAACTCTGAGGGGGGAGACTGGAATGTTACTCCGACGACCCTTGACTGGGCGACAGTCGTCGTGGACAAGACCGCCGGCACAATTACAGTAACTCCGAACGGACAGAACACCACCTCGGCGGCCTATGAGTCCACCCTCACCGTGACTCACGCCTCTGATGCCACCCTCACAAAGGCCATAACTCTAAGACAGGGAGTAGCCGCTGCCGCGACGGAAACTTTGAAATTTACATATAGTTCACATAGTGACTGGACATTAAATGAAACGACAGATAAGAGTTTGAGTTCTATTTCTAATTCTTACTTTGGCCTTTTCGGCTCGTCGGCCTATATCGAATCACCGGAATTTGAATGCTCAAAAATAGTTTCTATAGTTATCAAAGCTAGAACTTATGGAGGAACGACTGCTGCAAATAATAAAATTACGATAACATTCGGAACGTCTTCTGTAGGTACGTTGACTCCAACCAAGAGTAATCTTAATGATTATACTTTGACTCCAACGACAACTGTTTCAGGCAAGTCCAAACTCAAATTCATTGCATCTGGCTCCACCGACGCAAAGGGCCCGGGAATTTCAGAAATAACAATAACTTACGAGAAGTAATTCCACTCTCGGTATAATCAAAAAAAAGCCTCAGGGAAAACTCCCCGAGGCTTTTTTGATTATTTGTTAT
>CAVJRU010000122.1:0-3228 GCA_963652025.1 bacterium
GTTCCATATAACGGTGAGTCATTCTCCAGGCGCAGTCGACGCGGACCAGGCGCAGGATGTTGCTGATCCCCGCGCCCATCTCCACGTAAGGCTTGTTCAGGGAATACATCCCGGCAGGGAAGAGCATCGGCGCATCGGCGGACCATTCGCTCCCGAGGATGCCGTTGTTCTTTGTCGTGAGCGTGCCGTAGGCCGCTTTCAGGGTGGCGATTTCCCGCCAATGCAGTTTCTTTATGAGGGGAATCTTCCCCAGGAAGAATCCGCCGAAGTCGTGCTCCCAGAAAAGGGTGGTCCAGGTATCGGCCGCGAATTCATAGAACTCCATACAGGAGAATGCGTTACGGTCATTGATATAGGTTCCGTTACCTTCGAAAATCTTGAGCATAGGGTACGGAACCCTTCCCACGATATTGCCCGCAGAGAAGCGGATATCGGAAGTCCCGACCGGAGGAAGACGGAGCTTGTATCTGACGAGCATTTCCGAGCGGAAGTAGCTGTATTCGTTCTTTCCTATTCCCCTGAGGGAACCGGTGAGGTCGAAGGTTACAACAGGGAAGTCAGTATGGAGATAGCTCTTGTTGAAGACTCCGCGATCCACCGTTTCATTCTTGGAGATTCGTGCTTCAAAGCGTAAAGCATTCGCTCCTACGGAGTTAACAAATGTCGTATCATAAGCTGGAGTGCTTCCCGGAAGAGGTATCTCCGTTACACGGAGCATCGGAACGAACTCGTTCGCGAAGATCCTCTGGAACTGCAGGGATGTGGAAGTGTTCAGCCACGGGGCGACCTCCCGTTCGTAAGTGACGGAGTAATCATTCACCGGACTTCGCTTCTCGCTGTTTTTCTTCGTGAGAAGGGAGGAGAGTATGTTGGTCTCGTTGAAAGCCGATGAACTTCGGCCCAGCTGTCTGATGTCCTTTCTGGCGGAGACGGTAAGTTTTTTCGTAGGGTAGCGGCTTATCATCCATTCGAAGGTCGTGCCTCCCTTGAATTCCCTGTCGCGCGTACCGTAGGCAAGGTAGGCGGTATAACGGAATCTGCGGCTGAACTCTGCGGTGGTTCGGACGCCCATTGCGAAGCGGTGACCCTCCAGCCTGTTGAAACTGTAGATGTTCGAGTATGGTCCGAAACCTATGTATTTGGTTTGAAGATAGCCGCTTATGAAGGTGTTTACCAGGTCGTAAAGATTGTTGTAGAGAGGGACGTTCTTTATGGAATCGACCATCTGGTAGATGCCTTTTTCCTTCTCGGAGAGCTGGTAGGGGCGTGCGGCGTCCCACCATTGGTCGCTTTTGCGACCGGCATCCTTATAAACGGTTACGGGTGGCTCGGGGTTTGCGTGCAGGCGCTGGGCTTGCGCTCCGAGCTTCGGGTTCATATAGTCGATCTGGCGGTTGCCGAGGAACGACGCGACCTTCGAGGAGTCGTTCATCGTGACGGAGAAGTCGACGTAGAGCTTGTCCTGCTTGTAGAACCAGAGCGAGTCCACCCGCTGGTCTGTGCGGTCGATCACCATATCGCGTATCCAGTTCACATTGGCGCCTTTGCGGAGCTTGACGTGCATCTCGCGGAGTGCGAAGTCCTGCGCGTCGATGGCCATTTCGCCGTCGAATACGGAGGAGGAGACGAGTTTGCCCGGGTGGAAGCGGATTTTCCAGGTCTTGCGACCGTCAATGTCGAGGCTGTCTATGAGGAAGTAGTTGTAGTAGACGTCGCCGTTGGGGGAGAGCGGGGACGGGATCTGGATGTTGAAGGCGTTTATGAAGTTGTTGTAGAAGTTGGTCTTCAGGTGCATACTGCCGGTGAACTGCAGCAGGGCGTTTTCTTCGTTGAGTCCTGAGACGCGGCTGGCTTCTATGATCTCGCGGTCCACCTCGGGGGTTTTGCTGTGGTAGCGCTTGGAGCGGTTTTCGGAGATCATTATCGGGAGGTATGGACGGCCGGAGATGACGGAGGTGTCCATATAGTCAAAGACGAAGCCGAAGTTTTTGCGTATCAGGCGGTTGCGTATCTGTTCATCGGCGTTTGTGAGGTCGAGTTCGGTCTTGGTGTAGATGTCGCAGGAATAGGCGTCGCGCCGCTCGGGGTCGTTTATGTCGCGGTGGGCATCTATCTGGCTGAGAATCCATTTCATATAGTGGTTGTCCGGCTTGACGACGACGGCGTCAAGGGAGTTGCGGATCATCTGCAGGGAGAAGTTGATTTCGTTGAATGAGCTCTTTTTTACGGGGCTTTCGGCTTCTTCGTAGCCGAGGATGGAGGCGCAGAGGACGGTGGCGCTGCTGTCGCGGGTTTCCATCGTGTAGTAGCCGTCGAGGTCGGTGGAAACTCCTATGGTAGTGCCTTTGAAGAATACGCCGACGAAGGGAAGTCCCTCTCCGGTTTCGGAGTCGGTTACGCGGCCCTTCACCTTGGTGCTCTGGGCTCCGGCCGCGATGCTCGCGGCCAAGCTCAGCGTTATCAGTGCCAAGGTTGCCAGCAGCTTATGTATCGGCCTGTTATTCAATAGTTTCATTTGTTCGTTTCATCTATGTCGTTTTCGCTTATGGCTTGCGGTCAGTCTGTGGCTGGCAGAAGACCTTCCGCGCTTCGCGCTCCATCCCGTCTCTCGCTACGCTCGAGCCACCCACTCACTAGCCGTGGGCGGCTAGGGTCTCTACCAGCCACAGGCTGACCACTGCGCAGGGGACAAGCTCGCCATCCACTCTGGTAAAACACATTGCCGAGGGTGGTATCGGTCCCCGGAAGCGCCTGTCAACCGCGAGAGAGTTGAACACTCTACAACGACAGGACAAACTTACATAAAATCTTGCGATTTTACTCCCGTTTATATTAAAATCAAGGCCAAACACTATCTTTTTAGGAAAGCGGATGTCGCCTCCCGGCGCACCGCAAAGTTCTTATGTTTCACTTGTCCGCAAAAAAACGTTTTTTTACGGACAAGTTTCGTCGGCCCTTTCCGATTCTCAAAGGCTAAGGGGTAATTTTTGAGATGCCGGGATTTGAGGGAGGATAACTTATGGCAACACTTGCCTGCTGCAGAGCGACAGGCTTCTGTTCAGGCGACCGCAAGAGATAAAAACATTAACGAGCCCGGAAACGTATAATCGTATAGATGAGTATTTGGGGTATGGACGAGGCTCTGAATATTTTCAAACCGTCGTCGATGATGTGTGCCTCTCAGGGCCCTGCAGCAGGTCCTGACTCGCGCCCGCCTGTTTTGAAAAC
>CAVJRU010000123.1:0-3189 GCA_963652025.1 bacterium
GTGAATAAAAAGATGGGATACAAGGCTTGCGACGACGCGAAAACCGCAGCAACCTAAGGGTTGTGAGGATTTTCGCTAGGAGCGTAACGCAGCAGACCGCTTTTTAGTCACCCTCTTCGGATTTCCAGATGCCCATCTCACCATTGCCAGCGTCATAGATCAGTACAGCATCGAGGTTTGGGTCGGCGAGAATGAATTCCTTCGCCTTCTCCAGGCCCACCACCATACAGAAGGTGGCGTAGGCATCGGCGTTGGTGGCGTTGCGCTCTGATTCGGGGTCCTTGGATATCACCGTGGCGCTCAGAAGGTTATGGGTCACGGGGTAGCCTGTGCGCGGGTCAATCGTATGCGCGAATTTCTTCCCGTCTTTCACATAGAATTTCCTGTAATTTCCGGATGTAACAATTCCGCAACGGGTTTGTGGGAGCGTGCAGATGCTGCTCAGGCTCTCTCCCGGGGTGAAATTGCCGTCCTCGGGCGTGTCAATTCCGATTGTCCAGTTCTTTCCGGACGAATTCACGCCCTCCGAATAGATTTCCCCTCCGACATCCACGAGCATATTCCGGACACCCGTTTTTCGGAGATATTCGGCCACAAGGTCGCTGCTGTAGCCCTGGGCTATCGCATTGAAATTCACCTTCTTATGCTGGGCACAAAGTTCCCTGGCCTCAGACAGAAGCGTCTCCGAAGGAAGTGAATCCCTCGTGAACCCGAAGCCCCACACGTCGAATAGCGGTGCGGACCACACGTCCACGGCGCCGCAGGTTTCCTCCCGGTAGGCGTCACCGAGGGAACATAACTCCTCAAAAATTGAGTTTTTTTCAACATTTTCTCCTTTGTTGAACCGGCTCAGGACCGAAGACTTATTGTAGCCTGAGGCTGCGGCATCAATCTCAGAAAGTATTGAGTCAATCTTTTCTTTCAGCACCTCGGGCTTTGCTCCTGTGTGGCTGAGGTCGGCCTGAACCGTGTAAGTTCCACCCTGCGCATAGCCTGTGATGCGGACATATCCATACTCGGCACAAGAATTGAGTAGAAGGGCCGCGGCTAGGCTGAGAAGGACGCTTTTTGCTGTATGTGTATTCATAGTGAATCCGAAATTTTGTCAAATGTAGGAAAAATCGGGAAAAAATACGCATCTTTGCAAGATATGTTGTGGCAGTGGGTCGTCTCTGACGGCGAAAGGAAGAGTTCCTTACCCGATACTGCCTCAAGCCTACACTTATTAAACTAAAAACTGTTTTTTATGGAAAAGAAGAAATGGTCAACGCCTGTCATCGTGATTCTCGTCCTGGCAGCGGTACTTGTATTATGGGGCGTAAAAGCCTATAACGGTCTTGTAAAGGAAGAGGAGGGTGTTAAGACAGCCTGGTCTCAGGTTGAAAACGTCTATCAGAGAAGGGCGGACCTCATCCCGAACCTTGTCGCTACGGTGAAGGGATATGCCTCACACGAAAGCGCAACTCTTGAGGGGGTTGTCGAGGCTAGAGCAAAGGCGACTCAGGTTACTGTCAGCGCAGATGACCTCACGGAGGAAAAAATCGCCGAGTTCCAGAAGGCTCAGGGCGAACTCTCCGGCGCACTCGGAAGGTTGATGGCAATCTCGGAAGCCTATCCGGACCTCAAGGCAAACGAGAATTTCCGTGACCTTCAGGCACAGCTCGAAGGCACAGAGAACAGGATTGCAACAGAAAGAAAAAATTATAATCAGACTGCCAGGGAGTACAACACCGACATCCGCGTGTTCCCAAAGAACATAATCGCCTCCATCTTCGGCTTCAATGCTAAGGGCTATTTCGAGGCTCAGGAAGGTGCGGAAAAGGCTCCGGTAGTGGAATTTTAAGGTAAAAGATTGCCCTTTGACGCCCTCTGAAAGCGGGTGTAAACAAAGGGCGTTTTTTTGAAAAACAAGAAGATATTATATGGTCAGCAAAAGCAGAATCGTGACGATTTTGGCGTTTGGGGCGGTCTTGGTCTGCTCTCTCGCCTGCAAGAAAAGCGACAGTGACACAAGCCTCCCGTCTCTTGACGGAACATTGACGTTCAAGAGCATTCCTCTGTTCGTGAATCCTCAGCAGGAGGTTACATTTGTCCTGAATGAAGGCATTACACACCCGGAAGGCGGCACAGTGGGGTATTCCTACACCATTACGGAAGGCTCCAGGTCGGTGAAAGACACTCTCGCTGAAGGAGTGATGAGTTTTACCTACAAGTTCTGCGACAGAAGTTATTTCGATGCCGACACGCTCCGCGCTGTTACGGTCAGCGCAACCGCATTTGCTGACGGCTACTACAGTTCCTACACAGGGTCTCAGGAAGTGGAAATTGTGAAAGGAGGCCTGTCCGGCGGCTCCATAAGCGGCATCCTTCTCGGACTGAAAGACACCTCATTTGTTGACAGCGGCACAGGAACACGATTCTATGCAAGCAAGGTCGGTGATGTTTGGTGGCTCAAGAGAAATGTCGCTTCGGAGGATAAGGGAATGCCGTATGTGAATGCGCCTGCTATGCTAGATGTTTTCGGAAGTTATCTTAACTGGGAGGATGCGAAGAACAGCTGCCCGGATGGATGGACACTTCCTGCGGAAGATGACTGGGTCGCTCTCGGAAAGGTCCTCGGGGCTGAGAATGCCGAGAAGGGCAAGCCGATTGAGGGCATTGCCGGAAAACTTATGGTTGACGCAACCTACAACTACGAGGAAGTGAAGCTTTGGAACTACTGGCCAAAGGTGAAAATCACCAACGAGTCCGGCCTTTCTGTATTGCCGGTTGGCTATGCTAACCTTTCCGCAGGGGAAGACGGCCAGTTTATCGGGCTTCAGGAGTTTACCGCTTTCTGGACCGCAGACGAGTGCGATGACCAGACTGCGTATTGCCGATACATCTGGGAGGAGTCTCCGGATTTGCAGATTGGAGCGTACGATAAGAAGTCGTTTGGGGCTTCTGTCCGCTGCATCAAAAAATAAATAAAGAGGTCGACTAAAAAGCTCCCACGGAATCGTGTCTTGGTGCGAGATATCCTAACCGGGATAGCAGACGCAAGTCGTGGGGGGGGTAAGTCTGAATGAGGGTGACTAAAAGTCTAATTTTAACTTTTGGGGTCACCCTCTTTTTTGTGCGGAGGGAAAGAGGTCGAATAAAAAGATGGGATACAAGGCTTGCGACGACGCGAAAACCGCAGCAACCTTT
>CAVJRU010000124.1:0-3151 GCA_963652025.1 bacterium
TTTGCAATAGAGATTGAAAATTTTTATAACTTTTTTTTCGCCAACTTTGCACAACGCTTCCGGAAAGCCGGGGCGTTGTTTTTTTGCACTATTTAATCTCAAGTTCAGCCGACAGCGGCGAACCGACATATGACACAACAGGATAAGCACATACTTATATGGGAAAACTGCCTGCGCTTTATAGAACAGAATATAGAGCCGCAGCAGTTCAACACCTGGTTCAAGCCAATCAGGCCTGTGTCTTTCGTTGATTCTGAACTCACGATTGAAGTTCCTTCCGCTTTCTTTATGGAATGGCTTGAGGGTGCATACCTCAATCTTCTGAAAGCGGCTCTCAAAAAGGAGATCGGTGCGGATGCACGTCTGAAGTATGTGTTCCGTCCGGTTAAGGTGCAGCCTTCGATGAAGGTCCCCGCCTCTCACGGCACGACTCCGGTGAACCATCCGGTTTCCATCCCGACTGGTGGAAACAATCCTGGCGCTTTCGTCTATCCGGGGCTGCAGAGAGTGCAGATTGACCCGCACCTGAACCCTGTCTATTGCTTTGAGAACCTCATTAAGGGCGAATGCAACAAGATGGGTGTTTCCGCCGGCGTGAACATTTCCTCAGCACCTGGCAAGACAGCTTTCAACCCGCTCTTCCTTTTCGGTGGTCCGGGTCTTGGAAAGACACACCTTGCTCAGGCAATCGGTATCGAAATCAAAGAGCGTTTCCCGGAACTCATAGTTCTCTATGTTCCGGCCAACCGCTTCAAGACCCAATATATGGAAGCGTACGTGAACAACAAGCTCACGGATTTCCTTGCTTTCTATATGAAGATGGATGTTCTCATCGTGGATGACATTCAGGACCTTGCAAGCCACGGCACGCAGAACGCTTTCTTCAACATCTTCAATCATCTTCACCAGAGCGGCAAACAGCTGGTTTTCACCTCAGACCGTCCGCCTGTTGAGCTCCAGAACTTCGAGGAGAGGCTTCTGAGCCGCCTCAAATGGGGTCTTTCGGTTGAACTTCAAAGGCCGGACTACAACACCCGTCTTGAGATGCTCAAGTCTCGCAGCAGCCGTGAAGGGGTTGAGCTTTCGGACGACGTCCTGAAATTCCTTGCGACAAACATCAACTCCAATTTCCGTGAACTGGAAGGTGCTTTGATTTCGCTCATAGCGAACGCAACTCTTGCCCACAAGGCCATCACAGTGGATCTTGCGCGCCAGATAACCGGACAGCTCGTGGGGGAGACTCACAATGAAATCACAATCGGCAAGGTGCAGCAGGTTGTTTGCGACTATTTCAACATCACCCGCGACGACCTTCTTTCGAAGACTCGCAAGCGCAACATCGTTCAGGCCCGTCAGATTGCGATGTATATGTCTCGCACACTTATCAATTGCTCACTATCCGCCATCGGTGTGGAGAGCGGCGGCAAGGACCACGCGACTGTGCTCCACGCCTGCGCGACAGTGGAGGACTTGATGGCGACCGACAAGGTGTTTAAGCAGTATGTGACTGATATCGAGAAACTTCTGTCCCGAAATTAAGTAGGGGCATCTGCTGCGTTGTGCTCCTTGTCCAAATCCTCACAACCGAAAGGTTGCTCCGGTTTGTCCTGCGTCGCGAGCCTTGCATCTACCCCTCCTTAATTCCGGGTCTCCTCGAATTAAATAGGGACATCTGCTGCGTTGTGCTCCTTGTCCAAATCCTCACCTTTATATACACCCCTCCCGTCCCCTCTGTAGGGGAAGTCGTGCTCCATCTTCCCTATCAACGCAAGTCCCTCCCTTCGAAGACTCCGCACGGCGCTGATGCGCCTGCATCGCGATTTCGGAATTTCCTTTTCGTTTTTAACTTTCTGTTTGCATATTTGTCTATTTTTTTGTAACTTGCTACGCAAAATGTGTAGTGGGTAAAATCATTAAAACTATGACGATTATGAAAAACGAAAGACTGACTGATTACGCTTCCCCGGCAATGGAAACCGTGGAGGTTGTAGCTGAAAGCTGTTCACAGAACTCAACTTTCTTCTACGAAGGCGGTAAAACCGAAGACTTGACAGAAATCGGGCTTGGCGGTTATTATTATGAAAAATAGGTAAAACTATGACTATGAAAACATTACCTTCATCTCTCATTGCCCTCGGGCTCTTTGCCTCTTTTTGGAGCTGCACCAAGAACGAATCCCTGACACCTTCATCCCCAAAGAGGGAAAATATAAAAATGACGCTCTGGATAAGCCAGGAAAGTTCCTCCTCAGCCTCATCATCAGAAAGTGAGGAGACATCCGGGGCTGAAGACCCTCAGAGCAAGGCTGCAATAAACAGCCGCAAACAGAGCGAAATCATCTGGTCAGAAAATGACTCCCTCTCCGTATTCGACGGCAAAGGAAAAAACACACTGTTTACTCTTGACGAAGGCTACGCAGGCAAATCATCCGGTTCATTCAGCGGAACCGTAGCATCTGCACCGAGCACTGTCGTAGCCCTCCATCCACATCAGGAAGCCGCAACGCTCTCTTCCAGCAACTCTACCACGGTGGAGCTCTCTTGTGTGAAACTAAAGAGCGAACAGACGGCTCCTCTCGAAAACGAAGAGTCGGAAATCGCCGGCTTCGACCCGGAAGTGGCGCTGATGGCCGGAATCGGCACCAAGGATTCACTCCAGTTCAGAAATCTCGTCACCTACATCAAAGTAAGGCCGGACGATTATTGCACAAGGATTACCGTAGTCGGCAAAGACTCAACCGACATCCTGAGCGGCACCGTGAATCTCACACTAAAGGACAATACCTCCACGGGCGGAAGAGTCGAATTGACCGTATCAGCCGCAGAGGGGGCTACGGACATCTCCAACAGCGTCTCCATTGTGCCTAATCCCGAAAAGGAAGAATGCTTTCTCAGAGATGACAGATTCTACTATATCGCCGTGTGGCCGGGAAAAGTCTTAGACGGTTACAGGATCATCTTCGATTACAGCAATGGAACTTCTAAATACATAGATTCGCCGATTGACGACATTACCTGTCCGTGGGCAAACACGTTTCTTAGAGGCCAAGTCTATAGGTACGATCTCTGCGGAGATATAGAATCCAAGTGGATGAATGACATCCCATACGTCACTTTCTCTGCGGCAGAGGAGCAGACATTCATTTGGTACT
>CAVJRU010000125.1:0-3141 GCA_963652025.1 bacterium
CCGTCGAAACTTGCGAGGGCAGTGTAGTAGGTGTGACCCTCCTCGAACTTGGTCGTGGACGTTCCGTCACCCACTCCGTCGTTCTTGTGGGCGTACATTCCGTACATAATGTTCCCGGTGTTGTTCTCGCGGTAGCCGTTGAACAGTTGGAGGAAATAGCGGCCCGGGGCCTTCACGGAGGCGTCAGCTCTAAGAGAGAGGCTGTCTGCGGTGGCTCCCACCCACGGAATGTGCGAAGCAATCTCATATTCGCCCTGAATGTACGGATAGACATAGTCCCACTCATCGTTCACGCGGTAGTTGAAGCCTATCTTAATCTTGCTTGAGGCATCCGTGTGAATGGTTTTAAGGACGAGGTCGCCGGCAGGAGCATTGGTCGTAGGGTCCACGACGAAAGCGTAAATCCAGTAATCGGTGTCCGCGCTCAGACCTGTGAAGAAATAGTCCTGGTCGCCGTACTGGAGACTGTGGCTTGAGAATTCGGCAATGTGAGGCGTGCCGTTATAGAGAAGGTCGAACCTCCAGTTGATGTACTCCTTGTAGGCATAGTCCAGCGAAAGGGTCATAAACTGCTTGGAGATTTTGAACGGGTCCACCCCCTCGCGCACCTTCTCGGCCGCGATGTAATAGTAAGCGTCCTTGTCTGTATGGAACTTCACTTCGCAGAATCCGCAGCTGGTCTTAACCACGTCCATTTCCAGACTAACCTTCTTTGTTGTGTATTTTGCATCCGGCTCGCAACTTGAAACAAGGCACAGAAGCAGTGCCGCCGCTGCCGTTATAATTGACTTTTTCATCGCTATTTCCCCTCATTTTCTTTAAGCCAGGTCCTCACGGAGAAGATGAACCTCATCGCAGCCGATGTGTGAGACCCGTAATGGCCGAAATTGTACTGAATATTTGCGTTTTTCCACTGGACTTTAGCCCTGGAAGCATTCACGAAAGGCACCACGTCGTCATCCATTGAATGGAGCATATAAACCGGCGCCTTAGGAGTCCAGTCGAACGCAAGGATGGAATTCTCGCTCATAACCTTGTAAAGCTCTGACACGACATCGCTTGACGGGTCCATACCCTGCTCGGTGAGAAGGTCGCTTGTTTTAGTCGTTCCCATCATCTCCTTGAGCTGAAGAACAGTGTATTTCTTGGAATTTATCCATTCGTCGATTTTTTCGTAAACCCAAGGCTGCAGGAGGTCATCCATCTTGATACTCATATTGTTACCCACAATCATACCCTGTATGATAAGCGGAACGGCAGCCGGGATGTTGACCTTGTCGGTCTCGATGAAATTGTTGTAGGTCGCCCTCACGTCGTATGGACCGCCGCCTGCGAATACCTGCCCCACCAGTTCACCGATGCCGAGATAGGATTCGATATACCACTGCTCGGCCATAGTGACCGCACCGCCCTGTGAAAAGCCCATAAGGTAGATTTGCTCATTCTCGGGGGCGTAATCCGTATTCTCGAGGAATTTTGAGGCGGCATCATACATATTGTAAACGTCCATCGCCGTCTGCTGGAGCATAAGGTAGGGATGAACCCTCTCCGAATCCACTCCGTAGCCTTCGTAGTCCGGGAATATCATTGCGTAGCCCAGATGGCAGAGCACACCCTCGAGCGGGAAGCAGTTGGAAGGACATTCCGCGTTGGAGCCGATGGTGTAGTGGCTGACGAGAATATATCTTTTCGGCTTCCGGCCTTTAGGAAGAAGGATTTTGCCTGAGAGTGTGGTCTCAGCTCCGCTCACGATGTCGTAAGAAGAGTAGGTGCCGGCGATTTCAATTACCTTGCTTTTCTGATTGAATTCGAAGATGCTCTGTACCAAGTTATTAAGATTGGTGCAGGTGGTTTTGGTCTCGGGGTCGGTCACCTCTTCCGGGACGTAGCAGTCCTCGGGTAAACCCTTGGAAAGGTCCGTTTCCCTGACGCTCATAACCTTGAATGCCTTAAGGTTTGCTCCCTCTCTCCAGGAGAGGTCTTCAAAGTCGCCGAAAGCTATTTCACCCCTGTCGCAGCCGCAAAGAGCGAGAGCGGCCGCAAGGGTTAAAAGAATATATTTCTGAGTCTTTTTCATATCTATGTTTTTAGCATAAGGGCGTCCGCCTCCGTTTTCGGCAGGACGCATCGTTTTTCGCGACAGGGGAAGCCTAAAGTCTGAAACTTACACCCACGGAAACTATCCTGGAGCTGACCAGGAAGATGGTGCTGCGGCTCTTGATGCTGTACAGACCGCCAAGGTCTACAAAAGCGCCCCAGTGGTCGCCCCAGTGTACTGTCGCGCCGATTACGGCAATGTCCACAGCAAGACCGCAGAGAGTGTGGCGGCCGTATGCGTCTGTCTCTGTGCCGCCGTTAATGCCGAGCCCCACTCCGATGCCGGTGTGAAGGCTCACCCACTTTGAGTTGAACCAGGTAAACTCCACCTTAGGCATAAGCGCAAGATTCCAAAAAGACTGGTTTTTGAGGCGGGAAATTTCCGCTCCGCTTCCGTCGCGCACCACGCTGTCCCAAAGGCAGCCCGAGATGTCGGCGGAGGCTCCGAAGCCGAACCACTGAACAGGTCTCCAGAGGTAGTCCGCTCTCCAATGCTGGGTGTAGCGGTAGCCTTCCTTATAGGTCTGCCTGTAGTCGGACGGCATTGTGCTGACGATGTACTGCGGGTTCTGCCAGATGAGGTTTTCGTACATCTGGTCTCCCCAGCTGAGCCTGAAATCGTGCACCAAAGCATCACGGGAGAAGTCCGCCGTCTTCGTCCGTGCCTCACCGGTAAAGGCGAATGCAAGGCAAAGAGCAGCGAAAGCAACGAAATGTTTTTTTGACATCATTTTATATAATAGATTTATATCCTGTTTATTCAGAAATCTCCTCCTTCGGCCAGCCCTGGGAGTGAAGTGGCAACTCTACGCCATCCGGGGTGACAATCACAGAGCCAACCTCAGGTTTTGCGAGATGTCCCACTACATCAAAGGTCTGGAAATCGTGACGGAACTTCTCGTGACTTCCGATCGGAATGGTGAAAAGAAGGCGATAGTCCTCTCCTCCGTTAAGAGCAGCGGCAAGAGGGTCCACATTCAGTTCCTTACTAAGGTCTATGGAATTGCCCATAAACGGCACTTTCTCGGCATATATCTTCGCGCC
>CAVJRU010000126.1:0-2856 GCA_963652025.1 bacterium
CTACATCGGGCGACTCCAGTCCTCCGTTCCACTCCGTCCTTCCATCGCGGCGGCTCTTGCCGCCTTTTTCCTTATCTTTTTTGATGATTTTGCACAAAATTTGCTTATTGCGGGGCTCGATTGAATTTGCATTTTATATTCTATGGAACCTCGTAAGTATGATTTTACAGTCTTGCCGCAGTGGATTGATTTCAACGGCAAGGAACGTTTCTCTTCTATTGTCAGCAATATTTTGGATGTCGCAGGTGAAGATGCCAGAGTCAATGGCTTCGGCATTGATGTCCTTGCTCCGCGAAACCGGGGCTGGGTGCTTTCGCGTCTTTGCGTGGAGTTAGACAGCCGGCCTCTTGAACACGAAGTTTACACAGTTGAAACTTGGGTGAACGAGTACGCCTCACTTCTTACCACGCGTTGCTTCCGTTTTATCGACTCGAAGGGGAAATGCTTCGGCAGAGCGGTTTCCGTGTGGTGCCTTCTCGATTATGAGAAGAGGCGCCCGGTTCCGATGTCGGAGATTATGGATTTGACATCAAAATCTGTAACTGAACTGGAGTGTCCGTGCGATGGCCCGAAGAAGCTTCGTCCGTTCGAATCTCCAGTGGGAAGCACGCACAAGGTGAAATATATGGATATTGACTTCAATCGCCATATGAATACCCTGCGCTATGTTGACCTCATTGTTGACGAGCTTCCTCTTGAGGTCGCTTCCTCAGATTCTCCGCTCAGGGTCGATATCCATTTCGTTAAGGAGTCGGTCTATGGCGAGACGCTGAATATCTATTGCCAGGCTCAGGAGCAGTCCTCCGAAGACCAGTCCGCAAAGAGCGAAATCTACCACACGGCCATCCGCAAAGAAGACGGCACCCTGGTAATCCTCGCCGACTTTCAGCAGAAATAAGAAGGACAGAGGGCGTGAACGCCCTCTGTCCCTTCGCCCATAAAAAGGGGGTGACCTAAAAGTCATCCCCTTTATTGTGCGATGGGAAAAGTCCGCAAGAGCGGACGCGCGTAGCGAGCGCAGGGGAGGCCAGGTGAGATAGGGCGAGTGGAGCGCCACTCCCCCTACAGAGGGGGCCGGGGGGTGTATATAGGAACTGGGGGGTGTATAAAATCAAGAGGGCGTGCAACGCCCTCTGTCCCTTCGCCCACACAAAAAAAGAGGAGCTTGTACTCCTCTTTTTTTGTGCGGGCGAAGGGACTCGAACCCATACGCCTCACGGCACCAGATCCTAAGTCTGGCTTGGCTACCAATTACAACACGCCCGCAACGTGTTTTTGCTCGAAAGCGGATGCAAAGATAGCAAGTTTTTTGTAAATTTGCCACCGCCGAGTTGAAATTTGCAAACTTCAAGTCTCGAACCTTGGTAGGGGAAGGGCAACTTGGGGAAACTAAGAATCCTCAAACCTCAAATTACGACTTAAACAACAATGGAAAAAGCCAAGACCAAAACTAAAGATGTCGCGCTGGTGCTCTCGAGCGGGGGGCCGCGTGGATTCGCCTACATTGGCGGAATTGAGGAACTGGAGCGCAGGGGATACAGGATAACCTCTGTCGCGGGATGCTCGATAGGCTCTCTCGTCGGGGGAATTTATGCCGCCGGCGGTCTTGAGGATTTCAAAAAGTGGCTTTTCCGTCTCAACAACTACAAGCTCCTTTCCCTGCTCGATGTTTCCGTCAGCAAAAGCTACCTGGTAAAGGGTGAGAGGGTCATTGAGGCCATCAAAAAGGTGGTGCCGAACGTGAACATCGAAGACCTTCGCATCCCGTACCGCGCTGTCGCCTCGGACCTTTACACCGGAGAGGAGGTTGTTTTCTCTTCGGGCAAACTTTTCGACGCCATCCGCGCATCCATTTCCATCCCTTCGCTTTTCCGTCCAGTCCATTACGGCCGCCACACCCTCATCGATGGGGGAGCGGTGAACACGGCTCCTTTCAGCATAGTTCCGCGCAATGGCCACGACATACTCGCCTGTTTCGATGTGAATCAGCTTGATTCTGAGAGAATTGCAGATTATATCACCAGGATAGAGACTGCGCGGGCCTCTGACCCTGAGCTCAAGGAGGAAATATCCTCAATTTTTGAGACTGTTTCAGCGAAGAAAGGGCTTTCAGTCCTGGATATGGTGAAAACCTTCGGCAGTGAAACCAGAGCAGCATTGCAGAATAGCAGAAGCATTTCGGCTAAGGTGAAGGCTCTTGAAACCGAGGCTGCAGGGGAGAAGATGCCGTTCCTTGAGGACGACAACTATTACTCCATCCTTTCCCGCACGTTTTCCCTAATGCTCCGTTCGATAGCCACCCTGCAAATCGAGGCCTACAAACCTGAAATTCTCGTGAAGATGAGTTTTGACGCCTATTCCACCATCACCGACTACGCCAAGGGCGAGGAAATCGCCGAGAAGGGCCGAGCTCTTATGGCGGAGGCTTTGGACCGCTACGAGAGCGGGGAGAGCGCAATTCTGGCCTAACGGGCGACGTTTTCTGCGTAGATTTTTTGAAAAATGTAAGTTTTTTTTGCCGAGCGAAAGATTGTGGCACAGTAGTTGCTTTATCTTTCGCTCGGTTATTAGTTTTAGTGTTATTAATTATGTGGTTAGTGAGAGGTCCTCGCGTGAGCGACGACGTCTCATTTTTTTTGCTCAAAACTGAGCAAAAAAAATGAGAGCAGGCTCCTTGAGCCTGCATCTGTTTACCCCCAGTCTGCTTCGCAGACAGCCCCGAGGGGCACGCGACCTCCATTTCATTCCGGTCGGCGACTCCAGTCCTCCGTTCCACTCCGTCCTTCCATCGCGGCGGCTCTTGCCGCCTTTTGCTTGCGCAAAATAATATGGAATATAATGAGACGTCGCCGCTCC
>CAVJRU010000127.1:0-2797 GCA_963652025.1 bacterium
GTCGTGGGTCGGGATAGGCCAGAGCATCTGCCTCTGAGGGAACACCCTCTGCGCGCCTCTCTGAATGAGTCCCTTTGCCGCAATAGGCTCGAAATCCGCAAGCCCGTCCTCGTCAATCTGAGGAGTTTCAGGCCAGAACCAGAGCCCCTTGTTCACAACCTCAGAAAGGCAGTCGTTTGCCGGGAGGTTGATGTAGTTGTAGGAATTGAGAGCCTTGGCTGCGAGATTCCAGCGGATAAGGTCCATATAACGGCGTCCCTCCTTCGCAAGTTCCACACGCCTCTCAAGACGAACGGCCTTGCGCAGAGCAGTCTGGTCGGTCGAAGTAACAGCCGGGTATGAGTCCGTGAGAGAAGCGCT
The DNA here is from genome assembly GCA_963652025.1 of bacterium. Lineage (GTDB taxonomy): Bacteria > Bacteroidota > Bacteroidia > Bacteroidales > UBA932 > Cryptobacteroides. Next base: position 361 of record CAVJRU010000127.1, read on the forward strand.
TACACCGTAGGCGCGGGCGCGAACCTGGTTGATTGCATCCAGAACGCTCCCGTCGATTTCTCCGAGTTCAATTTTGGCCTCGGCGTACATCAGGAGCACATCCGCATAACGCATAATGAGGTAGTCAGTCTCCACATTGAGGCCGTTTTCAGTCCAGGATGCGTCTATGCCCTTTTTCCATACGAGGCCGTTGTAGGAAGCGTACTGGTTGACGATGCGGCTGTCCTGATTGGACTGGCTTGCACCCGTGGTGGTGTTAGTGGTGGTCTTTGCCGCAGGGGAAGGATTGTAGATGAATCCGCAGTGCTCGGTGCCGAACTCCACAATGGTCATAGTGCAGCGGGGGTCACGGTTCTTGAACGGATTGTGAGGGTCAAATAGCGGAGACTCGTCGATTGGAAGTCCGTCAGTGCAGAGGAAAGAGGCAAGCAGGTCCCAGGAAGGCGTGTCGGCGGCATATCCTCCGGCATTTCTCGGAAGCCCGTTCTTGACATACCACTGGTCCAGAACGACGCTGTTTGTGATTGAACGCGGGATGCAGAAAATTTTCTCCGAATTTTCCTTGGTGCTCTGAAGGAACATCTTGGAAAAGTCCGGTTCAAGCGAATAGACATTAAGGTCAATGCAAGCTTTCGCAGCCTCGGCCATAACGTCATAATCCTTCATATACATCGCGAACCTGGCCTTCATAGCAAGCGCGGCACCTTTGGTGGCGTGGGATGAGGACGGGGTGTATGAGAGAGGAAGATGCTCGATTGCATAGTCGAAGTCCTCATACACTTTCGGCTTCACCTCTGCGACAGGGGTCCTCTTGAGCTGGGTTTCAGCCTCGGTGATTGTGTAATACCTGTCAATATAAGGGACATCTCCATAGAAGAAGAGGAGGTCCATATATTTGCAGGCTCTGGCGAAGCAGGCCTCGGCCTTGCACTGCTCGATGACTTTTGCGCTCACCCCGGCTTCTTCCGCCCTGTGGATATTCTCAAGCAGGGAATTTGCGCGGGTTATGAGTTTGTAGCTCTGCTGCCAGAGGTTGTAGCAGTACCAGGTCTGACCGGTGAGAGTACCGTCCAGAACGGAACCGCCCTCGCCGCGGTTGGTGTTACGGTAGGTGAAATTGTCCGTCCACTGCTCGGAGGCAAGAAGCGGTTCCTGCCAGTAGCCGAGGATGTAAAACTCGTTCACTGCCATATTGAGTTCAGTCTCCGTGGTGTACCACGACTCGCTGTTGCCCTGAGATTTCGGGGTCATATCCATTGATACGCAGGCAGTTGCCAGAACGGATGCAGCAAGGGTCAATGACAATATATTCTTTTTCATATCTATCTTCTCCATTTTTAGAATTTGACAGAAAGACCCATAAGCACGGATGTGGTGATAGGATATGCACTCGTGCCCATCTCAGGATCCCATCCTGTCGGATAGTGGCTCAGGCAGAAGAGGTCGTTTGCGCTGACATAGAGTCTGAGGCGCGACATCTTCACTTTCTTCGTCCATTTCTCCGGGAGGGTATATCCCAGGGTGACATTCTTCAGACGGAAATACGCTCCGTTGAAAATCCAGAAGGATGAGGTTGCGTAGTTATTGTCCGTGCTGACCTTTGAAAGGCGCGGATACTGGGCCGCAGCGTTCTCCTCGGTCGTGTTGAATGCGCTCCAGTACTTACCGTCGATGATTGAAGGAATGTTGCCGTAGTTGTTGCGAAGAGGCTGTACGTATGCAGCGGAAAGGTAGGAATTCTGCTTTCCGATTCCCTGCACGACGAGAGAGAAGTCAATGCCTTTCCAGTCGCAGTTGAATCTTCCGCCGTACTGGAAACGAGGAAGAGAGTTTCCGAGAGGAACCCTGTCGTACTCTGCCGAGATAACGCCGTCAGGAACGCCGTCAGGGCCGGAAATATCCCTGTATTTAAGGTCGCCGACAGTGACTGAGCTGTTGAGCCTTGCGGACGAAGAGACCTCTTCCTGAGTCTGATAGATGCCGTCGCAGATGTAGCCGTAGTACTCGTTGAAATAGCAGCCGGCGCGGTTGATTTTTCCGCCGCTGATGATGTCGGCGTTATTGAGGTAAACTATCTTCGAGGTGAAGTCTGAAAGGTTTGCGCTGATGCTGTAGGAGAAGTCGCCCACGCGATCATTCCAGCCTATTTCAAGGTCGAATCCCTTTGTCGCCATTTTTCCGGCGTTGGTCTTCGGGTTGCTGTAACCCATCATATAAGGGATTTCGATTGAAAGGAGCATATCGTCGGTATTCTTCCAGTACCAGTCGAAATTGACATTGAGACGGTTGCGGAAGAACCCGAGGTCCACTCCCAGGTCGGTGGAAGTGGTGGTCTCCCAGGTTATGTCCTCGACTGCAAGTCCCTTCTGCGCCGCAGTCTTGCCCGAAACGGTCTCCCCGCCTTCATAGAAGAGGGCGTTGCCGAAGGTCATAAGAG
>CAVJRU010000128.1:0-631 GCA_963652025.1 bacterium
TCCAGCATCGGTGAGGAGACCAGCAAGACCGTGGCGAAGATGCTTGCGGACTACTGCAACACCTATCATATCGACGGAATCTTCTTCGACGAGGAGTACGGTCAGAGGAGGAGTGATATCCCTGGAGTTGAATCCTATGCCTCATCACAACTTATTTCCCGCCTTATGTATGAGACCAAGAAGGCGATGCCTGACAAGGAGGTCATAGCCTATAATTACAGCTACACCGCAAGTCTTTACACCATCGACAATGTTAATCCGAGTGAATATGTGGACTGGGTAATCAATGACTACGGTTCTTGGTCGACAGGAAACTATGAAGGAGGAATGCCGCTTTCGAAAATGACTCCGAACAGCGTGAACTGCGCTCCGGGAACCCAAAGGTGGACAGCGACCTCCTCAACTCTCAGAAAGTTGGTAAGCAACGGCTGGGGCGGATATATGGTATATTGCCTTGATTTTGCCATTGACACCTGGTACAACCAGTGGAGTTCGCTGAAAAGGATCGCTTCCTATCTTTTCGATGATGAACTTGTGGACACCGGCTACAGACCAAAGGCCGAGTGGTAGTTTGAACAACATAAAACATTTACAGAATGAAAAGAATATTTTATATAGTTTCAGTCTTCGC
>CAVJRU010000128.1:641-2788 GCA_963652025.1 bacterium
CTTTTTCTCTCGCAGCTTGCCAAAAAGAGGCTCAGGTGGATTCTGTGCAGCTGGACCCGGTGAGCGCCGAGGCCGAATATCTTTCCGGCACGGCAGAGACTACCGTGACTTCTTCCGGAGCGTGGACGATGGAAGGGGACTACACCTGGGTTACTCCGTCCGCAAAGAGCGGAAATTCTGGTGACAAGGTTACATTTACATATGGAGTAAACACTGGCGGAAAGGAGCGTGCCGCGCTTTTCAAAGTACGTTGCGGCTCCGCATACACCAACTTCGCTCTCCGTCAGGAGTCCGGCGTCATCAATATGACCGCGGCTCTCACCGAGGTTTCTTCCGAGAGCGGAAAGTATGTTTTCAACCTCAATGTCGTTTCTCCTAAGGATATTGACAAATTCGTAAAGTGGGGCCTCCGCTGGTCTACCGATGCTGACAAGCTTATCGCCGAAGGCACCGACATCCTCATCGAGGGCACTCCAAAGGAGGGCGACACCTCCGTCACAGTTCCGGATTTCAAGGATGGCTACACTTATTATTTCGTAGGCTGGCTTGAACTCTCCGACGGACAGCGCAGCTATACTGACCAGACGGTGAAAATCTACATCACGCCGACATTCGAAAGCGCAGTGGAGATCACAAACGTGAAGGCCCATCAGGCAGATTTCAGTTTCAGCGTCGCATTCCCTGTAGTAGAGACCGGAGTATGTCTTGATGAAACGGAAACCGACCTTACCTACGGCAATGCCATCACCTATCAGTTCCAGTATGAGGGCGAGGGTGACGTACCGGCCGGTCTCGAGGTTAAGATAAATCCTCTCACCACCCCTATGGCCGATGATGTCGAAGGCTTTGCGCTTTTCCCTGCGACCAAGTTCTATGTGCGTGCATACGCTAAACTCGCGAACGGGGAATATGTTTACGGCCCTACATCCAATTTCACTACCCTCGCAAGTCCGTGGAACAATCTTGTCGTTGACGGCTCTTTCGCGAATGACTACAGCCATTTCCAGTCCCTGAGCGAATACGGCCCTGTGAAGGACGGCTCTTGGGGAGACAGCCAGTATGTGACAGAGTCGGCTTCCGACCTTCAGACCAACTTCCGCAAATACTGGAACACCGCTCTCACTTCCTATAGCGAGACTTCCAAGTATGCGGCCCTGTTCAGCGAACTCGCCTTCGTCAAGAACGGAGACAACATTATGATGGAGAATATCGTGTGGAGGGAAGGTACTGTCGGTGAGGGCAAAGCGAAGGACGCCAACAGAGTCGGCGGATTCATCTACACGGTCAACGATGAGGGTGACGGATTCTTCGACTTCCGCATAGATTCAAAATATCCTTACGCATTCGTCCCGGAGGACTCTTGGGCTGTTGTAAATCAGGGTATGAAGAGCGGAGAAATCATTGATATTCTTGGTGGCGCTTCTAATGTTACGGAGCTTAACAGCATCAAGTCATATTGGGCTTCCAACACATTCTTCCTTGACTGGGGAGAAACGAAGAAGTTCGACGGAACGGACTACACCGAGATTCTTCTCTACTGCGACAAGGGTCTGCATACTGAGGTATTCCGCTTTAATGCAGCAAACTTTGGACAGGCCAAGTACGACCCTGAGGCACAGAACGGAACCACAACCTGGTCTCTGTATGTGGGTGACGGCACTTCCGACAAGACCGACCTTCCGGAACTCTCAACCGGAGGCTACTATATCCGTCTTGACCGTTCACTCGCGGGTAAGACTGTCAGAATTTCAAAGTCCACGGGTGGCTACCCTGCATACATCCCTACTGGTGACGGCAAGTACAAACTGGTCAACAGTGCTTCAGATGGAACTTATACCGTTCCGACTGCCAATGAGTGGGCGAACAAGTGCGCAGTTTCATTCAGCCTCGGAGCCAATGTATGCATAGTCAAGGACATCTGCGTGCTTACTGACACTTGCTTCCCTTGCGGAGATGTGATAGACGGGGTAAGCAATTGGGATGCTAATAAGTCATACAATTATTTCAGAGAAAAGGGATTCTTTGCGCCTACTGATTGTCTTAACGAGCCTAACATCTACAGATGCAATGTGACTTTCAAGGCAAATAGTACAGGAGAAGGATTCAAGATCCCGCAGACCAACAACTTTACTAAGGGTGGCTACAAC
>CAVJRU010000129.1:0-668 GCA_963652025.1 bacterium
GCACAATAATGAGACCCTTTTGAGCAGAGAGGCCAACGTGGATTTTCTGCTCGTCGAATCAAGCGACAGGACCCTTCCTCTGCACAAGCTGAGGCTTCCACAATACGGAGCTTACTATCAGGCGGGGCGGCTCGTCTGCGAGGGTCTGTCCGACGTGGAAAGCGTTCTGGTAGCGAGCGCCAATCCTGAAGCCGAGCAGCTTGGCGGTATGCTCAGAGGGTTCTCGGATGCCTTGCAGGACGCCGAAAGTGGGATAAGACTTGAAAATACCTGTTTCTCCGAAACATCAGGCGGTTACAATGAGGCCGGAAACGCGTACAGGATGTCCTATAAAATTGAAGCGGATCTGGTTCTTCCTCTGTGCGGAAGCACTGCCCAGGGATTCTACAGATACAACCGGGAGAATGCCCTCAGCAGCTTCTATACTCTCGGCGTGGACTGCGATATGCAGTTCTATTCCCCGAAGGTGCCTTTGTCCGTCGTCAAGCACATTTCAGATGCCGTGGAGGACTGGATATTCAGATGGTGGCAAGGAGAGGAAATGCCTTTGTGCGAGGAGTTGGGGCTCTCCTCCGGCTACACCGAAATAGTCATAGCCGACTCATACAAGAGCACATTGGAGGGCATTGCGGATAAGTATTACGAAAAGGCGCTGGAGAAAGAGAGGG
>CAVJRU010000129.1:678-2776 GCA_963652025.1 bacterium
ATACAAGATGGCGGTGGTCCTGCCGATGTTCCATAATGGCGAATACAGGTCGAGACTGGAAAACATCGCCGGCAGCGCGCTTTCCAACCTGCGCAAAGCACAAAATTATCTGTGCAGCGAGGAGGGAGATACTCTGGGGGTGGAACTGAGCATTGAATGGTATGACGAAGACAGTGTGGCTCTGGATTCACTTTCCGTCGCGCTTTCCACCCGGGAGGACATTCTGCTTATTGTAGGGCCTCTGCGCAATGCTAATGTGGACATTATGGCGCGCGAGTGCAGGAAAACAGGCAAACCGTTGATTTCCCCTTGCGCAAGCAGCGAAGACATCATACGCCGCTACGCCGTCACAAAGTCGGGCGACAAGGCCGAAAAGCCTTTCCTCTGGTCGCTGTGCGAAACTGATGTCAGCCAGAGCGAGGCTCTGCTTGCAATGGCTTGGGAGTCGGGCGCAAAGAGCGTGGCCCTGCTGACTCCGGCCGACGAATACGGGCAGACTTTCCACGACTGGGTTCCTTTTCTTGCCACAGAACTCGGACTTGGCCTTTCCGCCGGCAACATCCTCCAATATGACGCATCTTCTCTACAGGACAAGGCGGAAGAGGCTCTGCGTTCGGGAGCTGACTGCCTAATCTGTGCCGTCAACTCGGCGAAGGAGGCTCAGACGGTGCTCGAAGTCAAGGCCGCCCAGGGCGATGCGACGCCCAGAATACTTTTTTCCAACGGAGCTCTTTCCGCCCATCTGCTGCAGCTCGGAAGCCTCTCCGAAGGGGCTGAAGGCGTGGCCCCCTATGCCGACCCGTCCACAGGCTTCCAGATAGCCTATGCAGAAAGATATGGTTACTCTCCAGCCGGCGCCGAGGCTCAAGTCTATGACGCCCTGCTTCTGGGCGGAGTCACGGCATTTGTCAAGAACCATAATACAGACGGTGGGGCGGATGTCAATGAAATCATCCGGCAAATCACCTCGGGCAAAGAAGATACTCAGCCGATTTGGAATGAACCCGGTCTGAGGGGTGTTCTGTCTATGCTTAAAAACGGAGGAACTCCCGGCAAACTGATAGGAGCCAGCGGCGCGCTGCAGTTCGACAGCGAGGCATACACCAGCCTTGTGCAGAGCACCTATGTACACTGGACAGTTTATGAAGGCAGATTCCTGACTCTTGATTTTCTGAGTTCGGATGGCAGCAACCGCACGGCAGCCACCCTCGCGTCCTGGAACTGGAAGGCCAGGATGATGGAAGAAATTGAAGATCAGGACAGCCCCGTGGTGTACAAGGCTCTCGCGGATCGTTGGGCGGTTCTGATTCAGGGGTCAGAGGGATGGAGCAACTACCGCCACCAGGCCGACGTACTGAATGTTTACCGTATGCTCCGCAACAATGGCTGGGATGACAGCCATATCATCCTCATCCTCTCGGACGATATCGCGCACAATAAGAAAAACACGCATCAGGGAGAAGTTCGGAGTTCCACCGACGGGGAAGATCTCTACACAGACGCTGTCATCGACTACAGCAGCGACACTCTTCTCGTGGGGGACATTGCGGACATTATGCTCGGACACTCCAGTTCTCATCTGCCGAAAGTTCTCAACAGTTCTGACGAATCCAACATTCTGTTTTTCTGGAGCGGGCACGGATGCCTCGCAAACAGCCGGCGTTCCAACGGTTTCCTCTGGCGGGAAGACGGTGAAATTCTCTCCGACAAAGCATTCCGGGCGATGCTTGAAAAGATGTCGTCCGAAGAGCGCTACCGCAAGATGCTTCTGTTTCTGGAACCCTGCTATTCAAGAAATATGGCAATGCAGACCTCTGACATTCCGGGAATGCTCGCCTTCGCGAGCTCAGGAGAAGGAGAGTGCTCCTTTGCGGATTTCCACTCCGCGGAGCTCAATCTGTGGATGAGCGACCGCTTCTCGAACAATCTTGTGAACTCTCTCACGGCAAAACGGTCCCAGACCTACAGGGAACTCTACGAATATCTGTACACGCATACTCTCGGTTCCCACGTCTATGTAGAAAACTCCTTCTGGTTCGGAAATCTCTGTAAAAGCAGCCCGGAAGAGTTCATAGCCTATTAGGGGCTAATCCAGGGC
>CAVJRU010000130.1:0-2771 GCA_963652025.1 bacterium
CAAATCTCGGACAGGTGGTTAAGTCAAAGAAATGGCTATAACTTTATGCCGAAATGGGAAAGACAACACGATGAAAGTTTGCCCCAAAGTTTAACTCCAGGGTAGCCTTGGACGCTCTAAACGAGTCTTCTATGAAAAACCACAACTGTCCGAAGGAATCCTTCGGACAGTTGTGGTAAAATGCATTTCTAGCTTAGCGGCGCTGGGATTGGGGGCTTATATTATTTCCAGTTTAGCGACGCTTGTACTCAACATTTTCTCGCCCACCTCGTCAAAAGCCACCACCACTCTCTCATTTTCTACATCCATAGAAACCACCTTTCCATCACCGAATTTTGCGTGGCGAACTTTCATACCGTTTTTGTAGACTGGTGCTTCTGCCTGCTCCGGGAGAGATTCAACATAGGCTTTGATCAGTGATGCGTGAGATAAAGGTTTACTTGTGTTTTCAACATTTTCATTTGTCTCGTAGTCAAGCAAAACCACTGTTTTTTGCGAAGAAAGACTTTTCAGTTTTTTGACAGATGATTGCAGTCTGTTTTCAAGAACCCAGTTGTAAGTTGGAATGTAAATCAGTTTCCTCGCCTCAACATAACCCAAAACCTCATTCCCATACTTGTGTCCAATACACTTTTCGTATTGTTTCGTCTTTTTTTTCGGACTTTCTTTTTCCGAACTTTCGTTTTCCGGACTTTCATTTGTGTTATCAACAATTTCCTTTCCCTTCCTCTTCAAATTCTTCATTGAATCATTTTTGAGAGTCTTGAAACTGTACCCTTCACTCGGGAAAATTTTCAGACCTTGCCAAACACCCTCAACACAGGCGGCTGTAACTTGACCAAGCCCGGGAACAGGAATGTCATAATGGGGATAGAATGGTGAAAATTTCAAATACTCCAGATTAGAACTTTTTGAAGTTACATCAATAACAACAGCGTCAGGATACTTTTCCGCAATTGTTGCAAGATCTTATCTCTTACTTTCTATAACTATCATATAATGAATGAATTAAAGGTTTCGGCGAATTTTGAGGGCGCGGAAATAATATAAAATGTTTAATCTATATCTCTATTGGCAATTTGTCCGGATAGAGGAAGCAGCCGTCCTCGTGCGAATTGATGACGCCAATGGCCTGGAGGAAGGCATAGATTATGGTCGTGCCCACGAACTTCATCCCTCTCGTTTTCAGTTCTTTTGAAATCCGGTCCGATAGGGGAGAACTTGCTTTGCCTATTTCGTAGACAGTCTTTCCTTCGGTGAAATTCCATATAAAGGCGTCGAATGAGCCGAACTCCGAACGGACGGCGATGAAAGCTCGGGCGTTGCTTATCGCGGCCTTTATTTTGAGAGAGTTGCGGACGATGCCGCTGTCCGCCATCAAAGCTTCAATCTTGTCGTCGCCATACCTCGCGACCTTCTCCCAGTCGAACCCGTCGAAAGCCCGTCTGAACGCCTCTCTCTTGTTCAGCACGCACTCCCAGGAAAGCCCCGCCTGAAAGCCTTCAAGAATCAGCATCTCGAAAAGGAGACGGTCATCGTGCACGGGAACTCCCCACTCCTTGTCGTGATATGTGACATAGAGGGGATTCCTAGGGTTGCACCAGCAACAGCGATCAAGGCGCTTTATCTGTGTTTCTTCTTGCATACCGTTGATTGCTAAAAAAGCAAAAATACCGAGGGCCCGCGGGCTCAGACATAATCCACATTTTCCTTTATTAGGATGTCCACCGGGGTGTAGTTGATGGGGGCGGACTGCTTGCCGTAGAGGAGGTATTCCAGGATTGACTTGACTGCGGAGTAGCCCTGCAGGTCGGGGTGCTCGGAGAGAAGATAGGTGATGTATTCCTCCTTGAGATAGGCTATGTTCGTGTCGATGAGCCCGCAGCCGATGAGATTGATCCCCCGTATATCGTTCTTTTTGAGGTATTCCGCCACCATATAGACTCTCGAGTTGAAGACCACTATACCGCCGATGTTAGGATTGGCAGCCAGGGCTTCGGAAATGCTGCGGGAGCAGGAGTCGGAGTCAGTGACGTCGCAGGTGCAGTCCACCAGATTGACTTTCAGACCTTTCTCCTTGATGTAGGCCTTGAATCCGTTGCGCCGCAGATGGCTGTTGTGCGAGGTCTCGTCGCCGATGCGCTTGGAGCGCAGAAGCATAACGGAGCTGTGCTTCTCCATCACGCCGAGAATCAGTCTCGCCAGCATATATCCCATCCTCAGCGAGTCCGGGCCGAAGAAGGCGATAGGGTTCGTGTTGGCGACCATCGCATCCACGAAGACATAGGGGATGCCCCGGGTCTCCAGCGCGTAGGAGAGCTGGAGGGTCTCGTCGTTGAAGGTCGGACCGATGATCATCGCGTCGCACTCCGTCTTAAGAGCCTGTGCATATGTCTCCTTGCAGGAGAAAAGGTCGAACTGGTCGTAATGCAGGAATTTGATTTTCAGACTGATATGCGAGAACTCGTACACCGCCTGCCGGATGCCGGCCTTGAGCTGATACCAGTAGCCGGAAGTGGCCGTCGGCAGCACTGCGGTGACGCAGAACTTCTTCTTGGTCCCGATCGACGACACCTGCAGGTTGGGGCTGTACCCCAGCTTGTCCAGCACCGCGAGCACTTTCTCGCGGCTCTTCGCGGACACTTCGCCCCTATTGTGGATGACTCTGTCAACTGTCCCCACCGAAACCCCTGAGAGATGGGCTATCTCCTTTACTGTCGGTTGTTTATGCGCTTTCATCTGATTATTTCTGAGTTTGGTCTCCGACCGGC
>CAVJRU010000131.1:0-2349 GCA_963652025.1 bacterium
GCCGGTGGAATGTGGCTGAGGGAAAGCCAGTCATAATTTCCGAGTTCGGTTGCGAGGCTCTCTACGGAAGGACCGGGGATGCTTCCAGGGCAAGTTCCTGGAGCGAGGACTTCCAAGCCGAGCAGTACCGCAAGAACCTTGAGATGTTCTCCCAAATCCCGAACCTTGCCGGCATTTCGCCGTGGATTCTCTTCGATTTCCGTTCTCCGTTCCGTTTCCATCGGGACCAGGACGGTTGGAACCGCAAGGGTCTTGTCTCCGACCAGGGACAGAGAAAGAAGGCCTGGTATATAATCCGCGACTACTACGCCGCAAAAGCCGAAGAATACCGCAACGCCAAGTAACCCCCTATTCCGAAAATAATAGCAATTGAATATGCTGAAACCCGCCCTCGCGCTTCTGTGCGCTCTATTTGCATCCCCGAGCCTTTCCTCCGATGACCGCCCGCTCTATAAAGATGCCTCCGCCCCTATTGAAAGCAGGGTGGAAGACCTGTTGGGAAGAATGACGCTGGAGGAGAAAATACTCCAGATGAGCCAATACACTCTCGGCCGCAACACTGTGGAGAACAACCTCCGTGAAATGGTGGGGCAGTTGCCCTCGGAGACAGGTTCCGTGATTTATTTCGGAGACGACGCCATTCTGCGCAACGCTATGCAGAAGCGCTGCATAGAGGAGTCGCGGCTTGGCATCCCGATGCTTTTCGGCCACGATGTCATTCACGGCTACAGGACAATCGTCCCGATTCCGCTTGCGCAGGCGGCATCCTGGAATCCTGAACTTGTTCGTAGAGTGTGCTCCGATGCTGCCGCCGAGGCATCGGCCTCGGGAGTGGACTGGACATTTTCCCCTATGATCGACATCGCCCGTGACCCCCGCTGGGGAAGGGTTATGGAAGGCTATGGCGAGGATGTGCATCTGACCTCAGTGATGGGACGTGCCGCCGTGGAGGGCTATCAGGGCGACTCTCTTTCCCAAAAGGGGAAAATTGCCGCCTGCCTAAAGCATTTCGTCGGTTACGGCGCTTCAGAGGCCGGACGGGATTACGTCTATACCGAAATCTCCGACCAGAGCCTCTGGGATACATATTTTCCTCCGTTCAGGGCCTGCACCGAAGCGGGCGCCGCTACAGTTATGAGCTCATTCAACAATCTTAGCGGCATCCCGGGCTCCGCCAACCGTTTTACTATGACAGAGGTCCTTAAACAGCGCTGGGGCTTTGACGGATTCATAGTTTCCGACTGGGACGCCGTCATCCAGCTTTGCAACCAAGGCTATGCCCAGACCGGGAAAGATGCGGCGGCTCTCTCTCTCAACGCCGGGGTGGATATGGATATGATGGACAATCTCTACAGGAGCCATCTTGAGGCTTTGCTGAAGGAGGGAAGGATTTCAATGGAGACGTTGGATGAGAGCGTAAGGCGAATCCTTAGGGTGAAATTCCGCCTCGGACTTTTTGAGCATCCATATACGGAGGTGCGGCCGGCGGAGAAAATATATCTGCAGTCTTCAGCGCTTGAGAATGCGGAGCAGATGGCTCAGGAGTCGATGGTCCTGCTTAAAAACGAAGACTCTCTGCTTCCGCTTCGAAAGGGGACGAAGATAGCCCTAATCGGCCCTCAGGCTTCCTCTAAGGATGAACTTCTTGGCAACTGGAGAGCGCGCGGAAGGGCGGAGGAACTCGTCTCGATTCTCGAAGGTATGAAGGAGGAATTCGGAGAGGATGCTGTTGTTTATGCTCCGGGGGGCGATTTCGAGACTGTCTCGGAGGAGTCTGCCGGGGCGGCCCTTGACGCTGCCCGGAAAGCGGACGTGGTTGTGCTCTGTCTCGGGGAAAAGTCGCGCTGGAGCGGGGAGAACTGTTCCCGCTCTTCCATCGCTCTGCCCCCCGCACAGGTGCAGCTTCTGGGAAAGTTGACTCAGACCGGGAAAAAGGTGGTTGTGCTCATCGCAAGCGGCCGACCCGTTGACCTTAGTGAGGTCGCGCCGCTTAGCACCGCGCTTCTGGAAATCTGGATGCCCGGGACGAGGGCTGGAAATGCCGTTGCAGGCATACTTAGCGGACGCTACAACCCTTCCGGCCGTCTCCCGATGACTTTCCCTCGCTCTGGAGGACAGATCCCGATTTATTACAATCACCGCCAGAGCGCACGCCGCGGCACCCAGGGACTCTACAAGGACATTGAAAGCACTCCGCTCTACGAGTTCGGATATGGACTGAGTTACACCACCTTTGAATATTCCCCGGTGAAACTCTCCTCCGACTCTCTCTCAAAGAACGGAAAACTAACCGCGACTGTCTCTGTCACCAATACCGGCAACCGCGACGGCAAGGAAACGGTCCAGTGG
>CAVJRU010000131.1:2359-2749 GCA_963652025.1 bacterium
ATATCTCCGACCCGTTCTGCTCGATAACCCGTCCGGTGAAGGAACTCAGGCATTTTGAAAAAGCCTTTCTTCGGGCAGGGGAGTCCAGGCAGTTCACTTTTGAAATAGAGCCTTTGCGGGATCTCGCCTTTGTGGACCGCGGTGGCAATCCTCTGCTTGAGAGCGGAGAGTTCTGTCTTAGCGTGGGAGGACAGGAAGCGAAGTTTCAACTCGTTGACTCTGAGGCTGATACGAGAAGTGAGATGAGCCTGAAGGACGGATGGAAATTCCACCGTGGAGACCTCGCCGGGGCAGAGGCGGAGAGTTTTGACGATTCTGCCTGGGAGAGTGTCCGAGTGCCCCACGACTGGGCCATCAGCGGACCTTTCAGCATTGAAAACGACCTTCAGA
>CAVJRU010000132.1:0-2742 GCA_963652025.1 bacterium
CGTCACCGTTGTAGTCATCGTAGATGATGTCTACCGGCTTGGCGTCAGGCTGGATAATCACTCCGTCCGCATTCTTGTGGTTCTTCACCTCTTCTGCGGACTGGAAGATTCCAAGTGTCTTGTAGAGATACCACTGTCCGAGAGGCTTTCCGATTTCGGACTTGGAAGTGGAGGTGTAATAGACCGTGTTGCCATATCCCAAGTCAAGCACCTTGTTCCAGCAGGTTGAAAGGTTTGCGTTGACCGAATATGAGAAATCGCCCACATTGTCGTGCCAGCCGACTTCAAACTCGATTCCAGTATTCTGGAGCGAACCGGCGTTCACCGTAGGAGCGCCGCCCTCGTTTCCTGTCGTCATAAGCACAGGAAGGGAAAGAAGCAAGTCCGAACTCTTTGAGTAATAATACTCTGCGGATGCAGTAAGGCGCGTATTGAGCGCGGTGAAATCCACACCGACATTCGCAGTTGTCTTCCTTTCCCACACGAGGTCATTGTTGGTAAGATTGGACTGGGTCTTTCCGATGACGACAGCATCCCCGTACATAACCGCACGCGGGGCGGTGTTTATCGTCGCCTGATAGTCCCACGCTCCGATGTTGGTGTTTCCGAGAGTTCCCAGATTAGCGCGGAGCTTCAGGTCGTCAATCCAGTCGACATTGAAGAACTTTTCCCGGCTTATGCGCCATCCCAGAGACGCGGAACCGAAGTTTGACCACCTCGTAGCCTTCGGGAGACGCGATGTTCCGTCCCGGCGCCCTGTGAGCTGGATGAGGTAGCGGTCATCGAAGGAGTAGTTGACCCTGGCAAAGTATGACATAAGAGCATACTCAATGTAGCTTCCCGTGCAGGTCTGCGTGCCGGTGGCAGAATTGAATGAGGTTATGTACTGTTCTCCGACTACAAGCGGGTCGAGTTTCGTCTCACCGCGGTACTCCTCGTGGAACTTGTCGTAAGACCAGCCGGCGACAGCGCTGATGTCGTGACTTCCGATGGTCTGCGCATAGTTGAGAGTCGGCTCGACGAGAATCCTGTCGTGCTTTGATGTCGAGTAGGATATATATGCGGCGTCATCGCCCTGCCCCATAGTCCAGTTGCCCTTCTTGCGCAGGGTGGAGGTCTCTCCGAGGTAGTTCTTGTAGGAGAAATTCACCTTCGCGTTGAAGATGTTCGGAATGAAGTCGAACTTGCCGAAAACGTCGCCGTAGAGGTACTGCTGGGAATTGTCGCTATGGAGAATTTCGTTCTGTGCAATCGGATTCAGCGCGTATGTGTTGGCCCTGTCAGGGTCACCGTAGCCATATCCGCCGCTATGCGCGGAGTCGTAAACCGGGATTGTCGGAGGCATTGAGATGAAATTCGCCCACGGGTTGCCGGTGAGGTTGGATGTCTTTGACTTCGTAAAGAAGAAATTCTCTCCGTACTCGAACCGTCCTTTCCTTCCTGAAGTGTTGACGCGGAAACCCACCTGCTCGAAACCGGTATATTTCAGCGCGCCATTGTCATTCTTGTAATTGACTGAGGCATAATAGTTCACGGACTTGCTTCCGCCAGAAAGCGAAACATTGTAGTTCTGGATGAGAGCCGTGCTCAACATCTCATTCTGCCAGTCAGTATTACCGTCATAATGGTTCTGAAGAGCCTTCACGCCGCTCACGCCGGAAAGGATGGCGTTCTCATACGCCATATCATCATATTTCTTGTAGGTCTCGGCATCCATCAGGTCATAGCGCGGGAGCCAGTAAACCTGCAATCCGCCGTCAAATTTGACCTTGAGGTCGCCGTTCTTACCCTTCTTTGTAGTGATGATCACCACACCGCTGGCGGCACGTGAACCGTAGATTGCAGCGGAGGAGGCATCCTTGAGAACCTGAATCGACTCGATGTCCTCGACGTTGAGTCCGAGTTCGCTTCCGCCGTATGAACCGTCAACGATAAAAAGAGGCGAGTTTCCGGTGAAAGAGCCGATGCCGCGGATTTTGATTGATGCGCTTGAGCCCGGCTTTCCGCTCGATGTGATGTTCACTCCGGAAACAAGTCCCTGCATTGACTGCACCACGCCGCCGGATGTCCTGTCCTTAAGCGACTGCTCGCGGACGGTTGAGACGGAGCCGAGAAGGTCCTTCTTTTTCACGGTGCCATATCCGATGACTACCGATTCGTCAAGGATTTTCCTATCTTCCTTGAGAACGACATTCATCTGGGCTGCAGCGGTAAGTTCGAGAGTCTCGAACCCGATGCTGCTAAAGGTCAATATCGCCTCTCCCGGCAGGTTGTCAATCGAGAAGTTTCCGTCAGTGTCGGTAACAACTCCTATTGTCTTCCCACTGACTTGGGTAACTACAGAGACGCCGGCAAGCGGTTCTCCGGCCTCATCCCTGACACAGCCGCTCGTCCGGTTCTGCGCCATCATCCCGAAAGACGCAAGCACAAAGAGGAGCGCGGCGGTTATTATTCTTTTCATAACGAGTTACAATTGATTGGTAAACCCCAAAAGACAGATGAAAATGGTCCGGTCACTTAGTTCCCGGAGGCGATGATAAGGCCCAGACCCGCGATGAAGAGCAGGAACATCAGGGCGAGGAGGGCGTTCACGCTCTTTTTAGCGCCTTTGAACTCCTTCCAGATGAACACGCCCCAGATGGCGGCGATAAGCGGAGCGCCCTGACCGAGGGCATAGCTTACTGCGGCCCCTGCCGTACCTGCGGAGACATAGTTGAGTCCGGTACCGAGGCACCAGATGGC
>CAVJRU010000133.1:0-1312 GCA_963652025.1 bacterium
GTATTCATAGACTGGGACGATGCAGAGCGTCGTTCCCTTTTCTATCCAGGCCCTCGCGATGGTGATGTCGTGGCTGCCGTCGTTGCGGTTCATGGCAAAGACGGCGGTCTCGTGGCTCTTTCGAAACGGAAGGCCTTCGACGGTGAGGCGCAGGACTCCTGCCTTGAGGTAGTCTTCTTTTGACGTGTCGATGGTGATGAGGCTGTTTATAATCAGCAGGCTCGCGCTCTCGAAGGACTTGAGGGAGATGGCTTCTGGCGCGGTGCCGAAATTTGTGGCGGTGACAGTGAGCATAATTCTGTTTATGAGTTAAGGGCGATTGCGGCGCCGGTGTCGGAGAGTTTGACGATGAACCTGGTTCCGCCGGTCTGGTTCTCGAAGCGGATGAGAGGCTTGGCGGCTGCGGTGTTAAGAGTCATCGAGCAGAGGTCGATGCAGAGCTTTGAACCGTTGGAGGCGGTGGCGAGAAGATAGGCCTTGAAGGACGGCATATCATCGGGCAGAGTCTGCGGATAGACTTCGCAGTAGGCAGTGCTGTATTGGCCGGTGGAGCCGGCCACGTAAGCGAGTGCAGGCGTCGGCTCGACCTCCAGCTCGAAGTCCGCCATCTGGACGTAGCCCTCGCCCTTGATCGGACTTTCAGCGATACGCAGGCGGCCTTTCACGTCCGGCACGTCCTCGATGTCGCGGACCAGGCAGGCGAAGCTGAACGGAGCGTTGCCGGAGTTCGAGAAGTTCTGGTTGCGCTCGGAGGCGGGCAGAGTCCAGACGCCGTCCTCAACGTGGCAGAGGTTCACTCCGCCGGCGGTCGGGGTGTTGGGACAATTGGCCGTCATAATCGGAATGTCGGCCTTGATGTCCAGCGGCAGGCCGTCGAAGACGCAGCGCCAGTCGCTGCTGCGGATGGAGGTGTAGGCGCTGGAGAAATGGATGTGCAGGAACACCCACTTCGGGTGCACCACGCAGAAATGGTACGAGCCCCAGGTGATGTATTTGGTGGAGGGCTTGGCGGTGATCTTGGTCTTCGTGCCTGTGGTGGCGTTCGCGCCGGAGTTCAGACGCAGATAGAGCGACTGGATGTAAATGGTCATCTCGGTGTGGGCGGCGTCGAAGGCGGTGAGCTTCTCGATGCAGATGGTGTTGCGGTCGCGGATCCAGGACTTGAGCACTGTCCCGCCGTCGCTGACGGCGGTGCCGGAGGAGGAGGTGGTCCGGTCGGTGAAACGGAGCACCACGGCGCTCTCCGCGCTGCGCTCCAGCGGGAGGTCCGGGACGGTGATTTCGAGGGTGTCGGCTTTCTGATAGGCCTCGC
>CAVJRU010000133.1:1322-2705 GCA_963652025.1 bacterium
GTAGGGAATGGCGGCGTTGAGAATCAGACAGTTGTCCTCGAATGCGCTCAAAAACTCTATCTCTGCTGCTCCGAAATTGTTATGAGTGGATGTAAACATAGGGCACTGCTATTTGTAGGTTACGCCTGCGCCGAAGGCTTCGCTCGTCTTGACGTATTTGCCGCAGCGGAACATAAAAGTCAGCCTGGCCTTGCCGTTCACGTTCGTGGCCTGCACCTCGTAGGACTGCGGATGCAGCGAGCCGTCCTCGCTCATCCCGCGCGCGAGCACCATCGAAGTGACAAGGCACTCGTCCGGGAGTTTCTCGTCCAGATAGGCTTCGGAGGAGGAGACGCCGTCCTGCCCCGTGCACAGGGTGTCGAACCAGACTGCCGGCGCGGCCGTGGAATAATCCACGTCCAATGTCGCCACGCTCTGTGTCTTCTCGGGGTTGAGGTCTTCGGTGGTGAGGTGCAGGCGCCTCTTGTAGGAGGAGTCGCCGGTGACAACTGCGGTGGCTTTCTGCGCCTGTCCGGTGAATCCCGTGGCCGTGTCCATCCAGTAAGCCTCTATGAACACCTTCTCTCCCACTGTCGGCTCCACTCCGATGGTCTTGAGGTAGAGCTGCGTAACATCTGCCTCACCCCAGTCATCCTCAAGTCCGGAGGAGATGATGACTGTCTTGGACCAGCCGGAGGAGACTCCGCTGGACTGCGATGCGGACATCTTCAGAACGAGCTTATTCGGTGCGGCCTGGTGGGTGATACCGCTCAGGACTATGAGTTCGGGGGTTACGACGGCTTTGCTGAAGGCTGCTATGGGAACGGAGGTGGCCGTCTGCGGGGCATCGCCGAGGATGGTTTCACCCGCCATCTGGCGGTTGAGGTTGAGTCTCATATAGAGATTCATTCCGGAGAGCTTGGCTTTCTGGCCGAAGACGCTCACCCCGCTCGACTGCTCGGCGAGGCGCTCCCAGTTCTGGCGCTGCTCGTCGGAGAGGGTCTGCCAGGTCTTGGAGACGGTTTTCAGGGAAGTGCGCCTTGCAATCTGGGCGGAGGAGGCGGCGCCGCTCGGGCGGGACTTGAGGGAGAGGATGCTGCGGCCGCCGGTGTAGCGCGCTGTGACGCCCTTTGCCGAGCCGGAGAATCCGCCGAATGCGATGGAAGGTAGAGCTATCATAAGCGAGTCTTTGTGGCTGTTAAAAGTGGGGCTCGGCTATGGCTCAAAACAAAAATGGGGCTTGGATGTGCCATATCCAAACCCCGCTTACAAAGGTATAATATAAAATGGTTAAATGCAAATAAATGGCAGATAAATAATTATTTACGGGTGTTTATTTCAAGTGTATCTTTATATTTACGGGAGTTTCATCAGCTGCCTGAACCCGTACGGCCGGTCTGGGTC
>CAVJRU010000134.1:0-2671 GCA_963652025.1 bacterium
CTATATAGCTGTATAGCTGGTAGTTAAGAGTTGAAGGATCAACATAGAGCGACTCGTCGGAGCCGAGAGAGCCTATAGCACTCTCCACATCGGCGTATGGTTCCACACTCACCTCATCGGCGGAAAGCTCGTCAAAACTGTCGAGAGTGTCCCGGTCATCATAGCCCGGTTTTCCCACGAACCAGCGCACATTCTCCTGGGAGACAAGCAGATAGGAGATGACGAAAGGGTTGTATTCTATGTCGTTCGCCCTCACGTTCAGCAGCCAGGCGACTTCGTCCAGCGAGGTTAGAAGCAGATTGTCCACCTCCGAGCGGAGCATCCACTTCCGAAGCCAGCCGATCTTGTCAAGACGGCTCTCGCTGCCCGAGATCTCCGTGTCGATGGTCTGGATGGGTGTCGTAGGGATGGCTGGGCGGTCGGTCCAGAGAAAGTCCAGAAAATCCGGAACCGAGGCTATCTCGTACTGAAAATCGGATGAAGCCGTAGCGGAGGAAAGTGCCGAGTCAACGGCTATTATCTCTTCCGCGCTCCAGCACAGTCCGTCCACAGCAACGCGAAGTTTTCTCGGAAAGACCGCAGACCCGGCATAGAGAGCCTGCGCCGGAGAGGCGCCGAGAACAAAATCCACGTTCTCCGCAAGCCACTGAGGAACCGGCACAGCCTCCGGAATCCGCAGTTTATGCAGTTCCACTCCGGTGCCCGCGAGCTGTTCGGCGGCTTGGATGAAGTAGCGGGTGTCGGTCCACAGACCCGCGTGCTGACGGGTGATGACTACGCTCGCGGCCTCCCCCGTAAACCCTGTGAGCCATTCTACCTGTTTCCATCTCGCGGCCGGGTATTCGCTGCAATGCGGGTCGGAAGCGTTGAGCAGCAGCGCGTCATATCCCCGCTCTGCCATAGCGCGGCGGACTTCGCCGATTCTTTCTGCATAAATGTTTGCCATAACTGTCTGTTTTATGGGTTCATTCTGTCTGGGGCATACAATCCCTCCCCTTTCAAGGTTCGAGGGATGTTCCGCCCGCTAAGATAGTAATTCCTTGATTATGTTGTCCGAAATGAAAAAATAATTCTCCGGAATCCGGTAATATTCACCGGCATCGGGGGTTGAAGAATGGACCTCGAAGTTTGAGGGATTTACACTGAGATCGAAGGCTGAGCAATGGGCCACAAGGGGTGAGGGATTTCCCCTGACATCGGAGGCAGGGACAAGATGCCCTGAAGCAATCTCAGCGTTAAGCTTTTGCGCTGAGCAGGCATTCCTAAGATCCGTCAGAGAGCAGCCTCCTGCAGTTCTAAGCCCCAACATAACATTCTCTATTCCAATCTGTTCTCCTGTAAGAATTTCGCCTCCGCCAGGAACCTCGGAGGGCCTGTCTTCCCCAATTTGGAGCCTCCCCTCATAATTTTCCTGAGACTGCTCCGGACTCGCCTCCCCTCCCAGAGCAGCAATGTACCCCTGCAAATCGGGAGCGTTCCAGCTGCGCTGAAATCCTCCACCAGGAAGGCGTCGGAGAGAATGCGCCCCCGGTCCCAGTCCGACGTAGGGGGCGTGGGTCCAGTAGGCGGAATTGTGACGGGCTTCAAAGCCGGGAAGGGCAAAGTTTGAAATCTCATAGTGGTTGTACCCGGCCGCTGCAAGGCGCGAACAAAGCAGGTCATACTGTGCTGCGCACTCCTCCCCGTCCTCTTCCGAGCACCGCCCCCTCTGAATCATCTTCTCCAGCGCCGAGTCCTCCTCGACGGAGAGCTGGTAGGCGGAAATGTGCCGCGGAGGCATTCCGGTTGCGGAAATGTTCAGCGCCCGGTCAATGGTCTCAGACCACTTATCCCCCGGCGCCAAGGCCGCTCCCCCGTCGATCCTCGGCAGGCCGAAAATGAGGTCGATGCTGATGTTGTCAAAACCCGCGCTCTCAAGCAGGCGATAGGCCTTCACGGCAGTCTCGGCGCTGTGGCGGCGGTTCATCCAGCGCAGAATCCCATCGTCAAAAGACTGCACCCCGAGGCTCGCCCGAGTGACACCAAGCCGAAGAAGCTCCTCGGCATACTCCGGGCCCAGCGTCAAGACGTCCTCTGGGTTCATCTCGACTGTAAATTCTTCTATCGCAAGAGATTGCAAGGCATTTCTCCGGAAAAGATTCCGCAAGCCCTCTTCTCCCTGTCTGGATGAGGAGTTCTGCATTTCCCCCAGAGCCTCAAGGATGCTCTTAAACAAAGGCAGCGGCAACACCGATGGTGTGCCGCCGCCAAAGTATAGCGTCTTAATTTCGTCCGCCGTCGCAATTTCATCCCGTCTCAAGCGAATTTCCCTGCGGAGAGCCTTCGCGAAAGCCTCATAGCAGACCGATTTCTCAGAATAGAAACCGCAGTAGGTGCAGAAGGACTTGCAGAAGGGGATGTGGACGTAAATCATAGCCGGGTTCGCGGACGCGAGTCTGCGGGGTCAAGAAATCTACCTCAACATCAGCTCGGCGGTGCCAAGCGATGACTGCTCGGTGTAGGCCTCTACCTTGTAGATGCCCTTCAGACAATCTTGGACGCCGTTCACATAGATGACGATGTCGGTCTCGGTGCCCTGGTAGTCAATCTCGCGCGATGCTGAACTTGCAAGGGTTTCGCCTTCGAAAGTGAATGCCCTCTGCTCGGTGCCTGCGATAAGCGCTCCGTCAGG
>CAVJRU010000135.1:0-1845 GCA_963652025.1 bacterium
ACTTTTCTGCCATTGCAGTGGCCTGGGTGCCCTTTCCTGCTCCCGGAGGCCCGAAGAGAATGTAGTATTTCATTGGTGATATATTATTGTTGGTCAATTAGTTAATCTACCACGGAATAGATGTCCGGAAGGTTGCGTCCCAGTTCGTTGTAGTCGAGACCGTAGCCCACGATGAACTTGTTGGGAATCTCCAGACCTACGTAGTCGAGTTTGTAGTCTTTCTTGTAAACTTCCGGTTTCATAAGCATCGTGCAGATTTTCGCGTCTTTGGCGCCCTTGCTCAGAAGGTGCTCGCGCAGAGCCATAAGGGTGTTTCCGGTATCCACGATGTCCTCCATCATAATGACGGTGCGTCCTGTAACGTCAGCGGTCAGACCGAGGGGGATGAGTACTGTGCCCGAACTGGTGGTGCCCTGATAAGAGCTGACCTTGATGGAAACGAGTTCTGCAGGGAAGTTCACTCTTTTCATCAGTGCGGCCGTGAACATGATGGCTCCGTTGAGTACACAGAGGAATACGGGGATTTCCTTGCTGTCCTTGAAGTCTGCGTTGAGCCTGGCGGCTACGCCATCGATGACCTTCTCGATTTCTTCATTCGAAAGGTACTTGCGGAAGGTCTTGTCGCAAACGGTAATCGTGTCGTTCATTTTATGAATGGGATTTTTAAGAATCAGCAAAATTACTAAAAAAACGTATGCGTTTATGTCGATTTATACGTTTTTTGAATTTTTTTACGTTTTTTTCACCTACATTTCGGCTCCAAACTTTTTGCGCTATGAAAAACCTTCTTCTGGCCTTGGCCTTCTGGGCCATCGTTCTTCCGCCCTTCCGGAGCTCCGCCGCGGTCGCCGACTCTCTGCGCACCCCGCAGGACGCGCGCGCCGGTCTCTCCTCCGCTCCCGACTCAGCCTTTCCCCTGCGCGCGGCACCCGATGCCCCCGTCAGGAGCAGCGGCGCACCACACCTTCGCTCCTCCGCTCCCGACTTCGAGAGCGCGGTCCTTCTGCTCTCCGGAGCCAGCGCGATGGAGGAATTGGACGAGGCGGAAGTGGCACGTTATGAGCGGCTTGCCCGCTCGCCTCTGCCGCTTAATTCCGCCTCGGCCGCCAGACTCCGCGCCAGCGGACTGCTGAGCAACTACCAGGTAGCCGTGATATTGGACGCGCGCGAACGCGGCGGCCCGATACTTTCTATAAACGAACTCGCGCTGCTCGACGGCTTTTCGCGGCCTCTCGCTCTCGCGCTCAGAGAGTTCATCACGCTCGAGGCGTCATCTTTGAGTGGGCGGGAACAGCCTGTGCAGCAGAGTCTTACGCTCGGCGGGACTTATAAGGACGCTTCAGGGGAGCGCTCGCTCGGCACTCGTTTCAAGTATCTCTGCACGAAGGAGGAGCGGTGGGAGATAGGCGTGCGGAGCTCTTCCGCCGCTCTTGCGTTTTACGGCCGCCGCCACCTCTCCAAGCTCATATTGGGCGATTTCAACGCCCGCTTCGGTCAAGGCCTTGCGATGTGGAGCGGCTTTTCTTTAAGCGGCCTTTCGGCCAATCTGTCCCGCAACCCGACAGGAGTGTCGCCGTCGCACTCCTATTCTTCGTCCAATTCGCTTCGGGGTGTGGCTTCGGAGTGGACTCTCGGACGGCGTAACCGTCTGTCTGTCTTGACTTTCACAAAAGACTCCACGCTGGTGCCGGCGGCTGCTTTTTCGCATCTCGGCTCTCGCGGAGAATGGGGGCTCACGGCGCTCGGAACGGGTGTGGTCTCGACACACCTGCGTCTCTCGCCCGGCAAATTCGACCTTTTCAGCGAAGCCGCCTACGATTTCAGTGCTCTCACTCCCTCCTCTGC
>CAVJRU010000135.1:1855-2668 GCA_963652025.1 bacterium
AGGCACGGCTGCTTCATCTTCGCGCCCGGCCGCTCTTGACGGCTTCGCGGTACTCGCCGGCATCGTCTGGAATCCCCGCTACGCGACTTCGCTCTCGCTGCTTGGCCGCCTGTATCCATCGACCTTCGCCGGAACCTATTCAGGCTCAGTGCGTTCCTCCACCAAGGTCAGCGACGAGGCCGGCATCACCCTCGCGTTCCGCAGCAGCGCCGCCACGCTCGCTCTCGAAGCCGTAAAACGCTCAGCGGCAGGCTATTCCCAATATCGGGCTCTCGCCCAATACTCTCCCGCTCTCGAGGGGCCCTGGAGCTGTTCCTTCCGCCTCTCCGAGCGCGTGCGCAGCGACAAATCTCCCGCGTGGCGCACGGACCTTCGCGCCGACGCTGCTTATAAAATAGGCGAATTTTCTGCGGCACTTCGTGCCAATACTTTGGTGTACAGGGATTTGGCTTGGCTTGCCTATGCCGAACTCGCTTATCGTGGGACCGACGAGCGACTGAAGTGTTCGGCTTTCGCGCGCTTCACTCTCTTTAATGTAAAGAATTGGGATGACCGCATTTATGCCTACGAGCACGATGCCCAGGGCTACTTCACCGTCCCGGCCCATTATGGCCGCGGCTACTCCCTTTCCTTCTATACTTCCTTGAAATTCAGACCTTTCCGCATCAGGTCCGCGTCATCTGCCTCGTCATCTGTTTCGTCATCCTCTATGTCATCTGCCTCGTTACCTGCCTCATCATCTGCTTCGTCATCTGTTTCGTCATCCTCTATGTCATCTGCCTCGTTACCTGCCTCATCATCTGCTTCGTCATC
>CAVJRU010000136.1:0-1828 GCA_963652025.1 bacterium
ACTCTGTAACGGCAACCTCACACAGAACGAGGGATATTAACAGTTAATGACACTTTGAATTATGAAAAATACAATTAGGAATATCTCTATGCTTCTATTGGGTGGAGCGACCGTTCTCTTGGGAACGGTGGGCTGCCAGCAGAAGATAGACAATGAATATTCAAGGCACAATTTCTCCATCCGGATGACCGCTTCTTCAGAGATCGTCATTCTGGATGAGAGCAAGCCTGACGAAACGGCACTTACCGTGGAGTGGACTGCGGCGACCGATTATGGCGAGGACTACACAACCACCTACCTTTATTCAGTAGGTCATACCACAAGCACCGCTTCGGCAGTGAAAGAGTATGAGGATGAGGGGAACTTTGTCCGCAGCTACACCAACAAGGAGCTCCAGACCCTTCTTACTGGACGCTTCGGCCAGCTCACAAGCACCCGCAGCAGCCTCAAGTTCACCATCAACGCATCTTTCGAGGGCCCGCGGCTCATCATTCCGGACGAGGCCAGCGTGACCATTTCCGTGAAGACCTACGGCCCCAAGCAGTTTGCCGCCGACTCAGTCTGGCTGGGAGGAAGCGTAGTGGAGAAAGATATTCTGCTCAGCCCGAGCACTTCCAATCCTTCTCTTTATGTTTGGCAGGGCAACCTCAAGGCCGGGGAGCTTAATTTCCCTGTGGTCTATGGCGACGAGGAGAATCTTCTGGTTCCTGAAACTCAGGGGCAGACCATAAGCGGCACCGATGCTATTGCGGCGAAGGTCGTTGATCGCGGCGAAGGCGGCGGATGGAAAGTAAGCGTTGCGGATGCCTACAGGGTGACTCTCAACTTCTCCACCAGGACAGTAGCCGTAGTCCCGGTTTCCTCAATCATCGAAATAGACAAGATTTACCTTGCAGGAACTGCGGCTCCTTCAGAGGAGACGGCTCTCACCACCTGCCTTGAGAGGGACGGACTCTATGCCTTCAAGGGTACGCTCAAAGCCGGAACGCTCTATCTCCCGATAGAGTTCGAGGGCTCAAGGACTGTCGCAATCGTGCCTAAGAGCGGCACTGACATCAATGACGGAACTGCCTGCCCATTCTCTCAGACAGCCCTTTCCGGCGCTGCTGCAAAGGCTTGGGAAATCCCGTCCGACGGCACTTACCGCATTGTAGTTGACTCCGAGGCAAAGACCGTTGCAATCTATTCTTCAGCGACTGACGAGGTGGTTTACACCGCAGCCGCCTGGAAAAACACCAGAGTGACTCCAAATGTAACGGAGAAGACCGTGATTACCGCGCTTTGGATGTGGGGAGATTTCACCAGCGAGACTCAGGGCAACACCCCGAGCGACAAGTACAAACTCACTCAGAGCCTTGCCAATCCGCGCATCTTCATTTACTGGAATGACGGAGAGGCCCTTCCGCGCGGAGGAAAGAACTCCACGAAGTTTATGGCATCCGACCTTTGGAACAATGTCTATGCTTACGGAGCGTCGCTCACCAGGGATAAACTCGTGGAAACCCAGCTTGGAGTCAAATGCACCGAGTTTTTCGGTGGTCAGGCCAACAACCGCTACTCGCGCTGGATTATGCCTGAAGGCACCAATTACATTGAGGTCTTCATCGGCTCGAAGGAAAACGAAGTCGTTGATGGTTCGGTAGTTACGGCATCAGACGCATACGTACTTTTTGATAAGCGATAGACTATGACAATTAGTGGCAATAACATTATTATGGAGGGGCCCGGCTATGAGAGCCCTTCCATTTTACTGCTTTCGGTGGACACCGAAAACGGCTTCGCTGCAAGCGAAGAGAACGGAATCTATGCTTCCCCATATGAGGATGGA
>CAVJRU010000136.1:1838-2646 GCA_963652025.1 bacterium
GGCCTCGCTTGCGGGCTGCGCGAAGATCGGTTCCGAACTCGTTGAGGTTCAGGAGAATGGCGGTTTCTCCATCTATGTTTCCGCCCCGCAGACCAAGACTTCTTTTGACGAGGAAACTTACGCGGTCACCTGGTCCAAAGGGGATGCTCTTGCGGTAACTATTGACGGAGTTCTCTACAAGTTCACCAACTCCACGGGCGAGGGCAACGAGTTTACCTGCTCCGACTTCACTCCTGAGGATGGCGTGACCTACACCTACGACATCCTCTACCCATACTCTGCCAACGGTCAGTTCACAATGTCCGGCGGAGTGAAAACCCCGATGCACGGCACTGCGACGGCAACTGGCAGCGAGTCTCCGACTGTCGCTCTGAGTCAGCTCAGCGCCCTTATAAAAGTCACCATCAGCAACGAAAGCGGAACTGGAACGGCGAAGCTCACTTCGCTCAGGATTGAAAGGGCTGACGGGGGAGTGCTCGGCGGAAAGCACACCGTGGACGGACCGGTTGAGGGCGCAACGGTAAGCTATACGACAGTTGAGAGCCAGAACAAGGCAATCCCTGCCGGGGAGAGCATCGATATGTTTCTTCAGTGCGCTCCGTTTACGGCTTCTGCGGGGACATCCCTTAACATAATCTACACAGTTAACGGTACTGCCTACACTGCGGTGAAGACTTTCACCAGGGATGTAAAGTTCGAGGCCGGCAAAGTCAACCGCACGGCCGTCTCGTTTGAAATCGCTTCATCCAAGAAGATATTGATTGATTTCGGAGCCAAGACCACTGACGGATGGAACAATGTTTCTTCT
>CAVJRU010000137.1:0-2618 GCA_963652025.1 bacterium
AACTTAAAAGGGTGGGAAATTCGAATGTGATTGAGTCGCTTAAAAACCTTGACCCTTCTCTTTTGGTCGTGGATAATCTTAGTGCCGGTTCCGACCCTAATGCTGTTGCATCGATGCAGATTCGTGGTGCCTCAACGCTCTCGGCGGAAACTTCATCCCTTAAGAGTGACTACATCAACGATGGAAATTCCCCGCTCTTCATCCTCGACGGTTTCGAGACTACGCTCACTAAAATCAAGGATATGGATATGAACCGTATCCAAAGCATCACCATCTTGAAGGACGCTTCAGCGAAGGCAATATATGGTTCTAAGGGTGCAAATGGAGTCATAGTTATTGAGACAAAGGCTCTTACAAATGAAAAGACCTTAGTGACCTACACCGGTAGCGTGACTTTCGAAGTTCCTGATCTGTCAAGTTACAATCTTTGTAACGCACTTGAAAAACTCGACATCGAGAATCGTGAGGGATATTATTCTTCGAATTCTAGTCTTTCCAACATCAGCGCTCAGCAACTGTATAACGAAAGATTGAAGAAGGCTCTTGAGGGGGAGGATACCTACTGGCTTTCCAAGCCTCTGCGTACAGGTGTCGGTCAGAAGCACTTTGTCAGTGTAGAACTTGGCGGAAAGGCTCTTAAGGCTCTTGCAGCTTTCTCATACAATAATGGCTCCTACAGAAATGTGCTCTCTGGTGACGTGAATCTTTCATACAGAAAGAATAAATGGACGTTCAGGAACATTATGAGTGTGGCTTGGAACAAAAGTGAGGACTCTCCTTATGGAAGTTTCGATGAGTACGCTTCTATGAACCCGTACTTCACCCCATACGATGAAGAAGGAAATGTGAAGAAGATACTCTATTCCGGACAATATGGCGAGGGTGATTCAGCGTATAGTTCCGGAGTGGTTACGAACCCTATGTATAACGCTTCCATAGGTACGAAATATTCAAGCACATATCTTGATTTTACCGACAATTTCTATGTGGAGTACCAGGTTCTCAAGTCCCTCAAACTCGTGGCACGTTTCGGAATTGATACCAAAAGAAGCGAAGACGAGAACTTCAAACCTGCTGACCACACTGATTTTATAAACTACACCACCACTGACGCAAAACTCAGAAGGGGCTCGTACGATACGACAAACTCAAGCTACACGACCTTCTCTGGTGATGCGTCGGCGCAGTTCAACCACTCCTTCAATAAGGTGCACGAAATATTCGCCACCGCGCAGTACAGCATCAGCCAGACCAAATACAACCAGGTTTCGCACTACACGGAGGGTTTTCCTAACAGCAATATGAACAGCATAACCTTCGCTCGTCAGTATGCTTTGGACAAGACTCCTTCAGGCGGAGACGGTCTTAACCGCAACCTTGGTGCGCTGCTTACAGCCGGCTACAGCTACGATAACCGTTATATGGCGGATGCGACCATAAAGGGTAGCGCATCTTCTGTCTTCGGAACGAACAACAAATGGGGACTTTTCTGGAGTTTCGGACTTGCGTGGAATATTCACAAAGAGAAATTTTTGGAAGGCGCTTCCTGGCTTCAGCAGCTGAAACTCAGGGCTTCGCTCGGATCTTCCGGAAACCAGAATTTCAGTACAAATGTATCTCTCCCGGTATACACCTATTATAGTTCAAGCTATTACAATGGTTTTACAGGTGCGTATCTTTCCAATATGGAGAATCCGAACCTCGGCTGGGAGCAGAAAATGGACTACAATGTAGGATTGGACTTCAGGACAAAGAGGATAAATGCTGTCTTGGATTTTTATATCGCCGACACCGAAAACCTAGTTTTTTCAAGAACCATTCTTCCTTCAACGGGCTTTACCACAGTTAACGATAACCTTGGAAAAGTAAGAAATAAGGGTGTGGAGTTGAGTCTGAGTTATATACTCTTCCAAAAGAGAAGCTCTTTTATCAGCGTCTTCGGAAAAATGGCCTACAATGACAACCGCGTACTCCAGATTTCCGAAGCATTGGAGGCTTACAATAAGAGGCAGAGAGAGGAGGCTAACGACAAATCCGGAGCCTCAACTGTTATTCAGTATTACAACGGAATGCCTCTGAATTCCATCTGGGCCGTGCAGTCAAAGGGCATTGACCCTGTGACCGGAAGTGAAATCTATGTCAAGAAGGACGGAACGCTCACCAATGTCTGGAGCGCATCAGACCTTGTGAACTGCGGTTCATCAGACCCTAAGTTCAATGGTAACTTCGGACTTACCGGAGAGGTTAAGGGATTTGGATTGAATGTGGTATTTACCTGGTATGGCGGAGGTTACCTCTATAACAGCACCCTTCTCAATAAGGTTGAGGGCACGGATCTTTCGTCAAATGTGGATAAGAGAATTTTCTCCGGAAGGTGGTATTACAAGGGTCAGAACGCAATCTACAAAAGAGCGTTCGGAACAGATTCGTCGGGAAGCGCCATTACAACGACTAAGGCTACGACAAGGTTTGTCCAGAGAAACAATGTTCTGAACCTCTCTTCCATTTCCGCTTACTACGAGTTTCCATCACGATGGATTGACAAAATAAAGATGGACCGGCTCAGGCTTACATTCTATGTAAATGACCTTGCGACATTCTCTTCTATAGATATAGAA
>CAVJRU010000138.1:0-2612 GCA_963652025.1 bacterium
TATGCAGAATTATCCGTACGATTGCAAGGATTAAAAATAAATACAGCAGATTTTTTCTTTTTTTTGAAATTTTTGCTTTTTCTTTAATGTTTTCCTTCTTTTTAACGTCTCCGCTCAGGCATTTTTGAAATTCATTTTTGCAAGCAATTTGCGAAAAAAGGCTAAATTTGGCTAAAATTTGGCGGGATGCAACATAAAGGACCGGGGCTGCATCTATTTTCGCGTTATGTCCGGTCCGTCATCTTATTGAGGTGGACGGAGACAGAGCAGTAGAACTCATAGACAGATGCGTTGCAGGCGACCGGGCGGCACAGAGAGAGATGTATAATCTTCTTGCGCCCCGGTTTTTTCCTGTGTGCATCCGCTATGTCGGCGACAGGACCGTGGCTGAGGATCTTCTTCAGGACGGTTTCGTTGCTTTGTTCTCCAAACTGGACACCTACAGCGGCAGCGGCTCCTTCGACGGGTGGGCGCGCAGGATTTTCATCAACACCTGCCTGATGTATCTCCGCAAAAACGACGCTCTGAGGGGAAGCAGCGACATAACCGAGGCCAGAAAGCTCCACACCGAGGATGAGACCCCAGTGCAGGCGATTGGGTATAAGGAGCTTATGAAGCTTGTGACCGAAATGCCGGTGGGGTTCAGGACTGTTTTCAACCTCTATGTGATGGAGGGCTTCTCCCACAAGGAGATTGCCGAGGCGCTCCAGATTACCGAAAGCACCTCCCGGACGCAGCTCAGCCGGGGCCGAATCTGGCTGCAGACAAGGATTAAGGAATTATACAAATAGGACGCAGACCTTGAGTGCGTCGGGATATGGGTAAAGGGCCCGATTGAAATTATATGGAAGACGAAAGGACACAATTTGACGAAAGCATCCGCGAGATTCTTTCCTCCACCGAGGAGGAAGTCCCGTCCCGGGTCTGGGAGGGGATAGAGGCGCGTCTTGACGGGGCAGCGTCTTCAAAGAAGCCGGTTGTGGCCTGGTGGAAAGTTGCCGCCGGGGCGATGGGAGTGGCAGCCGCCGTTGCCGCCGCGTTCGTCTTGTCCGACCTTTCAAGAGTTTCCACTCCAGAGGAGGCGGCTCTGCTTGCCGAGGCTCCATCTCAGGTTGAGGCTTCAACCAGCGCCGATATGCCTTCGGTGGCAGCCGTGCAGCCCGGAGAATCTTCCCGGAGCATTTCTCTCTTAGAGAAGCCTACCGTTCAGCTTGCCGAGGCTGCAAGCGCTGAAACTTCTGCAGTTGACGCCTCCGCCGATGAAAATCCTGCCGCAGAGGCGCCTGTAGAGGTCGTCAAGTCGGAAAATAGGGACCTTCTTGCGGACGCCGCGTCCATCACTGTGGACAACTCCGACATAGAGGCGGTTTACGGGAAGGAGGAGACAGTCGCCTCCCGCCGCTCCCTCCCGCTTGAGCTTACACTTGGGGCGAACAGCGGAGCCGGCCCTCAGAAAAATTCCTCTGTTCCGCGTCTTTACGCAAAGGGAACGAAAAGCCCTTCCGCCACGACTGTAGTTGAAAACGCCAATCCGGACTCCTACAACATTCCGCTCTCATTCGGGCTGGGCGTAAAGTTCCGCATCCTTGACTGGCTCTCCATCGGCACGGGCATAAACTACACCCTGCTCGGCAAGAAGGTTTCCGCAACCTACTATGAGAAAGATGATTACGATAACACCATCACCAGCTACACCACCGATATGAAAAACACCCAGCACTATATAGGAGTGCCGCTTGACGTGTATTTCAGAGTGTTCGGGAACAAAAACTGGGAAGCTTACGCGCTTGTGGGCGGCACTGTGGAAAAGTGCTTCGTGAACCACTACGGAGGCAAATATGAGGGGACCTCAATCTCCTACAACAAGAAAGTGAGCGGTGTGCAGACTTCGGTGAAAGCCGGGTTCGGAGTGGAATATTCTCCTGTGGATTTCCTCGGCATCTACATCGACCCGAGCGTCCGCTACTATTTCAACAACAATCAGCCGCGCAGCATCCGCACCGCGCAGCCTCTCGCCTTCGGCCTCGAAGCCGGCCTCCGTTTTAAGATATAGAGCTTTCTATAGCTCTAACCGACCAGCCAGACGAGGACGTGGCGGTCGAAGGTTATATATTCCAGATCAAACTCCTCCTCGTGGCCGTCCTTGTGGATGAAAGTGGCCTCCAGTTCTCCCTCGCCCTTCGGATTGAACTTCTCCACCTCAATCTGCTCGGAGAAATCCACCCTGCTCTGTGACATCCTCTTGTAGATGGCTTCCTTGGCGCACCAGTAGATGGCGAGCTGTTCGTTCTTCTTCATACGGTCGTCATCGTCAAGGTCGTCCTGCTCGTCTTCCGAGAGGGCTTTTTCCTCCACAGCCGAGAAATCGCGGTCAAGCGACTCGATATCGATCCCGAGGTCGTCCTCGTCGTGGATTATGACGGCGACGTATTTATTTGTGTGGGTGATGCTTATGTTGGTGGCGCTGTTCTCCAGATAAGGCTTGCCGTTGTCGTGGTGATCGAGGTACATCTTCTCGTCGAAGAGCTCGTTTATGAGTGCCCTCACCGCGAGTTTCTGCTTTCTTTGAGACTCGCTGCCGTAGAGGCTGATTTCTTCCATTTCGTCAGTAG
>CAVJRU010000139.1:0-2588 GCA_963652025.1 bacterium
TGCCCTCAGAAGAAACAGTGTCTTGAGGAGTAGCTGTGTCATTCCTCTTGCCCGAAAGGGTTTCGTCAGTGTCCATCGTATTGTCGGAGGCACTGTTTTTCTTTTCATAGGCAGTCAGTAACCAGTTTTCCCGTGGCGTTCCGAGGTATTCTTTGCTTATCACTGCAAAATGGGTTGGGGACTCCAATCTGATTCTGTTCTCGCTTTCAGAAACAATAGACATCCCATCTATGACACCTTGCAAGTTATCTATAACCTCAGGATGTTTGTTTAGGATTTTCTTAAGCCCTGCCTTGCTGTTACCCCAAACGATTGAGATGTCTCCTATATCCTTATGATGTAACGCAGCTACCGCTTCCCCGCTTTTCAGATTGCGGAGGAACTCAATCGCTTCATGCGCTTTCCCCTTGAAGGCATCGTAGATGTTTCCGAATACCCCTTGGCCGATAGGCTTGATTTCTTCGGCCTCGCTCTCAGCTACTTCTTCTCCTGCGGCTTCGGCTGCTGCTCCATCTGCGAGAGTGCCTGAAACAACATCAGAAGCTTGTTCATCTGAACTTCTTCTTTCTTCTTGCTCTCCTGCTCCTGCTGAGTCTTTCTCTCCTGCGGCTGACTGCTGTCCGCTTGTGTAGGTTTCTGTGTTATATCCATACTGTTCCAGAATTTCCCGAATAACCATCTCTTTCGACTCGACACCTCCGAGGAAAAGGTCCGCCTGTCCGGATGCCGCCATCGCTGCTTTCGGGTTGTACAAAGATAGAAGATTTTTCAATCCGTTCACCTTCGTCCCGTTAATAACATTCGCGATGAGTTGCACAGTGGCTTTGGCGAGCGGATCTTCTCCAAACCCTTCGAGTACTGGCTGATTCATAAAGTTCGCCACGCTCTCTCCGCCCTTGACGAGGCCGCTTTTCTTCGCCTGATAGAGAAGCACGACTGCCTCGGAGAACTCCTCAGCGAGGGAATAATCCCCGTATGTGCCGTTCTGAACGAGCTGGGCGAGTGCAGACATAATGCTCCGGCGGATGGCCCGGTCTTCCATAGCGCATCGGAGTGCATCTTCCCTGAGTGCCGCTCCAAGGAGCACACTCTCCACGAGGTCTTCTCCGGTGCCTGAGAGAAGGTTGCCATCTTTGAGCTTGCTGATTTCGTTCTCCTGTACCACGCCTGCTGCAACAAGTTCCCTGAGGATTGCTGCGACTGCGGCCTCGTCCGCATAGACTTCCGCGATGCTTTCGTGTCCGTCAATTATTCCCGCAATCCTTGCGAGGGTCTCGGCGGGCACTACCTTCCCGGCTTTAACTGCGCTCTCGGTCTTAGACTGAGATTTCTTCTCCTCTGCATTGAATTTGGCGAAGGTGGCCGCATTGTATGGCATATCCTCGTCCGGGACGAATACCACGCGAGGGTTGGCGAACTGCCCGACCTGCTCCTCGGTAAATCCGTACTTTGCTGCGTGCCCTTTGAGGTAATCGGTGTATTTGGTGTCCGTACCTTTGCGAGCTGCGAGTTGCGATGCCATAGTGCGGTCGTTGCCCGAGAGGGCCACTCCTTCTCTGCTGACTACAACAGGCGTTTGCAGTGCCCTCTGGTCATAGGAAGCGGCTTTCGCTTCCACCTGCCTCTGAGCGTCCTTGTCGTGCTCATAGTCTCGGTCGTTGACGGTGTTCCCGTTCTCGTCCACCGGGAAGCCCTTTGTCTGGGCATATCCGTTCTCAGTATCGTGGGACGGGGTAGGGGCGTATGCCTCAGTAAGAACATACTTACCTGTGATTTCCTCGCCGCTCGGGAGGATGATGGAGTCGCCCTCTCCCTCAATCTTCTGGGCGTTATCCCATTTTGTCTTTATGTTTTCAAGGGACTCGGTGTTGTATTTCGCAAGTTCCTCAGCCTTTGCCTTGCGCGCCTCGTCCGCCTTCGCTATAGCCTCAGCAAAAGTTGCATTTGACCTACTCTCTGCTTCCGCCCTATATCCTGCGAGGAGGCTATTGAGTAATGAGAGCCGGGAAGACAGCTGCGTTATGGTGTTCTCATTCTTGCGTCTCTTTTGAAAATCAAGTTCATTTTCGTTCTTCTTTTCGAGTTTTTTTATATCAGCCGTGATTTTTTTCGATGCGGCATTGATGTACTGAATGGAGTTCTTTCCGCCGTCTCCCCGGGTCTGGTCGTTCCATTTCGCCCACGCCTCAGGACTATCGTTCCAGAGTGCAGTCTCGTCCACTTCGCCCTGTGAAGTCATCGGGAGCGGCTTGCCTCTATAATCTTTCGGGGTTGTGTCCGCGCCGTCTCCAGACTGGCCTTCTTCGGTTGCGGCGGTCTCCGGAGCACTCGCTTCGCCTTCCTGTGCGCCCGCCGTAGAAGTCTCCGGATCGGTTTCGCCCTCGGCTGCCTGCGCTTGCGCCTCTGCGTCTCTCTTGGCGATATGGTCGCGGACTGCCTGTGCGACTGCATTGGCAGGAAGTGAGGCCCTTGATCCATCTTCAAGGATGCAAATCAATTCGCCTGCGTTCTCGGAGGAGAGGTGCGCGTCCTTTATCCGGTAGAAATCCCCCTCACCATTCGGGACTTCAATAATCTCGCCCTTTCCG
>CAVJRU010000140.1:0-2578 GCA_963652025.1 bacterium
GCCAGAGGCCCACACTCTCTATAGGAAAATCCTTTCGGCGCAGCCGGACGAGTCTGTAGTAGTCGTTTCAATAGGATTTTCCACCAATCTGATTAAGCTTCTTGAAACGGAAGGCGATGAATTCTCGCCGCTTTCGGGACGTGAACTTGTGGAGAAGAAAGTTAAGCTCCTGGTCGCTATGGCAGGCAATTTCGAGGATCCGAACTTTTATGAATACAATGTAATGAAGGATGTCCCTGCAGCCAAGACCATTCTTGAGGGCTGGCCTACGCCTGTGGTTGTGACTCCGTTCGAACTCGGAGTGAAGACCTGCTATCCGGCCGAAAGCATTGAAAAAGACTTTGCCTGGGCTCCGCGCCATCCTATTGTCGAAGCATACAAGTCTTATCTTCCGATGCCATACGACCGTCCGATGTGGGACCCGACTGCGCTTGTCTATGCAGTTGAAGGCGAGGACTGGTTCACTTTGTCCGGCAGCGGACGCATCTCCGTGACCGACAAGGGAGCGACACTCTTTACTCCGGATGCTGACGGAGATAGGAAATATATGATGACTGACTCCCTTCAGAGGGAGGCTCTCGTTAATCATTTTGTTGAACTCATACCTTACAATCCGGAAGAGAAATGAAACTCACCCGAAGACTGATATCCCTTGCACTTATCCCTTCTCTTTTGTTCGCTTGTTCTCAGAAGGAGGTCTCCGATCCGCAGGAGGAGGGAGGAGGTCGCGCATACAAGACCGTAACCAAATGGGGCGAGCCTGTTGACATTTTCGGCTTTCAGCCTGAAAGCCGCTATGCCTATTGCCCATCAGTGATTGAGGCGGAGGACGGCTCGTACCATATTTTCTTCTGCGGAAATCCTCAGGCCGGCAAAATGGTCGACAATATCTACCATATGGAAATTAAGGCGGACGGAACGAAGACCGCTCCGGTGAGTGTCCTGCAGCCTACGGCCGGCGCTTGGGACAGTTTCCACTGCTGCGACCCGAGCGTAATACGGGGCCAGTTCAAAATGGACGGGGAGTACTACAAGTACGCGATGTTCTACCTTGGCATTGACAAGGGCGACTGCAAGGGAAATGAAGTCGGAGTGGCGTTCAGTAACGATTTGAATGCTACTTCCTGGGTGAAGTATCCGAAGCAGGTCGTAGCATTCCCGGATAATCGCGACGTCGCGTGGGGCGTCGGACAGCCGTCTGCATTCTCCCTTGACCGCAAGGGTTCTGTGCTTCTTACCTACACGAAAGGTGAAACTACCGGCACAGGAGTACAGCTCTGCCGTCTGGATATGAGCGATATGAGTAATCTGAAAGCGGAAGACGCAAAACCCGTCAGCTCGATGGGGTTCAATGTCTCTCTGCACAATTGTGATTTCGCGCTTGACAAGGAGAACAATAAGGTCGTAGGCGTATTTTCCGGCACCTGTCCGAATACATATCCCTCATATATCGAATCCTATCAAAGCGTCGCATATATGGGTCTTCAGTCGTTTCTTGAGAGCAAGGGTACCTGGACCCGTCTTCCGGATATAGATTATTCAGTCACCGGGTTTTACAGGAACCACAATGCCTGTGTCTCCCGTGACGAGTACGGCTATCTGAAGAACTACAAGACTCCGACCATTTTCTACACGGTGTCGGGCACTTCGAGCGTTGCGGAGTGGTCGTATCACATTTACAAGGTGAACTCCACGATTGAAAAAGTTGAGGTTACTCAATAATGAAACAGCTTTTCCCGTTGATTATCGCGTCCATTCTATGTTTTTCCTGCACCAAGGAACAATTCTCTCCGGAGCAGGCACAGACAACGGACGAACTGCTCTCGGCGTTCTACTCTCCGGGACTGTTCGTCTCGTATTCAGTCAGCGGGAGCATCACCTCATTTTCTCTGTCCGACGGCACTTCTCTGGATGTGGACTCGTCTTCCACCCCCGTGTATTCTGCCTCTGACGGGATATTTCCTGATGTTTGCCTTGAGAAAGGCCGCTGGCGCGTAAACGGGGTGTCCACAGGTATTTCATCCACGGAGGGACTCGGAAACCTGCGGTCCAAGGTGGTGTGTGTCGCGTATGACTGCGATGCGATAGTCATATATCTGTCCAACGGGAATATCCTGCACATTCCGAGCTCGGAGTCAGGGTCTCTGTGGGGATTCAAATTCCGCAGGGAAGACAATCCCTCTCTCTCCTCGGATGTGAATTGCTCGATTTTAAGGACCTCGCTGATTGCGGAGGTGCCATACGGCTGTCTTGCCGAGGACCTGTGTCCTGACATATCTTTCAGGGGGAAAGGGTTGACCATCAACGGACAGGCGCAGAGAAACCGCTGTTCGAAGCAGAATTTTTCCGGAAAGGTAGAGTATGTGCTGACTTTGTTCGACGACAGGAAGCTGACCTATACGGTTGAACTCAATGAACCATATCCAACCGTAAGACTTTATACTGAAAACTGCGTTTCAATAGGCAAGTCGGATTATGTGGACGGAACGATAAAAATCACCGACCCCGGGAAAGCCTACTGGGACATTGAGGAATTCACCTCGCCGATGAAGATTCGCGGGCGCGGGAACAGCACCTG
>CAVJRU010000141.1:0-2034 GCA_963652025.1 bacterium
AACTAGTACCAAACAGAGTATTCCAATCGCTTCCCAAAGTGACAGAAGTACCTGTAACAGGGGCCACATACGAGCTATTCTGCTTGACGGTCACTACGACTTCCCAATCGTTATTATCTGAACAGTAAAAATGGATTTCTCCGATTTCTATCGTACCCTCCTCTGAGGCATTCTCAGAAGTTGCAGTGACAGTCACGCTCTGCTTGCCGCTGTCTGCCCAGGTGTAGGAGCCCGGAGTGAAAGAGAATTTGGAATCCGCCGTAGAGATTGCAACCCAATCGAAATCGCTGTAGAAGTTAAAACCCGATTTTGAACCGGATGCGGCATCAAGGATAATTTCCGCCGATGCAGCTTTGAACTGACCTGCATCCTGTGACACTTTGACTTCTTTCACGATGGAGCCATAAGTCAGAGTTATTTTGCCTTCGCGGGACGAGGCAGAGGCATTCTTTGACACAGTGTACATTATTGTGCCGTCGCTTTCGATTACTTCCGAGACAACGGTTCCGTCACACGCCACATCCAACGTTGTGCCAGAAATCGGATTTTCAACGGTGTAGGTCAATGTCGCACCTTCTGCGCCGCGAGCAGAAACCCCGGTAACATCCGAGATATTGATGGAAGTTATAGCCTGCCCTTTGTCATAGACAACAGCCGCAGTGCTGATTTTTAGATTCTTCGATGCTGTAAAAGTTACTGTCTGATTCTGGCCGGTCCACTCGCCATCGCTATATTCTCCCGTGCTGGCGGCAATGGCAGCAGTGGCTTCACCAGTAAGAATTATTGATTTGATAACATATCCATCTGGAGCCGAAAATTTAATTGAGCCCCCAGTATATACTCGAAGATCACAGTTTCCTGACGAATTGAAAATTCTTGTATTAGTTGAGCCATTCGTTGCTGTCAATGTTATGCCACCATAGGCTATAGAAGTAATATCCGTTGATTCGCTTTTAGCCGGTTTCGTTATCCCAAGACTCTCTGGGTCAGTAAAATCAAAAGTAACCGACCTTTGCGTCTTGTCGCAGTTAAAAGTCAGAGTCTTGATGTGACCCGCGGTGAATGCGATGTCGCTTCCAAGCGTGGCAGTTTTCTCGTAACCGTTTACTGCCATTTTAAGTTCAGAACCGGATTTTGCGGTGAACGGCTTTACTGCGATATAGAAGTCAGCACTTGCACCGTTTGCTATGGCAGCACCGTTTGAAACAGTCAATGTGGCTGTGCTGGAAACATACTTTGCACCGCTAGAGGTATATACGACAGGAGAAGACACGAAATCTATATAATAGGTCCCGACAATGTCTTCAGTGGCAGTGAAGGCTACGCTACCTACCACAAGGTCTGACCCGCTGTTGTTGGTCACTCTCACACAGACGACTGAAGCGAGCTGATTCATCGCAATCTCAGGCGACTCAGATGCTGCCACGCCGCTTGCAACGCCATAAAGTGGGCAAGCTTTGCCACAGAGGTGAGCCTTGCTGTCGTTACCGTCCTGAGTCTGAGAGATTCCTCCTACTGTCACATAGCCGGAAGAAGTATTCTTGGGTGTCGTGATTTGAGAAACATACGGATAGAACGCATACCAGTCGTATGACTCTTCTGAAAGAGTGCTGGCGAGAGTGCCTGTAAACCTTCCTGTTTCGATGTCGTCCACTGTGAACGAGCCGTCACTGGTGTAGGTCGTAGCATCCTTGACTGCGTGGAAGACATTGATTGCATCTCCGGCGACCCATTTGGTGTCAAGGCCGTCATTGGATGTCTTGGTATCTGCAGTCTGTGCAATAATGGTAAATTCCGGTCCTGAGACCGCAGGCGCATCTTCAATCTGCGCCTTCTGGCAGTTGGTGAGGGTCAGAGCAGCCAATACAAGACCCATAGAAACGAAAAACTTTTTCATCTTTCTTTGGATTTTGAGGTTAGAAATTCACAGAGTCGGATTCTGAATCCACGACCCATTTATTCACTGTAATGCTGCCGCTCTGCGCGAAGCCGCACTCGGCTGAGGCGGCCTCTATCTGCAGGAGAGGAGCCTCG
>CAVJRU010000141.1:2044-2554 GCA_963652025.1 bacterium
CCTCCCTTAATTTAATTGGTAATCACCTCTCACATTGAAATCTTCGGTGCTTGCACTACCACTAAATGCGAAGCCGCACTCGGCTGAGGCTGTCTCGATATTGAGGAGAGGAGCCTCGTAGTTTGTTTTCTGTTCCATTTGCATAGTTTATTGGTTTATAATTGCTTACCACTTTTTGCCCGACCGCACCACACAAAATAAAAAAGCGCCAATGCCTTTAACGCACCAGCGCCCTATCGGGCTTGTAAACCACTCACCTGCGAATTGAGAGCACTACGCCGCTCCCTCCCGGCGGAGGTTGCCACGGACTGATTCCCAATTGCGCGTATATTCATAAGGCCTAAAGCGTGAAACTTTGTTCACACAAGGGGCAAAGGTACGCAGAATTTGGTGATTTACAAGAGATAATATCGAATTTCGGGGGAATGTGCCAGGAGAGGCTCTCCCCACCCACGTTAGTCGAGGTAGAGCCAGTTGAGGTCCACGCGGCCGCTCTGGAGGCCGAGGCGG
>CAVJRU010000142.1:0-2545 GCA_963652025.1 bacterium
CTCCTGGACTGTGGAGAATACCGCTGTCCTTAAATGCGAACCGCTTATAGTGGACGGAAACTGCGAAGCGGCATATTTCACCGCTCTCTCAGAGGGCAGCACCACCGTCACGGCCACAATAAACTCCGGCACCCAGGGGAAACCTGTCACTGCCTCATTCACCGTGGAGGTGAAACCTCTCACTCCGCCGGTTGACCCTCCGAAAATCGGAGACTATTTCTACTCCGACGGCACCTGGAGCGACGGCGGACTGGTTTCCATCAATTCCGACGGCACCTCAGCAGTTTGGCGCACCGGAGCCGACCGCCCTGCCCCCGAGGAAGGCAAGACCGTAATCGGCATCGTCTTCCAGACTGACACCACCCGCATTTCCTCTACCGAAAGGGCGCTCGGATATAGGCACGGACTCGTAATGAGCCTTAAAAGAGCCTACAAGCCTATCGCTCTCAAAGACCCGAACAATAAATACGAGACTCCTGATTCGCTCACCAAGTTCAGTACGCTTGACGAAATCACGATGTCCTGCCTCACACGGGGTAAATTGGCTACATCCTATTACGGGAATATCGACGGCTATTCTGCCACCAAGGGAATTTGCGACAAGTATTCCGGCGACCAGATTGAACAGTTCCCTGCAATCGACTGGATTACAAGGGGCTTCACTGCCACTCCGGCAAACACCTCCGGATGGTATCTCCCTGCAAGCGGACAGGTTTGGGACCTTCTTGCAAACCTCGGCGGAGAAGAAGTAGCCAAGTATCTGAGCACTCTCTCCGGGTATGAAGGCGACATTACTTATGAGGACTCTCTCTATCCTTCCTACGACCCTGTCGCCTGCCTCAATTCCCATTGGGAGAAAGTTCCTGCTTCTATGAAAGAGAATATGAACGGAGATCGGGAAAGATTGGGCTACAATTATTTCCTCTTCCTCTGCTGCGGTCAATATGGAACTGAGATGTGCAGAGTGTTCTGGGTGGGCTCGGCAAGTGACAAGACAGCCTCCAAACAAGGTGAGTTCTGCGCGTCCTGCACATATTTCAACGACCCTGCGACCTGTTACCCGGTTCTCTCATTCTAAATCCCGCATTCTGAAATATCCCCCCCCCACTGAACTCCTCCCCGAGTCGGAGGAGCGGGAGGGTACAATAGAAAAATCAATCAAATTCAAAGTAATATGAAAAAAGTATTGTTCGCAATTGTTGCAGCGGCGGCTTTGCTCTGCTCCTGCACAAAGGACCTCGAAAACAGAGTAGGGGCCCTCGAAGACAAAGTGGCGGCTCTCGAACAGAAAGTCAACGCCAATGTCACCTCCATCGAGCAGCTGCTTTCGGCTTCAGCCCGCGCTGTGACCATCACTTCAGTCGTTACGAATGACGACTCCTACACCATCAACTTCAGCGACGGAACCGTTGCCACCATCACCAACGGTAAAGACGGAGCTAATGGAGCTAAAGGCGACAAAGGCGATAAAGGTGACAAAGGAGATAAAGGTGATAAGGGAACTGACGGCGAGACCCCGGTTCTCGGAGTGAAGGAAATCGACGGAGTCTGCTACTGGACCGTTAACGGCGAACTTCTCAAATACAACGGGGAGAATGTCCCTGTGAAGGGCGCTGACGGCGCAAACGGTACTAGCGGAAAGGATGGCCTTACTCCTCAGTTCAAGATTGAGAACGGAGTCTGGAAAGTTTCCTTTGACGCAGAGACCTGGACGGATGTCCCTGTAAGCGGCACCGGAGCTCCTACCCTCACTATGGAAGAGACCGACGCAGCCTACACGTTCACTCTCGGAGAGCAGACAATCTCCATCCTCAAGAACCTTGTAATCAAGGTCGAGAACTGCAATGTGGAAATTGAGCCCGAAGGCACCTACACTTTCAACTACACTCTCACCGGTGCGGACGAAACCACCTACGTTATTATTGAAGCCAAGAATTTTGACGCTAAAGTGGACACTGCGACAAAGACTGTCACTGTGACCGCTCCTAAGTCAATCGAGAGCGGCTACATCCTCGTAAAGGCAGTGCGCAACTCAGACTCCCAGTACTCAGCCCAGTACATTGTGGTGAAGAAAAACGAGTACGGAACATTCGGAGGTGTAATCATTTCGGATTCAGATCCTTACACAGAGTGGTAATCAGGGAAACGAGTGATAATCAGTTAAAAGAAAATCAAGATGAAAAAAATCGCATATATCGCAGCTGCGCTCGCAGTGCTTGCCGGCTGCTCAAAAGCTGAACTCGCGCCGGAGACAACCGGAGCAGACGGCAACAATTTTTCTGTTTCCGTGAAAGTCGCCAATGACTGTGCTACCAAGGCCGCATTCGACGGGGACAAGCATATTACTTTCGCTTCCGGAGACAAATTCTATGGAGCAATCGCAAAAACGGACAACCCGTCAAGGGCCATTCCTGTTGCCAGAGCTGTCAAAAATGAAGCTGAATATTACTATTCGACTTTTACAATCGCCGATGCCGCTGCAGAGGAACCGACTTTCAAAGGTACATTCTACAGCATTACAGAAGCGAACAAAGCGGACGAATAC
>CAVJRU010000143.1:0-2461 GCA_963652025.1 bacterium
TACTCGCCTTCGGATGAAGATGCTGCTTCAAAGAGGACCACTGCATCTGTCAGCCTAATCGTGTTCTTATAGGTTGAACTGGTGCTGGCACTAAACATAAAAGTAGATATTGACTCCGGCCAAGCATATTTCGTACTCATCCCGTCATAGAAATATTTGAATCCACCGGATGTCGCAACCTCCAAACCTTCTGCATAATTTAGATTAAATGTGCCGCACACCTTCTCACCGCAAGTAATAACAAGAGCGGTATTCCCATTTGGGGTTTGCGGATGAGTATAAAGTTTAATACCGGCAACTGACTTGCCCTCAGGAACAGTGTATGTAAGAGAACTCGTGGCTTTCTTGGCAGTGAGACGAAGAGAATTTGTATAACCTTCTCCGTCTTTGTAGATTTCTATAGTACTGCCGGCCTCCCACTCTGAAGGAAGATCAGACAATTCGTCCAAAGTAAAATTGTAATATGCCGACGGCTGCTCTGTGTAGCCGGAACCGGAAATATTGAACGGGATGACGTTGATTTTGCCTTTCTCTATCTTCTTTGCTGCATTGAGAGAAACTTCCCTTGTGATGGTCTTGGTGTCTGCAGTAACCGTCACTGTAATCTTCGTACCTGCGGCGACATCAATAGGATTGACTACATACCAGATGTGGTAGGTGCCGTCACTGTTTTTGGCAAGTCCTCCAGGATAGTGTGCGGTCACTGCGTTGCCCGGAGTAGTCATTTTATTACTCCCATCAGAGTAAACATCGCTGTGGGACGGATAGACGAAGCCTGTAAGTGCGGTGGAGTCGGTCGCGGTGGTGCTCAGGGCAAAGGTCACCGCGTGGATTTTCTCATCGCCGAGGACTGACTCATCGTCAGAGAGTTTAAGTTCAAGATGAGAGAAAAGTCTTCTGAACTTGACGTCAGACACAGAAGTCTTCGCATCTACGCCATACTGAGCCTGGCCCACAAGGGCGTCCATATTCGAATCAAAGGAGTCTTCAGAAGGGAACTGAGTCGGATGTAGCCAAAATTCGTGAGCAGTGCTTTTACTGTTCAATTTTACTCTTGCGTTATTCGGGAGCAAAAACAAATAGTTGTAGGTGGAACCCGCCGTGGCATCGTGAGTAAAGGTGTAGCCGCCGTTCCCGTCAGGTGTGGCGACCGCTTTTGCAAGGTTGGAAACCTCGGTGGTTTTATCGCCGGCATAGTAGAATACTGCCATAGTCTCTTTCCCGGTAACCTTGATTCCGTCCTCCTCGGTGAAAGCTGTCTTCGTGGAAGCAGCCCACGGCTCCTGGGAAACGGTTACGGTCCTGGTGAGAGCGAATTTTGAAGCCTTGCCGTTCTCTATGTCGGCGAGGTCTTTCTGGCAGGCGGAAAATGAAAGGATGCCTCCAGCGATGGCGAGCATTGCT
Source organism: bacterium (assembly GCA_963652025.1). Taxonomy (GTDB): domain Bacteria; phylum Bacteroidota; class Bacteroidia; order Bacteroidales; family UBA932; genus Cryptobacteroides. The sequence continues at coordinate 1,405 of CAVJRU010000143.1, forward strand.
ATAATCGTCTTTTTCATAACAGTTCCTCCCATTTAAAGTTGCTCCCAGAAATTGTATTTGGAAGAATCATTCGGAATGGAACCGTCATTCCATCCGACAGTCGTAGACGCGGCGAAGCCTAGTTCAGAGGTGGCGTCCATTACCTCAATGCGGGGAGAACTATACCCCCCACGGTAGATTTTCTTTGTGTCTGAATTTTGTGTCATAGTGCTATTATTTTGGTAGTGATGTTTTTTTGTCCGGTGACAGACGTCGCGGATGGCCGCTCGGCGTCTTATTGTTTCTGAACCGTACCCTTGACGCCGTAGATGCAGCCGTCAGAGCAGTAAACCGCCATTACGGTGTCGCCGCCGATGCCGTTGACAGAGTTCCAGTTGGCGTATTTCTCCGTCATATCGATGCCGGCAGGACGGGAAGGAGAGCGCATAGTGCTGAACTGGGCGCCGCTCATTTCGTCCTTAGGGCAAATTTGGATTTCAAGGTCGGAATTGGAAGCCGCAGTGCCGGAAGGAGTCCTGTTGGTCTGGTAGGAGATGAGGAAGAAATTGTCGGTCTGAGTGATGTACGGAGCGCCATTATAGAATTCCTCTGGATGGAGGCTCGTCTGGAACGGGTCGAAGCGGGGTGTACCATCTGCAAAGTCGCCAACCGGAGAGGACCAGCTGCCTGAAACGGGGTTATACACCACAACCGGGTGGAAGTCCTCCCCGCCCGAAGGCCTGCGGTACTCGAGAGAGAGGTAGATGTTGCCGTTGTAAACGGTTGCTGCCGGCATACCGTCACGTCCGCCCTTACAGTAGGCGGCAACACGTGCGGTGCCCCAAGTCTGTCCGCCGTCCATTGATTCCACAACCGTTATATTCTGGTCGCCGATGCCGCTTGCGGAAGCGTACGGGGTCTCGTCAGCGAAATAGACCTGCACCGTGCCGTCAGGGAGCTCGAGGACAAACGGCTCGTAGCAGCCGGCATACTGGCTGGAAGAGTAGATTTTGACCGGCTCGCTCCAAGTCTGACCTCCATCATCGGAAGTGAGGACGGAGATGTGATAAGGGAAAGC
>CAVJRU010000144.1:0-2434 GCA_963652025.1 bacterium
GAAAGAGGCGGTTTCCGTTATGGACGGGAACAGGGGGGTGATTAGTCTTGGGCATCGGCAGAGCAGCATCGAAATCGGCTTTTGCTCGAATTCCTACCTCAACCCCCAGCGCAACCGCTTTGCCTACAGAATGGTGGGAATTTCTGACAAGTGGACACTTCTCCCTTCCGGACAGACTGCCGTGAGATTCGCAAACCTCTCACCCGGACGCTACCGTTTCGAGATGCGCTGCGCCAACTGCGACGGGGTTTGGGGTGATCGCATAAGTTCGCTTTCCTTCCGCATACATCCCTCTCCGTTCTTGTCTCCGCTTGCGTATGTTCTTTACACTCTGTTGATACTCAGTGTGATATGGTTTGCGTGGGAATATATGACAAGGCGAAAGATGCTTGAGCAGAGCCTTGAGGTGGAGAAAGAGAAGGAACAGAATCTGAGGGAATTGACTCAGGCGAGAATCAATTTCTTTACGAACATATCCCACGACCTCAAGACCCCTCTGACTCTCGTGGTGGATCCTCTGAAGCAGTTGGAGAAAACTCTGCCCGTGGACTCTCCGTCCAGAAAATATGTGGATGCCATCTCCCACAATGTCGTGAGAATCCAGAGGATGATTTCCGAACTTCTGAAATTCAGGCAAATAGAAACTCTCAAACTGCCTCTTGACCTTCGCAGCGGAGACATCGTGAAATTCGTCGACAGCATTTTCTCCCTTTTCGAGTTCTATGCTTCGTCGCGTCACATCGAGACCGAGTTCATTTCCTCCGTTGACGGGTTTATGACCCGGTTCGACTACGACGCCGTCGAGAAAGTTTTCACGAACCTCATCTCGAATGCAGTTAAATACACCACCGAAAACGGCTATGTGAGCCTCAAGGTGGCTTTCTCCGATGCTCCTGAGGGGGTCGCTGTGGAGGCGGGGAGCAAGGCTGATGAGTTGCGGTGGCTAAGTTTTACCGTCACCAACAGCGGTTCGGAGATTCCGGAGGACAGGTATGAGAGCATTTTCGAGCCTTTTAACAATGCGGGTAAGGTCACCACGGCCTTCGAGAGCCACACCGGTCTTGGTCTTGCGATTGTGAAGGAGCTGGTTTCAGATATGCACGGCACGATTGGGGTGTCTTCCGCCGACTCCACAGTTTCATTTACCGTTGTTCTGCCGTTCGCACTTTGCGGGGACGAGGCGGCTGACGAGGCGGCGGTGGAGTCCGAGGGAACGGCCTACGAATATGCCGCTTCGGAAATCGACGTCCTGCTCTCAGATATCTCCGACAGGGAGAAAGAGGAGAAAAAGTCGGGGCGCAAGCAGTACGACATTCTTGTGGTGGAGGATGATGCCCAGCTTCGCAATTATCTGGAACAGAGGCTGTCTCCTTTCTATAATGTTTATACGGCTTCCGACGGTACTGACGGAATCGCCAAAGTGGAGAGGATTCTTCCGCAGGTTGTCGTCACCGACCTGATAATGCCGGGGGCAGACGGATTTGAACTGTGCAGGCACATCCGGGAGGACATCAAAACTTCCCACATCCCGATTATTATGCTTTCGGCCGCCGGAGAAAACCGCGAGGCTCCGCTTGACGCGCTTGAGAACGGGGCGAATGTCTTTATCGACAAGCCTGTGGACATAGATTTCCTTCTCAAGCAGATTTCTTCGATGATTCTAAATCAGAACAAACTGAAGGACCTCTACAGCAGGAAGTATGTGGCGGAGCCGTCGAAGATTGCCCTTTCATCGATGGATGAGGAACTTCTGCGCAAGGCTGTGGGTTGCATCGAGAAGAATATCGAGAATGAGGAATATGGGGTTGACGATTTCGCATCGGATATGGCAATCGGACGCACGAGGCTCTATCAGAAGATTACGGACCTTACGGGGATGTCCATCAAGGAGTTCATCTTGGACATTCGTCTCAAGAGGGCGGGACAGCTGCTCAGGGAGTCCGACTACACCGTAGCCGAGATTTCCACGATGACCGGGTTTGCGAATCCGAAGTATTTCAGCGTCTGCTTCAAACGCCATTTCGGCCAGACTCCTAGCGAGTTCAAATCTGCTGCTGATACCGCAGGCAAATAAGGAAACATTACGAAAATTTTGAAAAAGATTTCAAGCTCAAAAGATATGAGATTAAAGAATATAGTTTTTGCGTTAGGTCTCTGTTTGAGCCTTTCGGTGGCGCCGTCCCTCTCCGCTGCGATGGGCGGCTCTGCCGTGTCCGCGGAGCAGTTCGTCCTAGTGGAGGCGGAATCTTTCGCTAACAAGGGCGGCTGGAGCGTAGACCAGCAGTTTATGGACCGGATGGGCTCGCCCTACCTTCTTGCCCACGGAGCTGGTGTTCCCGTTGAGGATGCCACCACCGAGGTTCTTCTTGAAAAGGGGGTCTGGAATGTCTGGGTGAGGACCTATAACTGGACTTCTCCGTGGTCGGACAAGGAG
>CAVJRU010000145.1:0-2429 GCA_963652025.1 bacterium
TCGCAAGAAAAACTTGCGATTTTTGAAAAAAGATGCAGAAATTTTTGCCGTGTCAGCTCAGAAAACAGGCCTTGCTTTATATTTTACGGAAGGCGACGCAGGCGTTGTGGCCGCCGAAGCCGAGAGAGTCTGAGATGGCTATGGTTAGCTGGGCTTTCACCGCCTTGTTCGGGGTGTAGTCCAGGTCGCACTCCGGGTCCGGAGTGTCCAGATGGATTGTCGGCGGAACAACCCCGTCCCTCAGGGCGAGCAGTGAGGCAATTGCCTCAAATCCGCCGGCCGCTCCGAGAGCGTGTCCCGTCATTGATTTTGTGGACGATATGTGCGCGCGACGGGCTTCTTCTTCTCCAAGAGCCATCTTGAAAGCACGAGTTTCGCAAAGGTCATTCATCTGTGTGCCGGTGCCGTGGGCGTTTATATAGAGATTGTCTTTCCCGGGGTGATACTGAGCCCCGGAAAGAGCGTCGCTGATTGCGCGTGACTGGGTCACTCCGTCCGGACGGGGAGCTGTGATGTGGTAGCCGTCACAGGTGTTGCCGTAGCCGCAGACTTCGCCGAGTATCTTTGCCCCTCGCTCTACTGCGTGCTCATATTCCTCAAGTACAAGAATCCCGGCACCTTCCGCGAGAACGAATCCCGCCCTGTTTGCATTGAACGGCAGGCAGGCGTAGTCCGGGTCGTCCGAGCCTGTGAGGGCCTTGGCGTTTGAGAATGCCGCCACCGCCATCGGGATGAGCGGTGACTCGGCGCCGCCGGCAATGATGGCGTCAGCATATCCGTGACGGATGGCCCTGTAGGCTTCTCCGATGGAGTGAGTTCCTGTGGCACAGGCAGTTACAATCGGCACCACCGGGCCGTTGGCGTGGTGGCGTATGGCGATGTTTCCGGAGGCAATGTTAGGAATCATAGTCGGGACATAGAGAGGGGAGACCCATCTCGGGCCGTTCTCAATCATCTTCACGACCTCGCGATAGGTGGACGGAAAGCCGCCGATGCCCGAACCGACATAGACCCCTAGTCTGAACGGGTCAATGTTTCCCCCTTCGGAAGAGTCAAGCCCGCTCTGGTCCATAGCCTGTTTTGCGGCTGCAACTGCATAGATTGAAAACAGGTCCTGTTTGCGGGTGAATGCAGGCTCAATTCCAAAATCCGCAGGGTTGAAATCCGTGATTTCGCCCGCAACTGAGCTCGCTAGCCCTTCAGTAGAGAACCGGGTGAGTTTTTTAATTCCGTTCTTTCCTTTTTTGAGATTGCTCCAGAAGGTCTCCACGTCGTTCCCGACTGCAGAAACGACTCCCATACCTGTTACGACTACCCTGTGTTCCATATCTTCTGATTTTATGAGGATGACCCGAAAGTTTTGGGCCCCCTCAGGTTATCCTTATGTGCGTTGCAACTGCCCTTTTTCAAGAAGAGCCTTCGCGACAAATATACTGATTTTTGCTTATTGCGTAACTTTCTATGTGGCGACGTTCACCCCATTCCGCGAAATTTTGCTATTTGTGGTAAAATCAGTAATTTTGTGCGGATTTTTTGCACGCAAAAGCGCTCTCCGCGTCTTAAATGCTTCTACTAAAACTATTGAAACTCAATTAGATGAACAAAGAATTTCCAAGATACCTTCTTGATAAGTACCAGATGATAGGAACGGTTACCATTTCGGCGCTGTTCGCAATCATTTTTATGAATCTCTACGCTCCTTTTTCAGAAACGGCCTGGTTCGGACTGGGGAAATCCACGAATTTTCTTTACACCCTTCTGTTCTTTTTCGTCGCTGTGCTGATATTGATTCTGAGCAGGGTGGTGATGTATCGGACAAAATACCTTTTCGATATGAAGATGTGGCAATATGTCCTCTGGTGCAGCGGAGAGATCTTGTCCATCTGCGGAATTTACACTGCGATAACCATCCATATCGGGGAAATCCCTATGGATATGTCCTCATCACACATCTTTCTAAAATCGCTCCTCTACGGAACCATCTCTCTCGCAGTACCTTACATAATCTCGGCACTCGCGCTATCGCTGGTGGAAAAGGATAAATATATCCGCCTGATGAACTACAGCAATGTGGTCTCTGACGAACCTGTGCAGACCCCCTCGGAGCAGAAAATCACACTTTTCGACATCGGGGGCACGCTGCGTTTTTCGGTAAAGAAGGAGAATCTCTATTTTATAGAGTCGGACGATAACTACATAAAGGTCTGGTACGAGGACGGCAAGGGAGAGGTCACCCAGTATGTGCTCAGATGCAGGATGAAGACTGTGGAAGAGACTTTCCGCGGAAGCAGCCTTGTGAGATGCCACAGGAAATATGTCGTGAACACTGACCACGTCAAGGTCCTCAGGCGTTCCGGCGAAGGGGTTGTCCTTGAAATAGATACGGATAAGATTCCGCCGATTCCGGTGAGCAAGACCTATGAGAAAGC
>CAVJRU010000146.1:0-2322 GCA_963652025.1 bacterium
CAGGTAGGCGTACTGGTTGGAGTTCTGCGGAGGACCGTAGGAAAGGCTGCCGGCGTTCGCCCACGCGAAAGCGTAGTTGTACTTCGTCGCCCCGAACTGTCCGTAGAGGAAGATGTCAAGGTCGAAGTTCTTGTAGGTGAATGTGTTGCCCAGGCCTATGCTGATTTTCGGGAGCACATCGTCCATATAGATATCATCCGTGGTGATGATCCCGTCCCCGTTGCGATCCTCGATGATAGGGTAGCCCGGTTTCTGCGCGGCGGCTCCGAGGCTCATCTGCGAGTCCGGCATATTGGACTTGTCGGAGTTGATTATTCCGGTGACGTGATAGAAATAGGCCGCGTTCATCGGCTCTTTCTCGCGGATCTGATAGGTCTGGTAGTCGTAGTTTTCCGTACGCTCGACCCAATACATATTGTAGCGGGTAAGGGTGAGGGAAGTGGTCCAGGTGAATCCGCCGAGGTTCTTGATGTTCACGCTGTTGAGCATAGCGTCCCATCCGATTCGGTAGTAGTGTCCGTAGTTCACAGGACGCGTTCCCACCATACTGAGCGGCTCTCCCGGAGCTTCTCCGAGAAGGTCTGTGACATCGTTGCGGAAGAAGTCTAAACTTCCGTAGAGACGGTTGCCGAACAGGTAGAAGTCCACACCGATGTTTTTCATTATGGTCTTCTCCCAAGTTACGTCAGGATAGTCCGAACCGGATTTGATGTATGGAATGTAGTTCACAGAGTTGTCGCTGAACTTTACATAGCTTGGAGCCATAGAGTAAAGGCCGTAGAGCGATGTTCCGAGGTTGTCTCGCCCGGTCACACCGTATGAAGCCCTGATTTTGAGGAGGTCAATCCACTTGACATTCTGCATCCATTTCTCGCTTGTGATTTTCCACGCTGCGGAAACGGAAGGGAACCAGGCGTATTTCTTTGACGGGAAGAACTTGTCGGTTCCGTCGCGGCGTACAGTGGCGGAAACCACATAGCGGTCAAGTACATCCACGCCGACCCTTGCGAACTGTGACCTCTTCTCGTTGGCCCATTTGGACGATGTCGGGGTGAAAGGGCCTTCTGCAGCGGCGATGTTGTCTGTGCCGATGTTGTCGTTGGCGTTCTTGAAGTCCACCTCGAGACCGGTCCCGGACTGGTTGTACATACCCATACCGATCATTGCGTCCACGCTCACGATGTCTTTGAATTTCTGGCTGTACATAATCATACCTTCAAGAGTCTGGTCGTCACGGGATGCATCTCCAACGTGGCCTCTGGAAACTCCAGAAACCTCATACCAGAGCATCGTGGTAGGGATGTAGAGGCTCCTGGATGCCGTTTCGCGGTTGAGTCCGTAAACTCCCCGGAATTTAATGATATCCTTCCAGATGTTGATGTCGGTGGACAGGTTCACATACCATCCTGAAGACTTTGTGTTGTCGTTGTACATCGACATCTCCGCAGGGTTCGCTGTCGAGCGGTAGCGCATATAGTTGCCATCGCTGTCGTAAACCGAGTAGTTCGGCGGGAACATAAGTGCGGACTGAAGGGCGTCCTTGCCCACTCCGCCCGCTCCGCCGCCGTCAGCATTGGAGTTGGTGAAGTTGTTGGAGAAGATGTTGAGGATGGATGAAATCTTCATAAACGGAAACACCTGCGCGGTAAGGTTGCTGCGAAGGGTGTAGCGTCTCATTCCGGAGTTGATGACGGTTCCCTGCTGATCGTAGAAGTTTCCTCCGATGTAGTACTTGACGTATTTGTTTCCTCCGTTGATTGACAGGGAGTGGTTGTTGATGCTTCCGTTCTGAAGAATATAGTCAAGCCAGTTGGTGGATGTCGCGCTCTCAATCTGGTCAGGGTAGAATACCGGGGACCAGCCTCCGTCGTAGTCGTTGACTCCATACGGCTTCATATCGTGGTTCAGGAGATAGCTTTCCTTGCTGAATATATTCGCAAAGTTCATATATTCGGTGGAATTAAGCGGCTCAAGGTAGTCGTAGTTGCGAACGAAAGAGTAGCTTGACTCAAGTGTTACGCGCGGAGCTCCCTCGGCACCCTTCTTTGTAGTGATGAGGATGACGCCGTTGGCGGCGTTGATTCCGTAGATGGCCGCCGAAGCGTCCTTGAGCACTTCGATGGACTCGATGTCTCCCGGGTTCAAGCCTGCAAGACCGGCTCTGTTGATTGAGTTAGGGGTTTCGATGGCTCCGTTGCCCACTTCCAGAGAACCGCTCGGCATCATAATGCCGTCCACGATGTAGATAGGAGTGCCGCCGCCTCGGATGGACACGTCCACGTTTCCGCCCGGCTGCGTACTGCTGATGTTAGCCCTTAGGCC
>CAVJRU010000147.1:0-2320 GCA_963652025.1 bacterium
GACTTGAACTGGGCGATCGAACATCTTCCTCTCAGAAGAGAGAAGGAGGTAGCTCGTCCGACCAAAGGCGCAGCCTACGGACTGCTTGCGAAGGTGTATATGCAGCACAAGAAATGGCAGGAAGCAGAGAAGTGCCTCAAATGGATTGTAGAGGGTGAAGGTAAGTCCATCTACAGCCTTGAGCCGAACTGGGCGGACAATTTCAGCTGCAAAACTGAAAATAATTGCGAGTCGCTTTACGAGATTCAGTTCTCTCTTGTCAACTATGTCGGCTTTGACCAGACGGACAACTACCTTGATTCCAACGCCCAGGTGGGTACTCAGATAGAGGTGAACCAGTCCCCTAAGGGCTTGGGATGGAACAATATCGAGAGCAACAGATGGATTGTAGAATGGTTCAAAAGAGAAAAGACAGTTTCAGGAAAGTATGATCCCCGTCTGTTCTACACTTGCTGGTATGCTCAGGCCGAGGCCGATTTCCCGGAGCATCCCAACCAGCTCATCTACGGCAAGACTTGGAGCGAATACAAATACTCCACGACGGACAATCAGAGGGTATTCATCAAGAAATACTCAACCGACGTTACTCCTATCTACTATTGGAACGACAATAATTTCAGGTCGATAAGGCTTGCGGACATTCTGCTGCTCTATTCAGAGTGCCTGAATGAAATCAACGGCGGCCCGACGGCGGATGCCGTGAAATATATGAACGAGGTTAGAACGAGGGTGGGACTTCCTGAAATCGCCTCCAGCAGTTATTATGACGGAGCGGCGATTACTTCCGACTACACCGCCTTCAAAGAGCACCTGAAGGTTGAACGCGCTCTTGAACTCGCATTTGAGTGTGTCAGATGGATTGACCTCAAACGCTGGGGATTCGATGAAGCCACGGTGTCTGAACTGAAGACGAGGGATGCTGATTTCGATAACTTCGTTCTTGGAAAAAACGAGCGTATGCCTCTTCCGCAGCAGGATTGCGACAACAATCCTAACCTGTGGCAAAACCCTAATTATTAACGGATAACACAAACTTTAACAAAATTCAATTATGAAAAAGATTTTATTTTTTGCAGGTGCGGCCATTGCGCTTCTGTCTGCCTGCACTCAGCAGGAAAAGCCCGCTGCGGGTCCCGAGTTCGGACTGTCTCCGGTAATCAGCAATGTCGCTCCGGAGGGCGGTACTGTTGAACTCTCCATTACAGGAAAAGACTCCTGGACCGTAGAGTTCACGGAGTGGTCAACTGAAACTACCGACTGGTGCACGAGTGAGGTGGTGGAAGGCGAGGGCGCTTTCACTCTCTCCCTTACTGTCGCTCAGGCAATTTCTACAACAGACTCCCGTTCCGTGATTGTGGAGGTTTCCAACGGGACCAAGACTCTTCAGGCAAAGATAATCCAGTCTCCTCTTCAGCTCGGCGAAGGCGAAGTTCTTATCGTCGGTCTTGACGGGACGGGACGCGTATGGTCAGCCTACAATCTTTCAGGTACAGGAACATTCGAAACTGACGTCGAGGCAACTTCTGCGGCGTTCCAGTTCAACCGCAAAAAGGCCTGGCCTTTCGATCCGTCAAAGAACGGCGGCGCTTTCGGCGGTGCTACTCCTTCAGCTGAAGGGATGGTCCCTGTAGAGGGATTTGTTGATGCTTGCAAGGCATATTCCGAGCCTCATCGCAAGTACGATGCGGAAGATCCGACTAAAGTTGTTGATGACGACGATGCTTGGGATGACGAGAACGACCCTTGTCCGGAAGGATGGAGAGTTCCGACCTCTTGGGAACTTATTCAGACCATCGGCTTTTCAGACGACCACTGTGCAACGAAGACCAATTTCAACTGCATCCGTGTGAACGCAGGAGAGCGCGGTTTTTCAAAGGACGGCTTTATCGTAGGCTGGGGACAGAACGTTCCTGAAAGAATCAACAAGAGCAACATCGTTGAGGAAGGCGGTATGTTCGTTCCGGTGTGCGGATGGATTTCTTCCGGCGGATATACCGATAGAACTTGGCTTATAACCTGCTGGGGTGCCACCTCGCACAATGATGGGATTGCAGGTCTTTACCTCACCAATCTTTTGGACTATTGCGACCATTGGGGTTGGGGTGACGGTCATAAGGAATATGCTACTGTAGTCCGTTGCATTAAGAAATAATCGCTGTAACTGTTCTCCCGTCCCGGTTTGCCCCGGAACGGGAGACTTTAAAATCATTTTATGAAAAGAATATTTACCGTGATTGCCGTTGCTGCAGCTCTGCTTTCGGCGTGTGGCAAACCATCAGCGACATCCGCTGTCAATGTCATTCTGGAAACAGACCTCGGG
>CAVJRU010000148.1:0-2287 GCA_963652025.1 bacterium
ACATACTACCTCAGTTTTTATCCTTTAATATCTTCGGCGAATGGTCATCCATCCTGCGCCCGCTCCCGGCAAACCATTCAAATCGCAAGTTATGGATTTTACCCCGCAATTCCAAATCCCACTTCCGAATTGGACGCGAAGCGGCCGCGCTCAACCGCTCCCTGCGGTCGGCGCGGGTGGTCGGCGCGGGCGAAGCGGTCAGCTCTGACGCTCGCTGCGGTCGCCGCGACAAGTTTTGCCTCCGCAGTCACTTTTCTCCGGCCGGCTTCGCCGTCCAATGCGGTTGCGAATCCCCGGAAGCGCCGGCGGGGCCTCAGAATGAGACTTTGTCCGTAAGAAAACGTTTTTTTACGGACAAACCTTTACGCAAGGGCGGTTTGTCCGTGAAATGGCGGGGTTTTACGGACAAAGTCTCACTAAGGGAAGGTTTGTCCGGAGAATGGCGGGGTTTTACTGACAAAGTCTCACTAAGGGAAGGGGTTCATTGGTCGAAGACCACGCGGGCATCGCCGAATTTCAGGAAGATGTCGATGCGGAGCGGGAGCTGACGGGCGTCGGCGGTGGTGTAGAAGCGGAGGGTGGTTTCTTCCTTCGGACGCCCTTTTTTGTCGGTCGTGTCTTTCACGAGGGTGAATACGCGGCAAAGGACCTTCCCGCGGCTTCCGGCGTCCACGGTCTCCTCTCCGGCGTAACGCAGATGCTGTTCGCTTACGCGATAGGATCCGGCCATATTCAGACTGATGCGGGAACCGGGCTTGAGGGTGGAATTGTCCAGCGAGCGCACGTACTGCACGAGCGAAATCATATCATAGATGGGCTTGCCGCTCTGTCCGCCGCCTTCGCGCACGTGCCCGTCAGTGTAGGTCTTGAGTATCCGGGCCTTGTATTGTCCCTTCTCGCGGGAAAAGTATATTTTCTCGTCCACTATGTCTTTGCCCTCGATGCAGCTCTTGCGGAAAAACAGCGGAGTGCAGTTCGGAGCGAGGGTGGTTTCGAGAGTGTCGCGAAGAACGAAAATCTTGTCCGCGGCGCGGTTTCCGTTGGCGATGAGAGCGGTGCGGAACGCCTTCTGGCCGTTGTAGGTGGTGGCGTGGGTTTCGAAATAGGCCTTGCCGGCATCGATCCACGTCCAGGCCATCTTGAACTGCAGCGTGTATTCGAAATGTTCTCCGTCCTTGAGAATATTGGCCGCTCCGGCCGCAGTGTGCAGCAGGACGGCAGCAGTGAGTATCGTGATTATCCTTTTCATTCCGCTATGCAAAACGTGTGTTTATCCAGTCTGAATTTACACGGCAGAACCCTTTCAGGGACTCCGTGAGCTGAGGATTGCGGCGAAGTATGCCGGCACTGTCCTCGTAAACGTTGAATCCGACTTCCGCCACCTGCATCTGAGCGTCCAGAGGATAGGCGAACTGGATGTGATGGTCGGAGCCGTCGACTCTAAGGAAGCGGAACGGGGCGAGGGAAAGCTTCTGCGCGAGTTCCTGCGAATTTCCTATCAGCTCCAGGCGTGTCAGGTGCTTGCAGAGTTCCATCGCGGCATCATCGAAGCCTGCATCGAAGATTTTCACCTTCTCGATGAGTTCTCCCGGCTCATCCACGAATCTCAGGACGTAGTCCGAAAGTTCCGCAACGCGTTCATACATTTCCTGGGCACGGGCTTCCAGATCGTCATCCCCGAGAGTGAGCCAGAACATCAGTTTTGCTTCAGGGTCGTGATAGAGAAGCTGGCTGCGGATGAGGTTCTGTTTTCCGCAGTGGGGACATTCCCAAAGGAAGGCGGAGCCGTCCATAACGGCGGCTTTGAGTTCCGGCGAGGAGGAAGCATTTATGCTGTCGTATATCTGAACTTTAGATAATTCCCCGCAGTGGGGGCATCTGAGCGTATTGTCATTTTCCATATTCAAACGAGGGATACCATTCAAATATCGTCCCTTCTTGTGCAAAAATAGTAAAAATGAGTATATTTGCGCTCTATCCTGCGTTGCAAACGCAAGATACCCCGTGTATTAAGATATAAACCGTAAATAAAATGAAAGAAAATTTCAAGTCCGAGGATTGGATGGCGTGCTGGCTAGGCTTCATCGTCATCATCATCGCGATAGTTTCCGTCCTGACCGGATGGTTTGATTTCTCGGCACTCAAATTCAAGACCTGGGCTCTGTGGGAAAATGTGGACGCTGCAAGCCTCTGGAGCCAGTTTACCTGGGGGTTCGTAGGAAAACTCGTCCTGACATTCGCAGTTCTGGCAGCCCTTTTCACCGGAGCCGTGAAGATTCAGGGAGGC
>CAVJRU010000149.1:0-1715 GCA_963652025.1 bacterium
ATGTGGGAGGATTCTCCGGATGGCCTTTGTGCTGAGACTGCCGTAGTCAGGGGCGAATGTCGCAGAGGCGAGAAGACGGGCGCTGTCGGTGTCGAATCCGAATTGGGCGGAGAGCTTCTCTATGAGGGAGGCGTTACCTGTGGCTGATTTGTCGCCTTCGTAAGAATAGAGAAGGTGCCACAGACGGTAGAGCGGCTCCTTTTCAAGGGCGTCTCCAATGGCCAGAGAGTCAAACTCCAAAAGTCCTGTGTCCCAGCCTCTTGCCTCGAAGTTCTTTCGGAGAATCGGAAGAAGTTTATCGGCTGGTAATTTTTCGTAGGCACTGATTTCGGTCTCGTCAAATTCCAGCATCTGGAGATAGAAGTTTAGAAGGGATGAAATGGTCGTGTTGCCCTGGATGCCGTCTTTGAAGTTTATCTCATCACTCCGGCGCACGACTCCGCATACAATTTTAAGTATGTCGGACTTTTTCAGGTCCTTTTTCCAGGTGAGTTCGCGGAAGAGCTCCTGTCTCTTTTCCATTGGAACAAGTTCGCCGTTGACCTTGAGGTTATTGAGTGTCTGCCAAATCTTGAATTCCTGGAAAAGAGGGGAGGATTTCGGACATACCCTTGGTCCCACTGTCTTTGTCTTTTCCACTCCGTCTTCTGTGATTCTAATCTCGCGTGACTCGAAAGGGCAGAGGCTCACAAGCGATTTTTGGCTCTTGAGAGGGCGCTGATAGAAGATTATTATGTCGCGGATTTCGTGCTTCAGTTCTTCGGTGAGTTCGCTGTGGAAACGGCGCTGAGTCTCCCACAGTCTTTCGAACTCGTCGAGATAGTCTTGACGGTAGAAGACAACATTCCTTGAACTGAAATGAGGATTCTGGTCAAAATTGCGGGCGAGATACTGGCCGACGGTTTCTCCTGCAAAATAGAGTTCTTTGCTGCGGTCGCTTATTTTACCGAGGTAGCCGCTGGAGGAGGAGAGCTGCTTTGCGATTTCCTGGAGGGCGTATGTGAGCTCTTCCAAAGGCATTTTCTCTGTCAGCGCGTTTACTCTCCACTGGTAATTCTCCAACTGGAGTTCCTTCTTTTTCTTATCCCGCTTGATGCCTTTCACACCCCAGGCCTCCTCGCAGATTTTCCAGGTCTGCCCGGCATTTTTCCCACGCAGGCTCTCGCGAAGTCCGGCTGTAACAAGCCCAGGGTAATACTTTGACTGAGCCTCCCAGATTTTGTCAAATTCGGCGTTGAGGTCGGAGGCATAGAACTCGGGGATGGAGTATTTGCCGCTCTTCATCCTCTCAAGAACGAATTGTCCGGGAGTGAGATTGTCGTCATAGAGTTTTTTGGCAATGCTCATTCCGTCAATGAGGCTGCCTTCGTCTGAGTCTTTGGCCTTACGGCTGCTTCTGTAGCCCCTTTTGCGGTTGATACTCAGAAGAATACGTGCGAACTCGGAGAGGGAAACCTCTTCGCTGACAGCCTTAGCCCTAAGGTGCAGTGTCTCGAAAGTGGTGCCCGGTCCCTGTTCCGCAAGAATTGTAGACTCGTCAATCCATCCAGCCTCCTTCATTACCTCTACAAGATTGTCACGGCGAAGTTTGTAGCGCTGGAGATTGCGGCGCATACTTCTTTTTAGAGTCCTTCCGGCATTGGTGGTAATCGCTTTTCCCTTCTCGAAGTTGGTCTGTTCATCCACGGTTCGTGGATTGACGCGGACTCCGAGCC
>CAVJRU010000149.1:1773-2185 GCA_963652025.1 bacterium
GGCATTGGTGGTAATCGCTTTTCCCTTCTCGAAGTTGGTCTGTTCATCCACGGTGAGTGGATTGACGCGAACTCCGAGCCTCACTATTGACGATTTTTCTTCAGGATTTTCTGCTTCATTCACGAGCGCCCATCCGATGGATGTCGTTCCCAAGTCAAGTCCAAGTATCTTTTTCATAATCTGTTAGTGTTCTTGTGCGGTCATTGTGCGCTCCGTGTAAATGCCTTCGGGCGCCTAAGCTGCTCCGGTAAGGAGTCGCTCCTCGGAGCATAAATCCCTCAAATTTAAGAAAATTTTTCCCAAATGCTTGGTTATTCACGGAAATTCCCTACATTTGCCGTTGAATCTGAAGCAATTCACAATAAGGATTATTCCGTTGTGAAAACATTTATGGCGGCTCGAAAGAGTCGCC
>CAVJRU010000150.1:0-2175 GCA_963652025.1 bacterium
TAGTATATACTTACCAATAAGTATACATACTAATATACTACCACTTCTTTTTACAAAGCAGATATCTCGTTGCTGATAAATTAATTACAAGGACGAATTTTGAAAAAAATATGACAAATAGCACGAGGTTTTATGACAGATAGCACGAGGTTTCTTCCCGGAAATATGACAAATAGCACGATGTCCCGAAAAAAAATATGACAAATAGCACGAGGTTTTTCGGCCCTCCAGAAGGCAGTTTCCCGCTGCTCTGAGTACCTAAATAAGTCAGAAACTGCCGATATTACCTTGCTTCTCAACGTCAGATTCCGCAGAATGTCGCAGGATGACGCGAAACTCCGTAAAAACGCCTCCGATTCCGTGCGGAATTATGACAAATAGCACGAGGTTTCTTACGCGTCCGCACGGGTGCGTCAGAGTCCGTAGTCATCCAGCATACCCTGCAGCGTCCCGATGAAATGGGCCACCCGTTCCTTTCGCACCATCTCCCGCGTCACCCGGTCTGTCCCTTCCATCGGAATCCTCTCGCAGGTCTTCTCCCACTTGCGAGGCAGTTCCGCCATCACTGCCGGAGCAATCGACACCCTATGGAAGAGAAGAGCGTGCGGACGAATCTCTCCCTTCCGCATTCCCACCTCACCTGTAAGGAACTCCATAAGACGGGCCTCCGGCCAGACGACATATCTTTTCGACAGCTCGTCTGCCGCGAGAAGAGCCGGGTTGCGCAGGACCTTGAAGGCGATAATCCTTACCCCGGAATCGTTCGCGCCCTTCTCCACCGAATAAGCGATGGTCAATCCTGTCTTCTCGTTTATCTCTTTCACCGCAGGCTCAAGCACCCTCCGCTTGAGATCGGCAAGGAGGGCGTATTGTCCGGTGATGCAGAACATCTCCTTGAACCGCCCGACCTCCATCTTGTACACCGACCCTCCGTCCCGGCCGCAGAGCAGCTCATAGATGCGCTTGGCATAGATTGAAGTCAGGGACATACATTCGGCCTCGATAAAGCGGTGAAAACCGCACGATGCATCGAAGAGAACCTCCAACATCGACCGCGTCATCGAGAACGTCACGATGGTGTTCCTTCCGTCCGCTCCCTCCAGAGGCGAGAGCGTTTCGGGATCATTGATGATGCCCGTGTTCGTGGTATGGCGGAAGCCGTTGGATGAATCGACGAAGGTGAACCTGCACTCCGCCAGGGCGTGCAGGGCCTCGACCATATTCCTGTAGATCTTGCCGTCAGACCTGCGGCCCTTAATGAAGAACTGCATCGGGACGGTGAAGATGTACTTCGTCTGAAGCTTGCGGTTCACCGGATGCTCGACCCTGTTCACCGACACGTCACCGTAGTCGGTGTGGATGACCGACATATCATCCATCGCTTCCACCGACACAGGGCCGTTCATCCTCTGCCCCGACACGAGGAACTGGAAGAGAGCGACGATGGCATTCTTGATGTCCTCCCCGAGAGGCGGTAGCTTGTAATGCGCCCTTATGAAGTTGCCTCCCGCGATGATCATCTTGTCTGTCCCGGTCTTAACGACGTCCTGTCTGCCTTTCTTTACCATAGTCCTTTCCTTTTCCTCCGCCAATGTCTTGTCGGGGATGTTTATTGATTTTCTCGCAAAGATAATGAATAACAAAGAAAGCGATAATGTATTCTATACATAAAAGAATATTTTTCGTACATTTGCCCCTGCGGGAGGAACAGAAAAACACGCCAAAAATTAGGGCAAGGAGTGTCGATGTGTACCACCCTTCGGGGTGGTCCGATCGACCCGGAGCGCACGGGGGCGCTCCTTCCCTTGCCGCCGTCACCTACGGCGGAAGAGAGAACGGGTAGCTCCGAAGTCGCCTCCCGGGATTGATTTAGCATCTTAAAGGACACGTTTATGGGAACAGTGAAGGAAGAGAGCAGAAAAAAGATGAAGGACCTGCACGTCAGGCTCACGCAGGCGGACTTCGAGACCGTCCGGCGTTACAGCCGCATCTCAGGTTACGGATCGGTCAGCCGTTTCGTGAGGGCACGTTTGACCGCGCCCGGCAAGCCGAGGAAATCCGCCAAACAGACGGTCGTGGACACAGGCGGCAGCGGCTCCGTTCCCGAGTGGCTCTTCCTTGAGATGGGAAGGCTCTCGCAGCAGGTGCGTGGCGTGGCGGCGAACTACAACCAGG
>CAVJRU010000151.1:0-2166 GCA_963652025.1 bacterium
TAAGGTCTATGGAATTGCCCATAAACGGCACTTTCTCGGCATATATCTTCGCGCCAAGCCCCGAGTCCCTCACTAGGCTCTTCACGGCGTCAGCAAGCCCCTTTGAGACCAAATAGCCGTAGCTCGGCACAATTTCGTCCTCCTCCAGAAGCTCTACGATGTGCGGAGAAAGAGACGGCTTGAGGTATTCGCCCACAAAATCACGATATTTTTCAAGCTTAGGCTGCTCGTGGTCGTCCTTTTTTTTGTCGAACTCCCGCTTCTCCCTTTCCAAGACATTAAGCCCCAGATATGCCCCTCCAAGGCTTCCGCTGACACAGATAAGGTCCATACTTTTGGCGGATGGGCGTCTTTTAGCCTGCAGAAGGGAGGTCTCCCCGGCGGCGGCGACTGAAACCGCAAGGCCCACCATCGAAGGCATAATCTCGAGGGCGAGAGAGAGGTAGCCGTGCTCCTTCGCGGCGGAAACCACTCCGCCCCAGAGCTCCTTGATGTGGCTGAAGTCGAGTTTTGCCGGCACGCCAATCACGACAGAAAGAGTCCGCGGGTGTGAAAATTCCGCGTAAAGTTCGCCGGTTACGGCCGTAACGCATTTATATCCAAGATGTTTGAGCGGGAAATACACGAGGTCAAAATCCGACCCTTCGATGAAGCAGCGGCTCTTCTGGGTTGCCACCGCCCCTCCCTTTATCTCCCAGCGGGTGCTCTCGAACGGCTTGTAGCCCGTTCCCTCAAAGAGCCTTTCTACCGCTTCAATCCTTCCAAGACTTGAAAAACCTTCTTCCATATATAACTGAATTTAAGCCCCGCAGAAGCGGAGCCGTTACCTATTTCTTATTCACTTCATAGTTGATGCCAAGGTCCTTGAGCTGCTGAAGAAATGCGCTGCAAAGGCCAATGCTGTACTTTCTGGAGGCGAGCTCGATGTTCCACTTATGCACCGGATCGAAAAGCCTGATGACGAGCTGGGTCTTGCCCTTGTTCTCCTTGATTACCTCCACGAGGGCCGCTCTGAAACTGTCCGAGAGCATCGTTGTGGAAAGCAGCAGCACCAGTTCCTTCACCTTCTCCTCAGCAAGGTTGCCGAGAAGCCTCATCGCAGAGATCTTGAAAGCGAACGGAACCTGCTCCAGTGTGCCGTCTTCCTTGCGGTTAGCCTTCCACCTCGCCCTGATTTCCCCCTCGATCCATATAGCCTGATGCTCCTGAAGGTAGCCCATATAGTTCTCGTGGTCCTTGTCGAAAAGAACCAGCTCATAGTTCCCCTCATAGTCCTCAATCACCGTTTTGGAGAAGTTCTTTCCGTTCTTGGTGACAAGGTTCTGGGTTTGGGTGATAAGCCCCGCGACGCAGACTTTCCGCGGGGTCTGAGAGGCCGTGCAGTCGTCTATGAGTTTACGAAGACCCGCAAGAGTGCAGCCCGTGAAGTTGTCAATCTCGAAGCGGTATTTGTCCAGAGGGTGTGAAGAAAGGAACATACCCACGAACTCCTTCTCCTTCTGGAGGTAGGCAAGGGTGTCGTCCTCCTTCACCTCCACGAGTGGGATTTCAGGCCTTTGCGGTTTCATTTCCTCAGCCTCGCCGAAAAGCGAAATGGACGCGGATTCCTGATCGCGGCGGTACAGTTCCCCGTAGCGGGAGAGGGCGTCGATGAAGAGGTCTCCGTTTCGGCACGGGGCGAAGAACTGGCGACGGTCGATGTTGAAGGAGTCGAAGGCTCCGGAATAGACCAGAGTCTCCAAAGGTTTTCTTCCCACGACTCCCGCCATCCTTTCGATGAAATCGTAGATGTCGGCGAACAGTCCGCCGGACTCCCTCTCCTTCAGGATGGCCTGCACGATGTTCGCTCCGAAAGACTTGATGCCGCCGAGCCCGAAACGTACGTCCCCCCTGCTGTTGACGGAAAACGCGTTGCCCGACTCGTTGATGTCCGGATTCAAGACCTTGATGCCGCTTTTTTTGCAGTCATCCATAATCTTCTTGATTTCGTCCATCTTAGAGAGGTTCTTGCTCAGGTTCGCGGCCTGGAACTCCGCCGGATAGTGCGCCTTTAGCCAGGCTGTCTGGTAACTTACCCAAGCATAGCAGGTAGCGTGCGACTTATTGAATGCATACTGGGCGAATTTCTCCCAGTCCTTCCAGATCTTGTCCAGCATCTTCTCCGGA
>CAVJRU010000152.1:0-2141 GCA_963652025.1 bacterium
CTCAGGGATTTTGGCTGCAGGTCCACGAAGGGATATTGCGAAAAATATGGATTTTTGTGACTATCTTTGCAATCCGATGCGCCCCCGGAGGGGACTGCACTTTGGACTACGGCCCCATAAGCAGGGACAGGCCCTATAAAACTTTGAACTATGTGCCTTCTCCGAGCAGGAGCAGACCTTATAAAACCGGCACAGACCTTATTATAAAAGGACAGCAATATGAACTTCACTCGAAATTTCTGCATAATCGCGCACATTGACCACGGAAAGAGCACCCTGGCGGACAGGATGCTGGAGATTACCGACACCCTGAACGCCCGGGATATGGAAAACCAGGTGCTGGACTCTATGGACCTGGAAAGGGAAAAGGGAATCACCATCAAGAGCCACCCGATTCAGATGCAATATGAGTATAAGGGGGACACCTACACCCTCAACCTCATCGACACTCCGGGGCACGTGGACTTCTCCTACGAGGTTTCCCGCGCGATAGCCTCCTGCGAGGGCGCGCTGCTTGTCGTGGACGCCACCCAGGGGATTCAGGCGCAGACGATATCGAACCTCTATCTTGCTGTGGAACACGGACTTGAGATTATCCCGGTCCTCAACAAAATCGATATGGACTCGGCTATGGTTGATGTCGTGACCGACCAGATTGTGGATATGATAGGTTGCAAGCCGGAGGAAGTCCTGAAGGCTTCGGCGCGCACGGGTCAGGGAGTGAAGGAGGTTCTGGATGCCATAATTGAGCGCATCCCGGCACCTTCGGGAGACCCCTCCGCACCGCTCCAGGCCCTTATTTTCGACTCTGTATTCAACTCCTTCAGGGGCATCATCGCCTACTTCAAGGTGGAGAACGGCAGCATCAAGGCCGGCGACAAGGTTAAATTCTTCAACACCGGAAAGGAATATGTCGCTGACGAAGTGGGAGTTCTGAAGATGAAACTCTGCCCGAGGAACGAAATCCCTTGCGGAAGCGTGGGTTACATCATTTCGGGCATCAAGACCGCGAGCGAAGTGAAGGTGGGAGACACCATCACGACCGTTGCCGAGCCTTGCACGGAGGCCATCGCGGGATTCGAGGAGGTGAAGCCGATGCTTTTCGCCGGAATGTACCCGGTGGAGACCGACCAGTACGAGGAACTTCGCGCCGACCTCGAGAAGTTCCAGCTTAACGACGCGTCGTTCGTGTTCGAACCGGAGTCTTCCCTTGCCCTCGGATTCGGATTTCGCTGCGGATTTCTCGGGCTTCTGCACCTTGAGATTGTGCAGGAGAGACTTTTCAGAGAGTTCGGAATGGACGTTATCACCACCGTCCCGAACGTTTCCTACAAGGTTTACACAACCCAGGGCGAATGCGTCGATGTCCATAATCCTTCCGGGCTTCCGGCCCCGACCCTCATAGACCACATCGAGGAGCCGTATATCCGCGCCCAGGTCATCTCCAAGGCCGATTTCTACGGGCCGATTATGAAGCTCTGCCTCGACAAGAGGGGCACGCTCGTAAACCAGCATTACATCACCTCCGACCGTCTGGAGCTCACCTACGAGATGCCGCTTTCGGAGATTGTTTTCGACTTCTACGACAAGCTCAAGTCCATTTCCAAGGGCTATGCTTCGTTTGACTACCACATCGTGGGCTTCAAGGACGCGAAACTCGTCAAGCTTGACATCCTTCTGAACGGAGAGCCGGCCGATGCGCTTTCGTCCCTCACCCACGTTGACCACGCCTACGACTTCGGACGCAAAATCTGCGAAAAGCTCAAGGAGCTCATCCCGCGTCAGCAGTTCGACATCGCAATCCAGGCCGCTATAGGCGCTAAAATCATCGCCCGCGAGACGGTGAAGGCCGTCCGCAAGGATGTGACCGCGAAGTGCTACGGAGGTGACATCAGCCGTAAAAGAAAACTTCTCGAAAAGCAGAAGCAGGGTAAGAAGAGGATGAGGCAGATTGGCACGGTGGAGGTGCCGCAGTCCGCGTTTATGGCCGTCCTGAAACTCGACTAACTAGCGGCAGACCGCTTTTTAGGACGGTGCGGGAGATAGGGGACCGGCATAAGAAGATGGGATGCAAGGCTCGCGACGACGCGAAAACCGCAGCAACCTAGGGGTTGTGAGGATTTTCGCTAGGAGCACAACGC
>CAVJRU010000153.1:0-2128 GCA_963652025.1 bacterium
CGTGACGGACAATCACATACTTGTCCTTGAGATTGAGCTCGAATGAGTAGTAACCTGAAACCGCATTGAACTTGAGTCCATCGGCCGTTTTGGTAAAATGGTCTGAATCGAATGTCCAGCCGCCGAGGTTTCCGAAACCGGAGAGGCTGAGAACACTGTTCTGCTCCACAGGGGCCGCCGCTACCTTGTAAACTGAAGCGGTGGATGTTGCCTCGGCCTTCACCCCGTTCACCCTAAGGTCGACAAGGGCAACCGAGAGTTTTGCCGCCGAGATGCCTCCGGTGAGGTCAAGTGTAAAGCAGTAGCTCCTTCCGGACTCAACAGCAACAGAGTCGACCTTGATGTTGCCCGCATCGCTCATAGTGAAGGCTGAGCCCAAATCTGTCGAGGCATAATTGGCCTTCTTGAGTTCGGTGCCCCAGCCCTTCTGTCCATAGAATTTGATTTCGCCTTCAGAGGCGCTAAGCTGACCCGGGACGGAGAGAGTGAACTGATAGACCTTGTCTGAGACCTGAGCCATAGCGTATGCGCCTGCGGTGGTGTTCCAGCTGTAGCCGATTGCAGGTTTACCGAACTTGTTTCCGATTACCCAGACTGCGCCTGAGCCGTCCTCGGAAAGGCTGAGCATCGTGCTTTCATCCTTCATAGGCTCAACCCTAATCCACTTTTTCTCAATGTTATAGTCCAGCCTGTAGAGTCCGCTGACAGCATTGAAAGTCACCTTCTTTGAAGCGGAATCAACTGTAAAGAAATCAGGGTCGAAGTTCCAGGTGGAGATGTCCACGAACTTTCCGAAATCCATCTCCTGACCCTGGGTAAGGCTCTGGCAGGTGGCTGAAAAAGCGGCCTTGTCGAGGTTGAGAGGGATGTTATGGATGGTTCCAGAGAGGAACTGCTTTGCCGATGATGCAGTGAAGACATAGATGCCCTTGTCTGTTGTCACCTTGTAAGTGGTGGACGCTGATGAGGCAGGGAGTAATCCGAGGTATATTCCCTTCGCGTCAGCCTTCGAGGTGATGCCTGTAAGGTCCAGCGGAGCGGAAAGAGTGACCATTGCGGTTTTTGCCCCATAGCTTCCTGCAGATTCGGAATTTCCTTCATTGGTCCAGTTGACAAGCGCGACTCTGTCTCCGGCGATAACTGCATCAGAAGTTACGGAAACCGATTTCACCTGGTCGGTTTTTCCCTCTGAGGAATAGACAAGAAAACGCGCTAGAGAAGAAATCATCCTCATCGAAGCGGAATACGAGGTGGACGTGCCGAGGTCTATGGGAGCTTTTCCCACAAGAAGAAGCCTTCCCTGAGAGCTATCCATCTTACCTGCCGCCGACTGAGTCTGCTCGGTGGAAATGTTGAATTTCAAAGTGGCGCTCTCCGAGGTGAGTTTCGCCTCAGCCTTAGGATAGTAGGCAAGAAGCTTTGTCGCGCTCCCGCTCACTTCTCCCGTGAATGTCGCCCTGCCGTCGGAAGCGATGGTTAGAGCAGTGGAAGCCGTGTTGCTCCCGGCGTTGTCAGCAAGACCGAGCGCTGTAGCATCAGACGACGCATCCCACTGAAGTCCTTTCCCATCCTCCCAAGTTGCCTTGGAAGGGACTCCGGAGTCATCTGCGATGAGCGCTTCAGTAGAAATGGTGACTACCCTTCTGTTGTCCTCCGAAAGCGTGGAGTCCAGTTTTTCCGAGCACCCCGAAAGGAAGATGCCGAAGGTTGCCGCAAAGGCGACGGCACAGATTTCAAGTTTACTTTTCATAGTCCCATCCTCCTATTCGAATTCACTGTCATAAACGCTGTTAATCGTAAAATCCGGGGAGGACTCGTCTCCGTCTTCCCATTGGGCAGACGATGCAAAACCGCTTTCAATCCCAAGCGGAAGAACATCAATCTCCGGAGAGATGTACTCGCGGGTACCTCTCTCCGGACGATTAAAATCAAACTTTTTCATACGAATTACAATTTCTTGAAGTCAATTGTCACATCGAACTTGTTGTCTGAGTCAAGAGCCGAGCAGTTTGAAACCGTCATCCTGTAGGTAGCTCCGACTTCAAGTTTTACGTCGTCAGCAAGAAGAATGTTGCCGTCCTGCTTGAGGTACTTCGCAGCTTCGTCGGTGAGAGTCACCGTCTTATAC
>CAVJRU010000154.1:0-2109 GCA_963652025.1 bacterium
GTAAAGGCATATGACATAAGTGACTCAACGGTTTATTTCACTTCTGCGACAAATGTTTTTTCGCTTATAGGGAAAAGTGGTGACGAGATTGAACTGACCATTCCGGTAACTCTTGTCGGACCTGCAGCGGATTACCCGAGGGAGATTTCTCTCGCTATTGAGGATTCCACTGCTGTGAAGGACGTGGATTACAAAATTGTGAGTTCCCAGATAGACTCCGGGGCACTTTCCGGAAATATCGTTATAAAAGTCAATGCGCTTCCTTCTTCAGTTGAGGAACTCTATACCCGTTTCACAATAGTTCCTAACAGCGATTTTCCGCTCTCTTTCCGCAGGAATACATCATCTCTTGTGGGGTGGACGGCATCGTACGCAAGGCCGCGGTTTGAGGTTTGGCGCTACTGGTTTCTGTTTTTCAGCAACGGGTACAGCAAGAATCTGCACAAACTGCTGGTTGAGGAACTTGGAGCGGATGTGGAATTATATACGATGTCAAAAAGCTATGTTACCACCTATCCGGAGTTGATATACAAGCTTCCAACCTGGTGGTATTCGGCATCAAGGCAGTTCAGAGAGATGGTAGAGAGTCACGATAAGGCCAATCCGGACAACCCGTATATGCATTCTTCCGATTACGAACTCTATTCTTCCACATCAACTGCAGTCGGAGAAGGGACAAAGCCGGAAAATCTTCCGACCATCCTTGAGACTTTGAATGTATTCTAAAATGCTTGTTCCAATGATGAAGATATCTGTAAAAAATACACTGATTGCACTGCTTTTGTGCGTTGCCCTTGTCTCCTGCTACAAGGACCTGAGCACCGAGGCTTCCGTTTCCATCCCCGAGATAAAGATAGAGGGAGTTGACAGCACGCTGAACATTGTCTGGGGGCAGGAAATAAAAATGACTGCCAAAGTGAGTCAGGAGGGCCGCGGTGAGGATGATTTTACCTATCTGTGGGAAATCGACCTCTATCCGGGAAATGAGAATGAGAGGATAGAACTGTCCGATACGAAGGAACTTGATTACAAAGTGTCAAATTCACCTTCGGACAAGCCTTATTGCCTTTCACTTAAAGTGACCGACAAACAGACTGGACTTTCCGCATACGCCGTGAGCAATGTTTATATCGGAAGTTCTCTCGGAGAGGGACTTCTCGTTGCGTACACGCGTGACGGAGGACAGACTTCCGAGGTGGATATAGTGGCGGACCCGGTGCTGACATACGGCTATAAGGACGGGACACGCTACACCCGTGAACTCTACTCCCTTTCGAACGGAGCTCCTCTTGAAGGAAAAATTCTCTGTATGTCTGAGATAGTCTGCTCGCAGTCCTCTTCGCTCGACTTGACAAAAATCATTGTCGGAACCGACTCTCACATTCTGAGTCTTGACCCGCTGACTTTCCGCCTCAAGGACTCCGATGCCCAGCTTTTCAACAGCATCAAGGAGGATTCCTTCAAGACCACGGCGCTCGCAAATTACGGCGCATATTCTTCGATTGCGGTTGTGAACGGGACTTTGTACGGAATAGTGGACATCATTGACAATGTTTATTCTAAAGTTGCCTATTCAAGGACTCCTTCGAGCATATTTACCGACAGAAATTTCGGCTACTACGCTCTTGACCAGGGCTGCCTTATGGTGTTCAACGAGTCTGATTCCAAGTTCTACCACATATACGGGTGGGGGCTTATGAATTCTTCCCTGTCGGAACTTTCGAGCAGCTTCGATGTGAACCTTACCGGAGCAAAGGCCATCGGCGGAGGATGTCTGAAGGGACAGATGCCTTCAATTCTTCTGAGGGACGCTTCCGGAAACTACTACATCTGCGCTTTCGAAGCCAATTCGCTTGACGGAGCGACTTATACCTACAAGGTGAGCGGTGCTGATATGGACAACATCGTCAGCGTGGCCTTCTGTGACAATGCGGACCTTATGTACTACGCAACGTCTTCCAAAATCTATTCTGTGCTTATTACCGGCGGCAAGGCGACAGCCACGGCACTTTCCTGGAAACCGGATTCATCCGATGAGAAGATAACCTCCATACGCCAATACACTCAGGGCTGGTATGGAACCCATCAGTACTATATATCCGACTATCC
>CAVJRU010000155.1:0-1090 GCA_963652025.1 bacterium
ATCGTGGCCGGCGCAATCTTCACCCTTCCTGCCCTCTACATTCTTCAGGACAAATATCCCGAGCTCACTGTAAACTTCAGCAAGGTGTTCTTCTCCAGCCTTCTTGGCGGCGTGCTCGGCATCCTTTTCCTCATTCCGTTCAGAAAATACTTCGTCAAGGAGATGCACGGAAAATATCCTTTCCCTGAGGCAACGGCCACAACACAGGTGCTCGTGAGCGGTGAAAGCGGCGGAAAGGGCGCCAAGACTCTTCTTGCGAGCGGTCTTATCGGCGGACTCTACGACTTTGTCGTCGCCACTTTCGGCGCCTGGAGCGAAACCATCTCCACCACGACCCTCGCCCTCGGACAGACGATTGCCGACAAGGCCAAGCTGCTCCTCAAGGTCAACACCGGAGCGGCCGTGCTGGGACTGGGCTACATCGTGGGACTTAAATACTCCTTCATTATCTGCTGCGGAAGCTTCCTCGTGTGGCTTGTAATCATCCCGCTTATGAACCTGGTTTGGGGCGGCAGCGTGCTTGATTTTATGGGCACGGGCATCACCCAGACCGTTTCCGAGATGACTGCAGACCAGATTTTCAGCAATTACGCCCGCCACATCGGCATCGGAGGCATAGCGACCGCCGGAGTCATAGGCATCATCAAATCCTTCGGAGTCATCAAATCGGCAGTGGGACTTGCTACGCGTGAGTTCCGCCGCAAAAAAGGCGACCCAGCCGAGCAGGAAGTTCTCAGGACTCAGAGGGACATCTCGATGAAAATCGTCGTTCTCGGCATTGTCATCGCCCTTGTCGCAGTCTTCATCTTCTTCGCTTTCGGCGTGGTTGACAACCTCTGGCTTGCCCTCGTGGGTCTTCTCATAGTGGCGGTCATCGCATTCCTCTTCACCACCGTCGCCGCGAACGCCATCGCCATCGTGGGCTCCAACCCTGTCAGCGGAATGACCATTATGACCCTCATCCTCGCCAGCCTCATCCTGGTTGCCTGCGGACTCAAGGGTACTGCCGGAATGGTTGCCGCAATGGTAATAGGCGGAGTGGTCTGTACGGCGCTTTCCGTTGCGGGAGCGTTCATCACCGACCTCAAGG
>CAVJRU010000155.1:1100-2065 GCA_963652025.1 bacterium
AAGGTGGGATATTGGATCGGAACTACCCCGAAGAACCAGGAGACCTGGAAGTTCCTCGGAGTGCTTGTCGCCGCCGCCACAGTGGGAGGCGTGATGATGGTGCTCAACCAAACTTACGGATTCACCGGAGAAAACGCCCTCGTAGCCCCTCAGGCCAACGCAATGGCTGCCGTCATCGAGCCGATGATGAACGGAGGAAATGCTCCGTGGCTGCTCTACGGCATTGGCGCCGTGATTGCGATTGTCCTCACCCTCTGCAAGGTGCCGGCTCTCGCGTTCGCCCTCGGAATGTTCATCCCGATTGACTTGAATCTCCCTCTTCTTGTGGGCGGAGCAATCTCGTGGTTCGTCTCAACCCGCAGTAAAAAGGCAGAAGTAAACGCCGCAAGGCAGGAAAAAGGCACGCTCATCGCTTCAGGTTTCATCGCCGGCGGCGCACTTATGGGTGTTGTGAGCGCAATCCTCAAGTTCGCAAAAGTAGACTGGTACATCCCTTCAGACAGCGTCTGGGCACAGTATTGGGCCGAGCCTGTGGCCATCCTCCCTTATATCGCCATCATCGGATATATGACAATATCCTCTATGAAAGCGGAAAAAGGCGGGACAAAATAAGTTTCAGTTAACTCTACTATAATATGGAAAAGATTTTAGACAGATTTTTAAGATACATCTCAGTGGACACCCAGTCCGACGAAAACAGCGAGAGTCAGCCGAGCGCGGCTAAGGAACTTGACCTTCTGAGGTTGCTCCGGGACGAACTCGAGGCTCTCGGAGTGAAGGCGACGCTTGACGAGTGGGGATATGTAATGGCTCAAATTCCATCAAACCTCCCCGCAGGTCAGAGCGCCCCTGCCCTCGGCTTCATAGCCCACGTGGACACCTCTCCGGACGCATCCGGAAAGGACATAAAACCGCAGATAATCCCGAATTATGACGGTTCCGACATCCCTCTAAGGGGCGTGGAA